>JBGTNL010000023.1:0-55658 GCA_041743085.1 Flavobacteriaceae bacterium
AACATTCCGAAACGTTATGGTGCCAGTGCCAGGTTTCCTCTGTAATTTTGACCATACGCAAAAGTACGGTTTTCGTGCTGCGCACGAAGGCAATTCATCCCTGCGCCAAGAGCGCAGGGTGTTCTTGCCAGTCTTATAAAATTACGACATAGCCCTATCGGAAAATAAAAGTTTTGGATCTATGTCTTATACAAATGTTCCATTTTTATATAAAACTCTTCCGGTCTGAAGAAGGAAGCAGGTATAAAATTCCTTTATAAATTTTTTTTGATTGTCACAATAAAAACGAACGAGTCAAAAGTGATTTTGAGATTATCGCCCTTGGCCAATAAAAAATTCTAATCATCCGCATCACGGCTGATAATGTAATAACCAAGCATACTGAAGTTTCACAATGCGAGTGTCTTTCGATAACATCTGGGATGGCTTGCTCCACAAAAGCCAGAAACAATAAACAAAGAACAGGATTACCTTATTTCATTGGGTAATCCTGTCCCGATAATAATTGGAAGGGCGTGTTGCTATGGAGAAGGGCATGAATACATCCTAAAAAGAGGATTACCTTCACCTGATCTATAAAGACTGACCGGAGTTAAAATAGCTATGGCATCAGGAGTTTGCTTTCATTCCTAGACTCCGAAGGGAGGGCCATCCACGTCTTCTATTGTCCAGATTTCCCCGGTTAAGGTAACGATATAGGCTGTGTTACTGATGAATTCCAGCGAGGTAGGTCTGTCCAATCCCTCGGTGATTACGGTGAATGTCCCGTCTTTATTGACCTTCACCAGTGAGCCGGTGTTCGGGTCAGCCGGATCACCCTCCTCAACACCATTCCATACTCCCTGAGAAAGTGCATATAGGGAACCACCGCGGTTGAACTCTACATCGACCAGCAACCTCGCACCGGAGGCTACTTCAGTAACCAGGGGCGATTTCGAACTAAACGAGACCACCTTGCCGTTTTCCGGAAGATGGGGGACAGGTCCGGCTTCGGCCATGTATACCGTGTTGCCCTTCAATGCAAGCCCGGTCGGCACAATGTTTTCAAACGTCTTGAACTCACAAATCTCGCCATCGCGTGTAACATGCAGCACACGGTTGTGATGGCCATCTGTCACAAGGAATCCGCCGTGATAGGTCTGAATAGCAAACTGCACCCCTGTATCAACGAAGTACGAAGTGGTAGGTGGGTTGGCAATGGCAAACGCTCCAATGTCGGCGATAACCGTAAAGCTTTCTGGTCCGTCTATTCGATAGATGCCAACCACATCGCTGCTACCGAACTGAGGGCCTACCAGCGTGACCAGTGCGTAGGCAGTCCCACCGAGGAAGGCGATGTCAAAAACTCCACCGATATCCGAGGGTGGCAATCCACTGGCGAACGTGGTGACCTCGCCTGTCTTTGGGTCGATGCGTGAGATCCTGCCGACCAAACTCTCAGTGACATATAGTGCACCACCAGGGCCGATTGTGCTGCCCAATGCGCCCTGCAACCCGGATGCCAGCAGTTGGGCGGGGCCGGGTTCCGACTTTATCTTACTTTTCGCTGTGGGCATTATTTCTGGCTCCGTATTCAGATCAACCATATCCTTATTGCAGCCTGCCAACACCCCAATAAGGATACATGATAAGGCTACTAAAGTGAATGTACCAGTGATACTAATTTTTTTGCGGAACAAGGTTCTTGCTTGTTTACACATGATTTCTAATTTTAAGGTTAATATTTCTATTGTTGGATTCAATAATTCATATTCCGTCGAACTTTAGAACTTTAGGTGACCCCTGTATGGGAAATTTCCCGCTTCAATGTCGTCCTTGAAATCCATTCGTCCAGTGACACCTTCGAAGATACCATCGCCGCTGCCCTTCACAACAGGATGTTGGCAACGGCCAAAGATTTCAGCTCCTAATGGGGAACCGTCATCAGCACAACCCTCGAACTTAGACTCGAATTTGTAACCTGTCCAGAATGTGCCAGGAACTCCTTTGTAGGTGCCCACGAAGTGTTCCCTCCCCGCTTCCCGGTAAGTCCCGCTCGGTGAGCAATTGTATTCGTCAACGAATACATACAGACAACCTTCCAGGTCCCCTGTCATTCTTACAGCATAACCGGCACCCTCACTAACAGCGTCACACTCAGAAGTTTCAGCAAAAAAGCCGACCCCCGATATCTGTGTCGCACCGGTCTTCCCCTGCGGGTTGGCCTTGCTTATAACAGATTCCTGTTTTCCCTGTGTCACTTCCGGGGACACAATATCTTCGTTGCTGCAGCCCAGAATGATGAGCGCTGTGCAACTGATCAGCTGGGTAAAAACTTTGTTTTTCATAATGTACCTTTGTTTAAATGGTGAATAAAAAAACTGTGCTACCAGAAAATATCCTAGCAATGGTCCTAAATAAAGATAGGCCTTCTAACGCCTCATGTCAATTACCGAAAGTGGTAGTATATGTAGGGCAAGGATCTAATATCGAATGCAAGGGTTAAATCGAAATTATTTAGTCGGATCCATACTAATTAAAGTGATTTTTGGATCGGCTGCGGAGCGCAAGGAGCATAAGTGGTAATGTCGCATCCTGGATAATAACAGCGATAGGATTCAATATTTAAATCAGATAGTTATTAAGAGCTTTTAAAACAGGATATTAGAGTAGCATTTTTGAGTTACTGTCAGCTGCCTGCCGCTTAGTTATTTGCCGGGAAAGAGTTTTTGATTTATTGCCTTTGCCACTGCTTCCGTCATAGAAGCCACATGAAGCTTTTCATAGATCTTTTTCATATGGTCACGGACGGTATCATAGGTGATATTCAGTTTACCACCGATCATTTTATATGAATATCCTTCCACGAGCAGGCCGAGCACTTCACTTTCACGGGTGCTCAAATGATAATCCTTTTTTTCTTCAGGAAGCATATTTTGAAGTTGGTGCAATACTTTTCTTGCTATGTCTGGTGTCATAGGGGCTCCTCCGTTATATACCTCCGAAATGGCGTGGAGCAGGTTTTGGGGTTCCGCATTTTTTAAAATGTAACCGGCAGCACCTGCTTTTATGGCCGCAAAAACTTTTTCATCATCAGCAAAAACGGTAAACATTAGTATCTGAACAGTAGGGAAATTCTTGCGTATCACTTTTACCCCTTCAATACCATCCATACCCGGCATATCAATATCCATGATCACCACATCCGGTTTGGTATCCTTATATTATCCGTCACATCAAGGCAGTTGGAATAGGATCCGGTAAGTGTGAAATCTTCAGAATCCACCAAAAGCATGGATACGGAATCTCTCAGCGAATCATTATCGTCAAATATAACTACCTTAATTCCGTTCATCTCTGCTTATTTATGCAAAGTTGTATTCTTTTTGAAAAACTATCCATTACCAAATCTGGTAGTCTCCGGAAAGATATTTAGAGTTGTAATGTTAATTGAATAGTTGTTCCCTCTTTTATTTTTGAATGAATGCACAACTTTGCGTTCAATTGATCTGCCCTTGCATGCATATTCTTAATTCCATTACCACCTAAGGTTTCATCCTCCGCAAATATTCCATTCGCAGCTATTTGAGAGACGTCGAAACCTTTTCCCTCATCTTTTATTACCATTATCAAATTATCATTATCTACAAAAAGCGATATGCACGTAGATTTACAATCTGCGTATTTCACAATATTGTGTAAGGCTTCTTTAAAAATGAGGAAGATATTTTTTCTCTGTTCCCTTGTGAACTGAATTCCTTTTAGTTCTTCATCAGCCTTAAAATCATAGAGAATATTACACGGGGCAAGGATCATGGCTGCAAAGGCCATCATACGGTTTTGTAATTGCTCAAAGCTTTCGTTCTGGGGATTTAAACTCCAGACAATATCGTTCATCCTGTCTATTAGTTCTCGCGATGCATGACCAATTTTTGAAAGCACTTCATTGGTATTTTCTTTTTTTGCGCTACGTTTTTTTGCCACTTCGCTATAGATGGAAATACTGCTAAGGGTGCTTCCTATATCATCATGCAACTCCCTGCTTATGCGCAACCGTTCTTTTAATAACGCTTCCTGGCCTTCTACTTTTTTGATCAGTTGATATCTTTCGATGACGGATTGTTCCAGTTCCATCTGCCGTTCTTGCACTTTTTCTTCCAACCGGGTATTCTCCGCCTTCAGCCTGGCGGAACGGTACCATGTAAACATCCATAGCATTCCGCAAAATCCAAGAGCATATAACAAGTATGCCCACCAGGTATGCCAATAGGGCGGCACAATCGCAAACGAATAATTCAATTCGGTACTCCAATATCCCTCACTGTTTACAGCTTTTACTTTGAAAGTGTATTTTCCGTAAGGTAAATTATTATAGGTGGCTTCGGGCTGATCGATAATAGTACTCCAGTTCTGATCAAGGCCTTCAAGGAAATATTGGTACCTTACTTCTTTGGGTCGGTAAGTAGTAATACCAATAAATTTAAAAGTCACATAATTATTGTCGTAATTTAAATGCAGGTTTTCAGGTTGGTTGTACCACTTTGTGAGATTGTTAAATTTAAAATTCTTCAACTTCGAACCATTGCCCAGGGTGATCGTGCAATCTTGTTTCTTCTCTGCGTCGAGCCAATTGATATCCACATTGAACAGGGAAATGCCGCTAAACTGTATGGTTGGCGGGATAGTATCCGGAATATCACCTTCGGGGTGAAAGTTGGCAACCCTGTCCGTTGCGCCTATCCAAATATTCCCGTTGCTATCCTGTGTTATAGAATTTTCATAGGTCCCTCCGCCTAAAAATCCTTCGGAAACCGTATATTTTTTAAATATTGAAACGCTTGCATTTGTTGAGGTATATGATGTCGTTATCCCTGATTCTAACAGGTTCATCCCATTAATAGTTCCGATCCAGATATTTCCGTTCTTGTCCTCCAATACATTCTTGGTGATATTATTGCTCAATCCCTGTTCCGTGGTGTACCAGGTAAAATATTTCCCATCAAATTTATTTACACCCATAGCCGTGCAAAACCAGATATTGTTGTTTTTATCTTCGATCATTCCCAGTACCATCGGATGACTTAAGCTATGTGCCATATCAAAATGCGTGAAGGTAATCCCATCAAATGAATACGCTCCCTGACTATCTGTACCAATCCATATATTGCCGAGATGATCTTCAAGCAGGGAAAAGATGGCTTGGTCTTTTAAACCTTGTTCAATCGAATAATTGGTAAAAAATTTTCCATCAAATTTACTCAGCCCATTATTTGTGCCAAACCAAAGATCCCCACTCTTGTCTTCCAGCAGGCAAAAAACTGCATTATCAATTAATCCTTCGCCAGTAGAATAATTGGTAAAATAGGTGCCATCATATTTATCGACACCGCCCCTCCCACCGAACCAGATATTTCCATATCTATCTTCGATTATTTGATTTATGGCGGTACTGCTTAATCCCTGGGAGGTTGTATAGCGGGATAGTGACCTGCCATCATATTTATTTAAGGCGTTACCGGCTCCTGTGCCGATCCAGATATTTCCTCGTTCATCTGCCAGGAGACATTCCACTTCTTCCTGCCTTAACGGCACGATATGGCTAAATAGATTTCCATTATATTTGCTAACGCCTGCTGTTGTAGCCAGCCAGATAGTGCCGTGTTTATCCTGTATTATCGCCGATACCAAATCATTTCCCAAACCCTGTTCAACGCCGAATTGAGTAAATGATTTTCCATCGTACTTGTTTGCACCATGATCCCAGGTACCAATCCAAATGTCTCCGCTACTATCTTTTATAATTTTTGAGATCCTGTTGGAACTTAAACCCCCTTCCGTTGTATATTGGCTTAGGTATTTACCATCATATTTATAAAGCCCATTACTTGTTGCAAACCAAAGATTTCCCATGTTATCCTCAACCATATTTCCAACTTCGGTGTTATCTTCCAGGCCAAGGGCCATTGTATAATTTAGAAATGAATGGCCATCGAATTTGGCCAATCCCCCATTGGCGCCAACCCATAGATTTCCCTTACTATCCTCAAACAAACCCAGAATTGTGTTGGAAGGAAGTCCCTGGGCCATAGTATAATGGGTGAATGAATGACCATCATACCTGTTCAGCCCATTGACCGTAGCAAACCACATTTCTCCATTTCGATCTTCTAGCATTGAATTAACAAAATTGTCGCTTAGCCCTTCTTTTGTGGAATAGTGGGTAATATATCTTCCATCAAATTTATTTACGCCGCCAACGGTAGTCGCAATCCATATATTACCGCTTTTATCTTCCATAACGCAGCTGACAACATCACTGCTTAAGCCCTGTGCTACCGAATAATTGGTCAGGAATCTTCCGTCATACTTACTCACACCCCCCCACCATGCACCAATCCATAAGTTACCGGCCTTATCCTGGTACAAAGAGGAAATTTCATTACTGTTTAGCCCATGCATCGCTTTGATTGAACTAAAGCTATCAGGATTATTTTCTTTTATAAATGGTTCTTTAAGCAAAATAATTTCCGGGGGGCCGGCTATAAACGGACTACCAATAACGGTTACAATTTTTGGCAACTTATAGTCCTCTCCGTTCGCTATAAATAGCTTAGGGGCACCTGCTAATACTGTTCGTTCTGTTCTAGCAGGGAAAACATTGGATTTAAGATTTACTATTTCCGGATTACCCGCGACAATTTTTTTTACACCGGAAACGGCAATCACTTCTGGAGGTAGTATCTTGTTTAGTGGTGCGTTAGAGGTCTTTGCTTCGACAATACGGGGAGGTTTGAAACCAAAACTATCCACTTCTTCAGTATGTCTTCCACACGTAAGCTGCAAAAGGCAAGAAACGATCGCAAGAAGGTTTAGTGGATGTCTCATAAAAGAGATGTTTCAGACTTCTTGAAGGAACTATATAAATGTAATTAAATACCAAACGATTATTGGTGTAAATCGCATCGTAATCAGCTAAATAATGGAATCGTTGGACGAGGGCCTGAACTGCTGAGGAAATAGGATTAAACTAACTTCTGTCTATCTAAGTTTACTGAAGGTGATTTTTGCTTGCATAATATCACTTTTTAGTTAGAAATAAACTGAAAATCTTCCGCAAAAGTTCACTGCTAGCTACTGATAAGTAGGAAAAAAAGGCAAGTAATTAGGTCACTTTAGTTGAAATAAAGAATTTCTTAAAAATTTACCCGCCTCTGGCGGGCAACTATCCCTGCCTGCCCTTTAGGCTACAGGGGTATACCTCGACAGGCCCGGCACAGGTTTCGCCGGTTTTTTTTCGACCTAAAGGTCGAAAAACGAAATTCCGTCATTTGGATTCCCGCTTTTGCGGGAATGACATTTCCGCAGCAAGCTGCGGGGAATTCTCTTTTCGATTAAATAATCAGATGAGTTCAAAATACATTAAAATCCAGGCTCCAATCTCTTTCGAAATCGTATCTGGGGATCCCTTGGTCCTCAATCCAGGTACTGTCTCCGGATCCTTGGGAAACTCAAATTGACCCTCCCGGATGAAATTTGAAATACCCCCGTCGCTACCGGTTAGGAAGGCGAATTGCTGATCCCAGGGGAAAATCTTCCCTGTTGGGAGAACGTTGGAATTATTGTAAATTTAAACCATCATTAATCTGATCATTGTATGAAGGACCCCCGGAATGTATTTGTCTTTATGTTTGCTGCAATGACGGCCTGCAATACAGGCCTAAAGCAGAAAGAAGAAGTTAAAACGCTTGCGGCTAATGATATTCCCAGGGTAGTTACCGCCGATATAGAAGCTGGTATTAAAGCCAATATTGCTAAAAAGGTAGAGGACGGAAGCGGGTATTTTCACTTGAATATGGAAGGGAAAGAACTGCGACTGCAGCTGGTACGTGTACATACGGAATACCTGTCCACCCTGGGAACCCGGCGTCATTTTGCCTGTGTTGATCTGGCCGATGTTAGCGGTGATGTCTATGATGTGGATTTTTTCCTTGAAGGCGACCCGGGTAATATGACCGTTACTGAAACGACCGTGCACAAGCTTAATGGTAAACCTTTTTACACCTGGAAACAACGTAAGGACAAGACCTGGTATAAGGTGCCTGTCCAAAAGGCATCCTCTAAATTGCTAGGGGTGATTGAAGGAGAGGACAGATTTGAGTTCCGTTATGAAGTTACCCTGCCTGAAATGAACGAACCGGCTAAAATGTGGATTCCCGTACCGCAAAGTGACCGCTTTCAAACTATTAATTTAATATCCCTAGTAGCCCCGGTGAACCATCGAATGCTATCGGAAAAACAATATGGCAACACTATATTATATATGGAACTATCCCCGGAAAATAGCGGCAAGAAAGTGGAACTCACATACGATGTGGAAAGACACGAGAAAAACCCATATGAGGACAATTCGTCTCCCACAAATTACCTGAAAGCCAGTGTCCTGATGCCTGTCGGGGATCGTTTCGGGATCCTGGCGGATTCCATCATTGGAAATAAAAGAGAGGAAGGTACCATCATGCAGGCACGGGCGCTATACGATTATATCATAGACAATATGCGCTATATGAAATGGGGGAATTATGGTAAGGGTGATGCGGTATACGCCTGCGACGCCCTTACGGGCAATTGCACGGAGTTCCACTCATTGTTCATTTCCCTGGCGAGATCTGCGGGGATACCCGCCCGATTTGCTATAGGGGCGGCGGTGCCATCTGAACGGGACGAAGGGGGGATCGATGGCTATCACTGTTGGGCTGAATTTTATGCCGAGGAAAAATGGTGGCCTGTGGATATTAGTGAAGCCAATAAATACACGGCCCTGGCAACCTATTACTTTGGCCGCCATCCTGCAAACCGTATCGAATTCAGCCGTGGGAGGGACCTGATAATAGAACCAGGACCTCAATCGGGATCGATCAACTTTCTAGCATACCCCCTAATGGAAGTTGGCAATACTCCTGTCCAGGCAAAAACATTTTTTTCGTTTCACAGGAAAAGTGACTGAGAAATCCCCAAAAATCAGCTAAGGTCACTTTGGTATAGAATCCATATGCTCCTCGCCTTCAGGATGTTCTTCCCCTTCAGGATGTTCGTCACTTAGTTCAGAGTTTTCCTGTTTTTTTTGTTCCCTGCAGGAACTTAATGATCCGGCAGCTATAAAGCTAATCAGGAGCATTATCAAAGTAAAGTATTTAAGTTCTTTTATCCGGTTCATCATATAAATCATTGATTAACTAAAAAATTAAGAAGTTCGGGTAATTATGCATTTAAACATTTAAATATAACAAATTTTACCCCAACCCTATTGACTATTCCAAGATTTATGCAAGTTGTAACAACGAAGACCGGCGAAGGCAGTATATAAAGACATCTTCAAAAGTTATTATAGCAACTTGACTACCATCTTAGTCCCAGTCTTTTCAACATATGTAGTTATCCAGTTTTTCGGGATCGTTCCTTTTCTTCCGAGTGAAGAAGATCACTCCTAATGTGCTGTCCGTACGCATGTTATAAGTCTTTTTAGTTAAACATTTTTTGTTTAAAGACTACATCTAAATGGGCTAAATGCTATTTAAATTTACAACAAATTGCGTACCGCTCTGTACACCGAATTACACACCAAAAGGATGGTTTCAAATGGATTCAAATGAATACAAGGAAAATAAAAAACCCTGCAAATCATACGATTAGCAGGGTATTGATACCACTTGAAAAGTGGTTCGTCGGGGTGGCAGCGTTAGAATCTCCACCGCATACCCTTTGAAAATCAATATGTTATCTCAATATTTTCAAGATAGGACACCAATTAGGACACCTATCACGACGTTTTGACGCTTTCGTACACTAAATATAGAAAAGGTTTATCAAAACGATGCAAATCGATTTAAATCTTATAAAATTGATCATAAGATATTGGTGAGGTTTTATAAATAGTTTAAAAATCCCATTCTGGGAAGTCCTTATATTTTTCGATTTAATTGAATGATTAAATTTTTAACCCTGTCCTATCAAACGTTCGTTTTATGGGATTTTGAAGAAAATGAGTCTCCAAGCGTTTCGTCTATATAGACCTTAGGGAGACGGGGTTTGGATGGGAAACTTAGATACGAAACAAAGAAATTCCCTTTAGGATGTAAATTCCTATTAAAGTCAAATATTCACGACCGGGGGGAAAATAAAAAATGGAAACTATTAGTTTCCATTTTTTAAGATAATAATTATCTAGATTATCAATACGCTATAATTTTAATCTATAGCAGGATGTATAGCAACTTGTATATTAGCACAATACCCTACTATATCAGAGTCTGCATGTAGAGTTGGACCTGATGGAAAACCAGATGTACAACCACCATCAATAGTTTGTAACTGGTCAGGTATCATTCCCATCTGAGCTGGTCCATGAGTACGTACTACCACATGAACTTCAGCTGTTAGCGGGTTATTAAAAACGGTCATAATGTTAGGGTGATCAAAAATATCCCCAACCCTTAGATGTCCAGAAAAATTACCTTTCCCACTTCCACCTATGATATGACCAGCAGCATGAGTAGAAGATGGTGGGCCCGGCTCATCTCCAAAGACTACAAACCATATAGTATATGCATTTCCTGGGATTAACCCATTAGTTTTAAAATTTACCGTAATTCCATTTTTGTTTCGATGGAGGGTTGATGAACTTCCCATAATCTCATTTAAGTTATGATCCTTAATTAGCACAGTTGATTTATCAGCTGCAGATTTACTTGCAACCGATAGTAATGGCGTTTCACTTTCTATTAATGGTTCGTTACTACAAGAGAACAAAACCATAATAATTACTAGCGATAAAAATTTTAATGTGTTCTTCATAATTATTTATTGTTAAGTTTTAATTGTAAGACCATGTTTCACCATTTAAGCTGTTCTACATTGTGTGCAATCCGTTCTCCGCATTCAAAGCCATTTTCATTATCAAAGACGTAATGGATCCCGCCGTATAATCTTGAATCTTTTGCTTCTTGCCCGTATGCAGTGAAATTACTAAATGAACGGGGCAAAAATCCATACGCTATTTTAGTGCTATCGGTGAACGAAACAGTATTTCCAAGTTCAGCCGAAAGAATAGCAGCCGCGGCTCCTGAAAAAGTGGAGTGCCCCGAGGTGTAGGTGGGGAATGGCGGATTTGTGATCAGCGAGTTCCATGCAGGGTCTATATAGGTCTGGATAAATGTGACAGGCCGTAGCAGGTTTGCTTTATACTTCGCCCTCCAGCAAACAATTCCGGCATCATTTTCTGCAATCCCCAATTTTGCCAGCAGAACGGCAGCCCGATATAAATTAAGATCCTGATTGCGGATCATTTGCAAAGCGATGGCCATATTGTGCCCGGGAGGAGTGAATGTGCCAGCACCATCATCCCAGTACTCTGCAATTTCCGCTTGTTCCGCACTAAGGTGCAGTCCTGTGTCATACACTTCATAGGCTGCATTGTAAAAGAAAGATCCGGAGGTACTGGAAAAGGCCGGCAGATCAGGCGGATCCACGGGACCAACATTGTTGGCCAGTACCATGTTCCTGTTATTTCCCCAGTAAGGCAACAAGGCAGGCCGAAACAGAGGGGGCGTGGGAACCCATTTATCCGGGCCCACAGGGGGGATGTATTCTGGCGGAAAATTATACAGGTAAGCCTGGTCACCCCCGTCGCTTTGTGACCAATTGAAAACCGCCCCCGCAACGGCACGCCCATAATCAATAGAACGGTTCATGATCTGTTGGCTTACCCGCCCGGCATATAAATTGTTATTGGCCGCCTCTAAGGCATCTATGTTGCTGAGATTAGCCGCAGAGGCATTTTGGAACAGCTGTTTAATGATACTTGCCAGCGCAGCGTTAACAGTAATGGGCGCATGGTATGAATTACCATATTTTCTTTGTGGAATTGAATTCAACCCATTTAATTGGCCCACCAATGAATGGTGATTGGGCATATCACCCGCGAGGGATTCATAAAGCGCTACCCCTGTATATCCGAAGCTTCTTGCCAATACGGGTGGGGTATGACCGGGCGTTTCAATTGCCAGGTCCAGCATCAGCTCATACCAGGATTGAATGACATAAGCATCGTAGCGCTGTAACCCTCCCCCATTTTTATACTTCAGGTCAGTGGAAATTTCATCTTGTTGATAGGTTTGATCATCAAGGTCTTTCTGGCATGCTGAAAATACCAACGTAAGCAATATAGCTACTGCCCAACTATAGAGCAAGCGGATGTGGTTTAATGATTTCATCTAAATCTGTTTTTTAAATGGTTAGAATCAGGTTTATCCTGTAGTGATTAACTATCAATTGCCAAGTACTATTGTAGTGTACACAACCCAAAGTGCTTAAGTATTAATGTTCACTTAAACACTTCAGTTGATTGTGCATTGGTCTCTTATGAGACAGATAGATATTGAACCTAAGAACCCCGGAACTGGAAAAAACCCTGAACAGCCCTTTGTGAGGTTTGGAGATTCTATGGCCTATGCCTTGCGCCCCAATCATCGGAACAAGCAAATCCTTCGGTCCCGGGTGGGACGATGCAACCGCCATTATAGGTATGGGTTTGTTCGTATACCATTCCTGGTATTTTAGGCCCATGGGTTCTTAATACCATCAACACTTCTGCCGATTGGGCATCATGCAATCCCCCAAATGAGGGCAGATCAAAAAGCTCATTGATCGATCCCGATGCATCATTCTCCTTCAGATGGGCAGAAAAGTTACCTACCCCGTTAGGCCCTACTACACCCCCCGTTGCCCCAATTACCTCCGCTTCGGCATCGAACAGGTCCGGGTCGTCGCAGTCACCGACACAGGCAGCCGGATTATTAAAAATTACCCACCATAAGGTATATGTGCCCTGGGCCAGACCAGTGGCTTTAAAATTGATGGTAAGGCCATTCTTGCTCCGGTGCAAGGTGGATGTTCCTATCACTTCGTCATTGGCAAATACAAAGACATCAACAGTTTCTTTACTGTTGGTCTTCGCTGAAATACCTTTAAGCAATTCTGCTTCCGTGTTAACAGGAGTAGGGTCAATTGCCGTTTCCTCACTACAGGAAAAAACGACTAAAATAAAAAGTGGAAACAAGATTTTACTGAATGCTTTCATAAAAATTAGGATTAGGATTGATTTAAACTAGAGGGTCAAGAAGCATTATTGCCTCAGGTATTTAATCCTCGGGATCAAGAGGATCATCGGGACACATCCCTTGTAAAGCAGGACCAATTTATCTTGCAAACAAAATCTTGAAAATATTCTTTATTACCAGGAGACACGTTGTATCCAAATGGGACAAAGCGTTATAAGGGCATAGGTAGGGGGAAGTAAAAAAATGAATACCTAAGAGTAGGTAAAAGATACGATAATCTTTTACGCCAAGTCTAATTTTAACAACAAATATAAATTAGGACTTGGCATTGAGTCTAATGTTCATGCAAAAGTCATTCAATACAGTTTACTATATCTTAAATAATTATTTCATAAAAAACAGATTTTCAATTAGTTAAAATATGACATTACTATTAGCATGAAAAAAGGGTCCAACTTTAGATAAAGTCAAACCCCTGCTATTTTTATCTTACACACTTCACAGGATAGTGTCCTATTTTTTCAACTTGGATTTTAAAACTTCTATTTTGGAAAATGATTTTGCTTTAGAATTAATTTTGTCAACTTAGAGTTCCATAAAACCGCCGGTTTACAGAACACTTTTTCAAATCGCGGTATCTTTCTTTAAAGGTGTCCCATTCTTGGTCTTATTAAGTGGTTTCGATAATTAACCTTTTATAGGACACTACGAGTTTGTTCAACTTGAACTTAGCCTACCGTAATAAACATATCCTGATATCCAAAAATTACTTTCAAGGTTCGAATCCTGTTTCCTCGACGAACCCATATGTTAAAACTCTTTATTCATAGACCTTCCGGAAATATAGCATAGAAATAGGACATGTAATAGGACACCTTCGATATGAAATTTGGCTCGTTTTAGGCCGTTTTGTAGTGACCACCAAAAAC
This sequence comes from Flavobacteriaceae bacterium, assembly GCA_041743085.1. Taxonomy (GTDB): domain Bacteria; phylum Bacteroidota; class Bacteroidia; order Flavobacteriales; family Flavobacteriaceae; genus JAFMPW01. The sequence continues at coordinate 14,024 of JBGTNL010000023.1, forward strand.
AGAAAACCCTGATAATCAATTGAGTATCAGGGTATAAAAATATTCAGTCGGGGTGGCAGCGTTTGAACCTTTGCCACTTACCCTTTGATAATCAATATGTTATCTCAATTTTTTCAAAATAGGACACGTATGAGGACACCTATCTCGGCATTTTGATACTTTCGTGTAGTAAATATAGAAAAGGAATATCAAATGGATACAAATGAGTTCAAATATTATTAATACCATCACACTGCTATCCGAAAGTTTTCGAAATTAATCAAAAAACGTCTGTCAAGCCCTGTATCCAGTTCCAAAGATCAAGTAACGGTGGAAAATAAGTCCTTCCCGACATCGAAATCGACCTTGGTCTGGCCGCACACCCTCTTTGCGCCCTCGCCCACGTGGTTGCAGGCGTAGTCGAGGGTAAGGTAAAAGCACAGGCACATCCTTATCTTCTCGACAAAGTTCGAGAAGGCGTGCGATTTTTTCGCTATCGTCCTTTCTATCAACTGTAGCGGCAGGTAGGTGATCAGGGCGACGTATATCTGCGATTTGACGGCGTTCTCGCTTGTCCCGACGAAGGTCTTGATCTGCAGGTTCTGCTTGATCGCCTTGAAGAACAGCTCGATGTCCCAACGTTTTTTGTAGAGGTCGGCGATCGTACGTGCGCTCCAGTCCAGATTGTTGGTGATGATTTCCACGACCTTGTTCTCGTCCTCTTTGTAAACGTGCACTAGGCGAAGCCTTACCTTGTCCATGCCGGTCTCCCCGGCCTTCTTTCCGGTAAGTACGATCAATTCGTCCCTGGGGATGTCCTGGTCGCCGTTGTCCGGCAGGTCGAGCTCCTCGACGCTTTCGTAGACCGTATTGGTCTTGATGCGGGTCACGAAGGTGTTCTCGGCCGCCGTCCGCTGCGGCATCAGGGAAAAGTCGAGATACGCCCTGTCCTCGACGATGACCGTCCCCTTGGCGAAGACCAGCTGTGCCAGCCCCTTGCTGTCGTGCAGCTTGGCCTCCGTGATGTTCACCATGTCAGGGATCATCATGGAATCGTCCCAGCAGGTATGTATCTTGATGCCGCCCTTTGCTGTCCGGAACTTTGCCCAGTCGAACATGGACAGGCACAGGGCTATGGTGGTACTGTCGATGAGTTTAATGGCCTTGCCCTTTATCTCCTCGATGATGCGGCTTTGGCCATGGTCGGCCAGGATCCTCCCGTAATGCGAGAGCAATCTGTAATACAGCGTCTCGAAGACTTGGTAGCCCCTTTTTTTGTTGCCGTCGCCCATGGTCGAGCGTGCAGGGCTCTGGCCCAGCCCGAGGTCGGAGATGAACGTCCGGCCGATGCCGATGCCCGTGGATATGTCGCTAAGCGTCAGGCACTTGTTCAGCTGTCCGAAAGTTAGGGCGACGAACTGGTCGTAGGTCATATATTTGCTGCATCCCTTGTCGCTTTTGTGCTGGTCGGTGCAACGTGCGAGCATCCAGCGCGGTACAAGATCGATGATTTGGCGGATGAGCGGCTTGTTCGTATTTTTGGTTCGCCTGAAGAGTCCCATAGAAAGTATTTTAAGTTCGCAAAACCAAAATACGGGATTCTCAGGCTATTTTAAAATCACAACTTTCGGATGGTAGTGGGAATATTTAAACAGTTAGATTTTAGAACTACCTGCTCAAATAGTAGAAAATTCAAATGGCCTTTCCCCTCATACTTTGAAAGATTTCGAAAGGTGAACAGAAAATTTGTGCGGCTAAGTGCTGTAGATCTGGAAAATAAGTGTTTTCTTTTCTTAAATAATGGGATTGTCAAATCTCAAGTTAGATTTAAAAATTTTTTTCCTTAACACTCAAATAAAATCAGTGTCAGATTTTACTAGAATTCTAAATTTAGTTTCGAATAGCTATTTTTCCAAATTGGGATTTGAGACTGACTTTGGTCTCAGTTGATCTCAAATTGTTATTACCCAATGTGAAGTGCAGATCGAAACCGCCCAAAACCATCAATTTCGATTTTTAAAAGCCCCCGCCCACGGGTCTTTGTATTGGGGTTCTTGGTTTTGCATCAAAGACTCATGAATATGACGGCATATATCCATCCATTCTTTGCCTTCTGCCCATAAAGGAGGCATCAATTGGTCCTCCCAATCTTTGTATTTCTTTTTTAGTGCATCCAGTTGGGCTTTTTCCACTTTGGAGAGGTCTTTCCGCTCTCCGAGGTCATTCTTTAAGTTATATAGGACCGTGCCAAAATCTTGAACGCTTATGGTTTTGTAATCGCCCCTACGTACAGCAGACTTGTCTAGTTTTCGCCAAAACAATTGCTCATGCGGATCTCCTGTTTTTTCGTTTCTTAGGAAAGGTAATAGATTAACGCCGTCCAAAAGTAGACTATCCGGTTTTTGGATTTGGGCAGCCGCTATGGCAGTAGGAAAAATATCCAGGGAAGACGTAAGGCCATCGAATTTTTTTCCGCCTTTAAAACCTCTTGGCCAGCTAACAACAAAAGGAACGCGGTGGCCGCCTTCAAATTTATTCCCTTTCCATCCTTTCAAAGGACCCATTTTAGAACCATTGTTGTGAGCTCCACCGTTATCGCTTAAAAAGTAGATTACGGTGTTGTCCAGCTTTTCTAGTTCTTTCAATTTGGTCCTTAGTTTTCCTATGTTTTCGTCCAATGACCAAGTCATGGCCGCTAATTTTTGGCGTGGATGGTCCTTAAACTTTTCTAAATCTTGTTCTTTGGCATCCATGGGCGTATGTACGGCGTTGTAGGCCAAATACATGAAAAAAGGCTGTTCCTTACTTTGTTCCACGAATTGAACGGAGCGGTCGCCAAGCACATCGGTCATATAACCATCGAACTCTTCGCGCTTACCGTTGTGTTGTAGCATATTTGTTTCCGATGGATTATCCAATGGAAAATAGGAACGGCTACCGGCCAAGAAGCCATAGAACTCATCAAATCCCCGCTGGTTGGGATGGTCCGAAGCCTCTTCCCCCAAATGCCATTTCCCCAAAGCGAAGGTATTATATCCATTTTCCTTAAAAACATCCGCAAGGGTGGTAACCTCATCACTTAGACCGATACCTGCGGTTCCGTTGGCCTCAAAACCAAAACGTTGTTGGTATTTTCCCGTGATCAGCCCTGCTCTGGAAGGGGCGCAGACCGTTGCACTCACATGGGCATCGGTAAAAATAACCCCACTTTCAGCCAACTTATCGATTTCAGGGGTCTGTAGGTCTTCGCTTCCCATAAAACCAAAGTCGATGTAGCCGGCATCGTCCGCAAGGATTATAATGACGTTTGGCCTTTCCATAGGCTCCTCGGTAGTATTCCTTGCCAATTCCGGCTTTTCTGAATGATGTTTACAAGATATCAGGGCTATTAAACAAAGACTAAGAAATATAGTTCTCATACTAATGATTTGTTTTTATTATCGGCATCTATTCGTCCGAAAGCAAGATGGTCTTCAATGCGCCTACATCGATGTTGTTTTCTGGATCGAAGGCACCCTCACTCATGTAGGCCATAAGACTTTTCCGCAATTGCCGCGCTACGGGCCTTTTTTCCAGATCAGAATGTAGGTCAATAGAAGAAAACAGCAACTTTCCTTCGTTTACCTTGACCTCAAAAATATTGGCGAGCTGATGGTTCGTTACAAAATTATCGATAACCCTGACAATGGGTCGTACCTCAAGGGAATCGATAATAACCGATTTTGAATTGATACACAAATCCCACCATTGCCATTCCGTATAGTTTTTTGTTGGGAAGTCAGCCAGGGCCTTATGTTCTGTATCGATAAGCAAGCCCATAGTGCCCGGCTGATCGGGAAAATGCACGGGACTCCAAAATACGGGTACAAACCTCCCTTTGATACCTTTCAACTGAAGGGTATCAGGGTTGAGCAATACTTTTTTACCTTTTTCCAAAGCCACCATGGCCTCTTCAAAGGATGTAGTTACAAGTATATCTTTCGGTTCGGTGGTCATTGTCTTTGGATATACCCAAATCGGCCAATCGTTTTGAAATTCCGTTCCCTTGAGTTTAACGTTGAGGTTCCATTGCTGTGCTTTTTCGATATTTATTGGGAATTCCATTTTTCCCAAATCCAAATTATTTCCGATAGATAGATTTACATTGTCAATGCTATCTTCGGCAAGCGTATTTCCCTTTTCGTCGGTTATGTACCATTCGAGCGTTTGTGCTTTTTTATCCTCTAAAAAATTGGCGACCTCGATTGTACCCAAAAAGGTTTCCCCATTTTCATAAACGGCCTTTTCGAAACGGAGCAAGGGTACGAGCGGACTGTTGAACTTTCGGAACTCCTCAGCGGAAATCGCCCCCTTCGATTCCCAAAAGGCATTTAAAAGTCCTACCAAAGCGGTGCCCTGCCCGGAAAAATCCTGAAGTTGTAGCAACTGGAAGCCGTCAAAACCGGACGTTTTTAAAGCGCGTTCAATTTCCTCCTTGTACAGCATAGCGGCCAGTTTTCCGGAAGCTTGAGTAAAATCGTCTGCGAGGTCCAGCATACCCTTTTTTTCAAGATCTTGCTTGACCGCCATAAAATTTAAGGGTTCCAAGACCCCAGTGTATTTCGTGATTTCGCTCAAATCGGGATACACCGAATACTGCCCAATTTCATGGGATATCAGGGGGATTTTGATATGGTCGCTATTGGCGGAATAGTCGGTATCGAACGCCGGCGACTTATCGTTGAAAACACCCTGTCCCCGGATCCAACCCTTGTCCGTCCATTGGGCAATAAAGAATTCGTCTTCCGGTTCGGGCCGGGTACCTGTTGGTTTTTGAAAGGAAAATGAGGTTGTGGCATACAAGCGTCGGTCGTCCTTCTTTTTCAGTTCGGAGACCATATCGTTCAACAGCCCGATATCGCCCTGCAGTTCATTACCTAAAGACATCATTATAAACGAAGGATGATGCCCGTAATCGCGGATCATCTTATCGGCTTCCTTTTTCAGGAATTCCGTGGTCGCTTTGTCCTCGCCCACCTTTAAGCTCCAATGCGGAAGTTCGGCCTGCAGGTAAAATCCGGCTTCATCGGCGGCTTCGAAAGCGGCATTTGGCGGACACCAAGAATGGAAACGCAAGTGGTTAAGACCGTAATTTTTGGCTTGCTCGATCAGTTTGGCCCATTCCGATTTTTGCATTGGCGGATGACCGGCCAAGGGAAATATGATACATTCCAGATTCCCCCTTAGAAAAATACGTTCGTCGTTCAATGTAAGCGCACCATCCTTGTTCGCCAATTTACAAAGGCCGAATTCCGTTGTCACGGAACCGTTTCCTGTAGTGATTTTCACGGTATATAAGTTGGGATGGAATTCGTCCCAAACCTGTAGCGTTGCAGGCTTGGCTATAGAGAAGTTGACATAGTTGCCCTCCACAAGTGGTTTCTTGATTTCTTGTTCAATTATTTTTTGGCCTTTGGTATCCAAAATCTCGAAAGAGAGTCCTTTTTTGCCGGGCTTGGGTTGCTCGAAAACAATATTCAGGGCATCATTGGCATAATCCGGATGCACTTTTAGGTTTTTCGGGGCGTTCGGATCGGATGCTTCGAGCAAAATACCTCCGATTACTCCGTTCCATTTGATCTGGGTGTGGTTGGTATAGGCATGTGCCATATCTTGGTTTACGGGGTCGGGATATCTGTCGCCCGTCACATTAATGTACGGATATTTATTGCCATTGTCGATAAGGATTGTTATCAGATGCTTGCCAGATGACAAGACATCCGTTAGGTCATACTCATGGCTCCCGACCAAACTTTCTGCGGAACCGATTTTCCTTTCATTGATAAAAACAGTGGACTCCCAAATGACCCGTTCCAAAACAAGCTTGACAGCCTTGTTTTTCCAAGCTTTTGGAATGTCAACTTCCTTTTGGTACCAGGCCTTACCAATGTATTGGTGCTTTCTGGCGAGATTGGAAAGGACGTAATTGTCAAGGGCCGGTTCCAGCGTATTCGGTTTTCCGATTCCTGCATCGTCCAAAGTGCCCGGAAGGCTGATACTAGTGCCTTTAAATTTCGAATTCTGCCATCCAATGTTTTCCCCTTTATCCAAGGAATCCAGCTTTACCTGCCATTTACCGGCCAAGGAAATTATGTTTTCCGATTGAGCCGAACATGGGTCGGAAAGCAGCACGAACATCAAAATGATACTATATGTGAAAAATCGTTGCATTATTCAAATTTAAAGGTTCTAAAAATAAGTAAGTACCCATTATTGTTCATTATCGGCCGTATTGGGCACAAGGTTCAAAATGCCCAAAAAATCCATACAAGCCGCTTTTACATTATAGTTACGATCCGGCATTTGGCGCACTTTCTCTATCGTATCTATAAAGGGTTGTTTTGTATCTATATACAACAAGGCATTGATGGCCATTAATGCCAGGTCCATATTGTCATCTTGACAAAATTCCCTTAGCTTTTCGGCAGCATGCTCTTCTTTGAAATGCGCAAAAGAAATGGCCGAAGCCGCTACCGCTACCGGGGGATAGGTATCTTTCATAGTTGCCAAAAGTTCTTTTTTATGTGGTTTGAGTACAGTTGCGTTCTGACAGCGCAAGCCGGTTATCGCCCAATAACGAACAATGGGATTTTTACTTTTTAGCAAGGCTATTTGCCGTTTGGCAATCTTATTCCCTCGTTTGCCGGAAAGAGTTGCGGCGGCATAGATTTTTTGGATAGGATATTTACCTTCATCCATCCGGTATTCATAAGCCGTCTCTTTTTGTGAAATCAGGCCTATCTCGTATTCCGGCAGAAAATGCACGTCCCTTGACCCAAGTATCTTAAGGTCCAGTTGTTTTCGCATCTTGTTCAATGTTGCTGAATATTCGCGATTGTCCACCAGGTTTTTGGTCTCCCAAATATCATTTTTGATGTTGTACAGAAACTCCGGAGGACGTGCCTCAAAAACACTTTTCTGTAAGGGATTCAGTTGATCTTTGGCTAGATCGTCACGCATATGCTGTGTAATCTCACCGATGTTTACATAGCGTATATGGCGCACTTGGGGCATAAACGGCATAAAATTTCGGGAGTACACAAACCTTCCGTCGGTAATGCTTCGCACCATATCCGGACCGTTATCCGCCCGATCTGACGACAGGATAAGATGGTCTACAGGTTCGGACCTATCCTTCCCCATCAAAACCCTTCCGTTCAAGTGTTCGGGAACAGTGCCACCGGTTAAACTAATCAAGGTGGGTGCCAAATCTTCGAAACTTACCAATTCGTCGGTAACTACACCTGAAGTACCCCAAGGGGATAGCTGTTTGTATTTTTCAGGAAACCAGATGACAAAGGGCACCCGATAGCCATAATCGATCCCGTTGGTCTTTCCGCGCGGCATTCCTTCCCCATGATCTGCGTAAAAGAAAATGATGGTATCGTCCTTAAGCTTATCGTCCCCCAATTTTTGCAACAATTCCCCGATCCGGTTATCCGTAAGCTTGATGGAATTGTACACACGGGCAAATTGTTTATGCATCTCCGGAGTATCATTATAAAACGGTGGCATTTCAAAAGCATCGTCTGAAATACGGTCCTCTTCCGATAAATGATTCAAAACGTTCTTGACATACCAATCATAGGACATGCTCATGGTACGTGACTGATGCGGTTCATTAAAATTGAATACTGCGAAAAAGGGCTGTCCAGGTTTGCGGTCCCACCATCCAGTCTTGTCCGAACTTTCGTTCCAAGCGTCTTTGGTGAATTGTTTCACGTTGCCGACATTATAATCGGTCTTACTGTTGTTGGTCACATAATATCCTTCTTGTTTCATATAGTAGGGAAAGCCACGGATAAAATCCGGAATGGCAGAATTGCTCCGATGGTTACCGGTTCCCATCTCAAACGTACGCACTCCGGTAATAATAGTACTTCTGCTCGGCGAACATACCGTGCCCGTAGAAAATGCATTGGTGAAACGGACGCCCTCTTTGGCGAGTCGGTCAATTATCGGCGTACTTGCATCCTTGTTGCCATAACAACCTATAAACTGTGGTGAGGTATCTTCGATAGTGATCCAAAGAATGTTGGGCCTATCTTGACCCACGCCAATTTCATAATAAAAAATGAGTAGAATCCCCAGTAAAAAATTACGGATCATCATAGCTTACAATTTTTGAAGGTTTCGATCCCATGCTTCGGCCATATTGCAATGGAGATGTGCCGACAAGTGATAAAGATCTTGAGCTAAAACATCTTTAAATGCAGCGATTGCCTTCTTCGTCCGTTCCATCCCCAGTTCGCCCAAACCTATTAGATACTTGCAATGAATATTATTTCGCACATTCAGGTCTTCTTCCCAAATCAGCAAATCGGGAAGCGAAACGGCAAAATAATCTAGTTTAACTTCGTCATTTAGATGTTCCCTTCCGTACGAAATCAAATTTTTGAACCTATGTTCGGCTTCTTCGTTTCTTCCCAATTTCTTTAGGGCAAGTCCCTGATAAAAAATTTTGTCCGGCTGTTGATCATTGTAAAACATAGCGGGACTGGGATCACTCAGGCCTTGGGACGCCTTTTCCCAGTTTTCTTGAGCCAAGGCCTTATCGCCCTGTTTTTCGTACGCACAGCCCAACCAATAGAAAATATCATTTTCCTGGGTCCCGAACAGTTTCCCTTCACCTAGGTTATGCGGATAGGTTTGTGCAGCTTCCAAATGCGCAATAGCCCCGGAATAATTTCCGGATTGAATAGATGTCTTGGCGAGTTCCACATGAACAGTGATATGCTGAAAAGGCACTTTACCCTCACCACCCTCCCAAGGATGGAATTGGCGATCTTCTAGAAGTTCAAGCGCTTTTTTAAAGTTGCCTTTAAAATTATGTAGCGTCAACCTTTCCAAATACAAATCGTCACGGGAATTGGTCGAATCGATATGCTTTTCCAACAACGCTAACCGCTCTTCTACCGAAACGTTGATTTTTTTGTAAAGTTGATCTAACTCCATCAATAATCTAGCATTTGTAGCACCCAAGGCAAATGCCTTTTCAAGATGGGTCCGTGCCAACTTCTTATCGTCGGTCTTATTGAAATATAATAAGGAAAGGTTACGGTGGCAGATGGCGTTGACCCCATCATGCTTAACGGAATCTTCCCAGCATTTTCGAGCATTTTCATATTGCCGTGCGGCATACCAAAAATTACCAAGATAGTAAGGTGCCTTGGAATCGTCCTGATGCATTGCCATTGCCGATCGTAGCACGACCACCTCTTCCAAACGGTTAGGGAAACAATAGTCCGGAGGCATCTTCTGGGCGCTTCTATATAGTTTTTTTGCCTGCTCCTTATCGTTTTTCTGCTCGTGGTACCATCCCAAAAAATACGGAATCATGGGATACATTTTTTCTTTTCCTTGGGCGTATAGGTTTAACAGGTCTATGGCCTCATCAAACTGTCCCGACTGCGCATAATCCAGGGAGAATTCAATATAATTGTGTGCATAATCCCTAAGCAAAACCTTGATCGTGTCCAAATCTCTTTGTTCGCCACTTAGCACAAATTTCTCGTAAAGCGCTCCAAAATTAAACTTATCTATCGCTAAGGAATCGCCGATAAGCTGCTTGGTTTCTTCGGTTTTACCCAATTTTCTAAGTAGGATGACCTTCAAGTGCCGGGCTTTATGGTTATGCCAGTTTTTGATCAATGCACGGTCTACCAAATCCAGGGCCTTGTCATAATTCCCCTTTCCGCAATCGATCTGGGCCAGGTTGAAATAGCCTGCATCCTGCCAAGCAGCGTTCCAACAAGCTTTGAAGAACGCTGCATAGGCCTCGTCCGTTTTTCCCATGAATTTTAGGGCGAGGCCCAAATTAAAGTAGGGCTCCCCGTCATACGGATTGGGATTGTGCTGCGTTAAGCTCGCAATAGCCTTTTCAAAATAGGGAACCGCTTTTTCGAATTGGCCGCGTTTGAGGTTCCAAAGGCCCATGGCGTTATTATTGCGCACATCGCCCGGAGCACGTGAAAGTGCTTCCAAGTAATAGCCCGTTGGGTCATAGGTGGCATGCCTGTACTGTTCCAAATGGAGGCCGCGCAGATACAATTGCTCCACCGACTCGATTTCTTGGGGCTGCTTTGCCTCTTTTGCCGGTTCGGGAACCTCTTGATCGCTGTAGTCTTCCGGAGACCAAGAGACAAGAATGTTCCCGTTTTTATCTTTTAGAGTGGCGGTGAGGTCTTGGTCTTTCGAAATTACAACAGGAACAGTTTTCTCGAACCCCTGCTTAGGACTTAGGCTTATTTTTTCTTCGAAAAGGATTTGTTTTCCGTTGGACAAAATAATTTTACAATCGGGATATACGGAGGTAACATGTAGTTTAATAGTTGCTTGGCCATCCTCCAATTCCAAATTCAAAAGTGCCTCTTTGGTGGCATTTTTGACCACACCTACATTGTAATAGGGCATAAAATACTGTTTGAAGCTTTTTTCCTCGTACGGGTGCATCCAGGAAAAATCGGGCTGGTTGTCGGTATATACGCCACACATTAGCTCAATGTAAGGGCCGTCGTTATCGGTCAGGTTTCTGTCCCATGCACGTCCAAAATCACCATTGCCCCAAGTCCATTGTTTTTTACCGGGCGATACATGGTGATCGGCCACATGCAGCAGCCCGCCTTTGGAATCGTTTTCGTAACCGCCCACAAAATCATAATCGGAGGTTATCGCCATATAGGATGTCGGCACGGGAATATTTTTATAGCGGGAAATATCGGTGCCCGGCGAATAGTCGACTTTGTAATACTCCCCTTTGGCAATCGGAAATTCGGACACATCGCGTTTGCCATGATCAAAAACGGCATTGACATCGGGCGGAAAAACAGATTGATAGTGGTCGTTTACTGCAACCGCCGGATTTGCCCACCACAGGAAGGTCTGTGGATGCGGGGTACGGTTATACAACTGCGCCTTGATCTCTAGATAAGCTTTGCCAGGATACAATGTGAAACCCGCCATACCCTTGGTGCGGAACATGCGTTCTACCTCGCTTACCCAAACCGTTACGCTCCCATCCTCATTTTCCTCGATATAGCAATCTACCGGATCATATGTACTTGGCCTATGGTGCTGTGGCCAATTGAATTCGATACCGCCGGAGATCCATGGTCCGGTAAGGCCTACCAAGGCAGGTTTGATGACGTGGTTGTAATAGACAAAATGGCGCTCTCGTACCTTGTCATAGGCCATTTGAATCCTTCCGCCCAAAGCGGGCAATACCATAATCTTGATGTAGTCGTTCTCGATAAAGACCACGTCCCATTCCTTATCCGTTTTTTCATCGCTGATCTGTTCCACTACGGGATGTGGATAAACGGATCCGCTGCTGGCCTGATAGACCCGTTTTTCAAGAAATACAGGATATTTTTCCGGTTCACCCACTTCATAGGTCGGTATGGTTATTTTTTCTTTCCAAGCTTTAACTATACTCATATTCAAATTATTTGATTTTATTCTACAAACTGAATAAAAGATTGATATACAGGGATAAAATCTACTTTTTCAATTTTGGTGAACGATGATTTTTCGGAAAAATCAGGCCGCATATCATCTTCGAGATCTATAAGAAAAGGTGCTTCCTTATAAATAGGACGAAAATAAAAGTTCATTTCCTTGGCCTTTTTGATTCTTGAAAAATACCTTAAACCTATTTCCCAGGGAATCCCTTTGTAAAATTCATCAGCTACCAACTCATTCTCCATAAATCCCATTGCGGTATCCCCTACATAATCGATTTTTAAAATAACATCGTTCAGGTTACCCGAAATCCCGCCATTAAGCGAAACCACCAAGCGTTTTTCGCCTACCTGCTCTGATGTAAATATAATGGAAGCTTCGGGTAGCTGCACTTTAAAGGCCGAAACCACCTTGTTTTTAGCTCCTTTTGAGATGGTTCCCCTATCGATGTTTGGTTCGAAATCCATTTTAGGATAGATAGAAAAGTCGTAGGAATGCGAACCTTTTGATAGGATTCTAAGACTCTTTTTAGTCTGCAAAACATCTGCATCTGTAAAAATCACGTGTTTCCGCTTATCAATTTCTACAATCCAGGATTTCAAAGCAAAGTCCTTGTCCACTATCAGGACTTTTATAGTTTTGCCCTGATTTGTCAAGGCAAATTCCGAAATACCATTCTTGGGGCATTTGACTAGCCAGCGTTTTTCATCACTTTCAACCGTTGCTTTTGAAATATTCGAGATTTTCAAGCCCTTTGTTTTGTTAAAAGAAAATTCTGGGCTTACCCCCTTTGGAGCAAAAAAGACAAAGTACGGGTTTCGAGAATCTTCTGATTTTGCCAATAACTGTGCAGTGGCATAGTTCAATGTTACACCGCCCATAGCGAAGTTAAAAGGAAATATGGCATTCTCCCAGCGCTGCAGATCAAACCCGCCATCCTCTGGAACAGCCAATTCACCCTCCGCAGTTTTCAATTTTATTTGTATGTTGTTTTTGTCCGTAGTGCGCACATGGTCCTGAAAGTTATTCACAAAGAGAAAGCCTGTATCACCCTTGTGCCGTACGGCATATCTAAGATTTTCGGTATCGGAAGGCAAGATGGCATCATTGGTTGTGGGCAACACGGTAGTCATCGGTGCTAAAACTTCGGCGAAGGTGTTCAGGAAATAATGGATAAGTTTCAACCTATGGAAAGATGCCGTAGTATGTCCAAATTCACCTATCGGGGCTTGAAAATCATAAGAAATTTTGGGATACCCATAGGCTTCATCATTGAAAAAGTTGTGTATCCCCCTTGGTGTCGAACCTCCATGGTACATGTAATACCCTATGCCGTTTGCGCCACTTCCCAGACAGCGATTGATCAGTGCGTCAAGACTACTGGCAGGGATTACCGGTCTTCTGGTATAGGTAGACATGATTCCCCCTCCCAGTTCCGCGGCAAAAGCCGGATAATTTTCGGGCTCATAGCGAACAGGGGAATAATCTGGTTTTTTGTGCATGTCTTTATATAGATAGAATGGAGAAGGCTCCCTATTTTTAGTCCAAGTGGGATAGGGATAGGCAGCAGTTACCGGAAGCGACTCGTTGGGAATAATTGCTGCATTTCCCCAACCGGTAACGGTATACAGAGGTGTTTCAATGCCGGCCTTGAGTGCCAACGATCTTAAAATCTTCATATGATCATTACCCAATTCGGCGTACGGATTTTTTTCTTTGGAAACCCCAACACCTTCTTGGGTCAGAGCACGATCTCTTTCAGAGGATGTAAAATCCAACGGTTGTCCTGGGTAGGTCAAACCCCATGGCGCTGCAGAATGCTGATACTCGTTTTCTATCTGGGTCGCAATAATGGGACCGCCGTCCTTAAAAAAAAGCCCTTTGAGCTGTTTCCCAATTTCATTATACAGCCGCTCGGCATAAAACAGATAATCGGAATCGTTGGACCGTATGGTCAACGGTTTTGCCAAAAGCCAATCAGGTAGTGCCCCGTTGCGTATCTCCCCATGACCAAAGGGGCCTATGCGTATGATAACCGGCATGTCGTAGCTCTCGCACAACTCCACAAACTTGCGAACATCACGGTTATTTTCAAAATTGAATTTGCCTTCCTCCTCCTCATGCATGATCCAAAACACATAGGTAGCGACAATGTTGATGCCCCCCGCTTTCATTTTCTGGATGGCCTCCTCCCAGTACGCATCGGGATATCTTGAAAAATGAAATTCGCCGGTTATCGGAATAATGGGCTTGCCATTTTGGGAAAGGTAGTAGTTGTTTACGGCAATCGTTTCGCCTTTGTTATTTGTGCCACCCAGATCTAGTTCTGAAATAATCTGTTTTTCGGGGATATCAATATCAATACTGTAGTTATGCCCCGATTTGGTCTGTTGACCAATACCCGACACCCAACAAAGTAAACCTAATGCAAAAAACAAAGGCAACCAATAGCTTCCTATTTCCCTATTTCCCGTTATGTTGATGGATACATCAAACATATTTTTCAACTCGTTTTTATGCGATTAAATAATTTGGATCCCAGACCCTTTATTTCTCATCAAATAGACTTTGGATTTTGTCCACGCCCAAGGTCACCTTCGGATCGAACGCCTCACTTGCCACATATTTTTTCAAACTATACAGCAACTGCTGCGCTTCCAACCTTTTTTCCAGATCGGTATGCAGGTCAATACCCGAGACAAGCAGTTTGCCCTTACCAACTTTGGCCTCAAAAATCAATGCCGTTCTACGGTTCTTGAACCAGTCGTCTATTACACGAACAATGGGTTTTAAGTCAGGAGTAAAGTCATCCAATACGATGGCATTGGAATGCGACATGGCATCCCACCATTGCCAGCTGGAATGGTATTCCGTCGGGAAATCGGCCAAGGCGGGATGTTCCGGATCGCATAAAATACCCAAGGTGTGCGGTTTTTGGCCATTGGTCCACGAGGTGTTCCAAAAGATGCTGGAGAAGCCCACGCCAATATCCCCTCCTTTTCCGGAGGCGATATCGCCCTTGGTGATGTTGAGCAGTACCTTGCCGCCATTTTTAAGATAATTGACGGTACCCGCATCCAATTTTTGAACCACCCGCAGCTCCTCTCCGTTCACGATAGTTTCTTTGTTGGAAGGATAGACCCAGACATCCCAACTATTCTTGTTATCGCCCACATGCACGGTCAGGGTCAATTTTTGCGCTTTTTTGGCCTTGTCCAAATTTACCGAGACTTCGCCGAGTTGAAAGCCATTGCCGATGGGAATGTTTGTTTTAGGGAAATTGTCGCCTGAGAAAACAGTCCCGCTTTTATCGGTAAGTTCCCATGTAGGGGTGCTATCTTTTAAAGGTTTTTCCCCATAATGGGCCACTTCTACGGGAGCTTTTAGGGTGTCGGTGTTTAGAAATATCCGTTTCTCCAATCGGGCCAATGGCACGGTCGCGTTGCAGAATTCCCGATACTCCTCGGGCGTAACATATCCCTTTTCGTCCCAAAAAGGATCCAACACCCCTACCAACGCCGTACCCTGTCCGGGAAAGTCATGCAGATCCAACAACTGGAAACCTGCCATATCCTTGGTCCTAAGTGCCGCTTCAATATCGGCCTTGTAGCACAAAACCTGTAATTTTCCAGACGCCAACAAAAGGCTATCGGCCAAATGTGACATATGATTTTCCTCTAAGGTTTCCTTAAAAATCTCGAAATTCTTTGGTTTAAGCACGCCTGTATATTTAGACATTTCCTTAAAGTTGGGGTACACGCACCATTGCCCCATTTCGTGGCTTATATATGGCATGGGCGTTTCTTGGATCAATTTGTCATAATCGAACTCCGTTTGGGGCGGGCGGGCATTGATCACACTGTTCAACTCCTCTGCCCAACCCTGTATGCGGGGACCTTTATGGTTATAGTAATCCAAATTATCCAATAAGGGCCAGCCTGCACCGCTGGTATAGACCCTACGGTCGTCCAATTTTTTCATGTGATCCACAAACTTTGCGAGGTATTCTTTATGATTTTCCCCCGAAGGCTCGTTGCCATAGGCCATCATCACAAAAGAGGGATGGTTGCCATAGGTATCGATGATATCCTCAGCTTCCTTGTAGATCCACTGGTCAATGGGTTTCCCGTCGCCAATCGTTGCCCAAGCCGAAGCCTCTACCTGTAGATAAACGCCCAGTTCGTCCGCAGCCTGAAAAGCAGCTTCCGGTGGACACCAAGAATGGAAGCGCATATGGTTTAAGCCATGATCTTGGACTATTTTTAGGATTCGTTTCCACTCCTTAACATCGGTAGGCGGATAACCGGTCAAGGGGAAAATAGCACATTCCAACGTACCACGAAGAAAGACAGGTCTACCGTTTATTGCAAAATGCTTCCCGTCTACTTTAAATTTTCGCATTCCAAAAACAACCTCCTTTTCATGTGTGCCCCGTTCGGAATCCAAACTTAAGTTCATCGTGTACATGTTGGGATGGAACTCGTCCCAAAGTAAGGGAGATTCCCCCATGGGATACTCGATTTCGAATTCACCTTCGGCATCGATTTCCATTTCCTCGATCTTACTTTCAAGCGTTTTTTCCGTACCGCCCGATACCTTGGCCGCTACCGTAAGCTTACATTTTTGAGGTTTTCCTGAAAAGTTCTTTATGTTTCCTTTAACCAGCACCTTTTTGTTCACCACATCAGGATAGAGTTTTACATTTTCGATGGTAACAGGTGATATAGCGGTGAGTTTGATATCGCCAACGATTCCGTTCCAATTGGTCTGGGTATTGTCGGACACGCTGTGTGCATCCAAGCCCGGATCAATATCCTGTATCCGGTTGTCAATGCGGATGGTAATGGCATGTTCGCCAGGAGTTAGGTAATTGCCTAAATTATAGTTATGTGGCGTTCCTAAAGTATTTTTCATACCTATTTCTTGGTCATCTATCCATAAGGTGGTCTTCCAATGAGCGCGTTCCAAATGCAGATTGATATGCTGATTTTTCCAGGATTCGGGGACTTGCACTTTCTTTCGATACCACGCCGGTCCGTAGTATACTTTTTCGGGACTCAGCCAAAAAGAAACCTTGATGTTACCTGGCTGTCGATATTCTGCGTACTTCGGACTTGTGTACCACAAACTATCGTTCCACATGTTTCCCGTCCATTGGGTATCCAATGAAATATCGTCACCTTTGCCATTCTCCGCCATGGAACCTGGTAATTGAATGGTATCGGACAAGTCCTCATTAAACCATTTTTCTAAAACACCCCGGTCAAGGGAGTCGATCTTGAATTGCCATGTGCCGGAAAGATCTATTTTTTCTGTTCCCTTTTGCCCGCAAGCCGATGCGAGCATCAACAATATGATTATAAAAAATCGAAAAGTTTTCATTTTAATTTGTGCTGTGTTGATCTGTTTATTCATTGTCGATTTTATCGTTTTTTTCTACACTCAATGTGTGCTTACCCCGAATTCATAAACTGTTCGATGTACATAATCCTTACTTGGGTATAGTACGTTGAAACCAGAAGGGTGGAGGTATTGCGGTTCTATGGCCAAGCCCGTATTGCGATAATGCACCACACCATTTTTCCCCATATCCGCGCCATTCATAAAAAACCCATTGTATAGTTGAATCGCCGTTTGGTCAGTATATATTTTTAAGTAACGGCCCGAAATTGGTTCCATGAGTACAACGTCTGGACGGTTCCCCGACTTTTTCAAAAGAAAGGCAGAGGAAACCTTATCTTTCAGCACCACTTCATGGGGTTTTCCATATTCCCTTATTTGACCGGTCAAAAGATATTCCCCGTCCTGCATTAATTGATCTCCGTACAGGAACAGTTTATGTCCTTCGAGGTCCTTGGCGGTTCCCGTCAAATTAAAAAATGCATGGTTGGTAATGTTCACCGGTGTTTTTTTATCCGTTTTTGCCTTGACCTCAAAAATAACTTGGTCGTCATCTGTAAGCGTATAAACAGCGTTAACTTCAAGATTGCCGGGATATCCTTCGCATCCATCCTCCGAAAACAAGTAAAAAGATACACTTCTATCCGTCGTATATTCCGGAATAATTTCCCAATTCTTCACATGAAAACCATTTTCCCCTCCGTGTAGATGGTGTCTACCTGAATCGTTCAAAGGCAGCTCGAATTTAGTGCCTGCATCAATAAAAATACCGTTGGGTATTCTACCACAATATCTACCGACCACTGCGCCATAGTATTTTTCCTCGCCTTGCAGGTAACCATGATCCTGGGGAAAACCTAATATGACATCTTCAAAAACCCCTTTATTGTCCGGCATGTGCATTTCTGTCCAACGAGCTCCAAGGGATAAAAATCTTGCCTTAAAGCCATTGTCGTTGCACAACTCGATCGAATCTATGTTCCCCATTCAAGAATCAATTTTCGATCAATTTTATAATTTTGGAAGAATACGATTTCTCCAAAGGGAAAACCAGCCCTTGTTCCATAAGATCGCTTCCTAAATACTTTTGGTCGGTACCTTCCACGACGTAAGTCACGTCATTCTTTAACCCTTTTAATTTTATACTATTGTTTTTATAAGGATAAGTACTGCTTCCTTTAAGGTGATCCTCCAGTTTATAGCAAAAAATAACGGCTTTCGATCTGGCTTTATTTACATATTGTAAAACGGACCTATTTGATTCAAAAGGAGATGATAACCTATAGAGATCCCCATTGTGGACCACGTCCCTGATCTCTTTGTATTGGGCAATTTTCCCTGCGGCCAAAACAATCTCGGCCTGATTCCATTTTGTTATATCGTGCCCTACGCCGAGAACTCCGCTCATTGACACATCAAACCTAAAATCGAGGGAATATGGAATTCCGTGGTGGTTTTCGTTTCCAGTCCAACTGACCATAGTATTGGCGGGAAATGAATTCAAGTATGCATATTGTATGAGAATTCGATCTAACGGATCTATATTGTCGCTTGCCCAGGCAACATCCATTCTTGTGAACATTTCCAAATCGACCCTTCCACCGCCGCTGGAACAGGTTTCGATCCATAAATCCGGGTATTCCTTGCGAATAGAATCGATCAAACGGTACAAATTCTCAATATATCGGATGCGGACTTCATGCTGAACGGAAGGACTCTCTGCGGGCCATCCCGGCTCCGTGAGTTCCTTGTTCATATCCCATTTTAAATACTTGATGTTATGGTTTTTCAAAAGGGAATGAAGGGAATCGTACAAGTATTCATAAACATCTTCACGTGCCAAATTGAGCATGAGTTGATTTCTGCCCGTGGTCCTTGGACGGTTTTTAAAATGAAAGACCCAATCCGGATGTTCACGATACAAATCGGAATTAGGGTTTACCATTTCAGGTTCTACCCAAATGCCAAAGTCCATTCCCATATCGTTTATTTTCTTTATCATTGGATTAAGACCATTAGGGAATTTGTTGGTGTCTATGGTCCAATCACCCAGACCACTTTTGTCATTGACCCTCCCTTTGAACCAACCGTCATCGATCACGAACATTTCAACCCCTATTTTTTTTGCTACTTGCCCAAGGGCCAATTGTTGTTTCTCATTAACATCGAACTCTGTTGCATACCAGCTATTGTACAATACCGGTCTGGTCTTATTTCGAGCGTGTGCAGGTAGTAACTTTTCACGGATATAGGAACTGTAGTTTCTTGAAACTTTCCCGGTTCCTTCGCTGGAGTAGCCAAATGAAAAAATGGGTGTTCTAAATGTTGCGTTGGGTTTTAGCGTCCATTCCGTATCCCAAAAATTTATACCTCCAACAATTTGCTGTTCCCCTCTGGGTTGTTTGTCAAATTCCAACGCCCAATTGCCGCTATAGTGTATTTGGCCGTACCATACTTCGCCATCAAATTCCGTCGCCTTATTTTGTTCATTTATAAGAAATAAGGGCGACCCATACGATTTGAAATTTCGGTTTGCGACGATTTTTGTCCCCTGTGTGAGCAAGGTCGTATTCGGCTGAAATTCATTGCCCCAGATTCCGCTAAAATGGGTAAGTTCATAACCGCTTGGAGGAAGCCAGAGCGAAGCGGACATGGCCTTTTCTACCCGAATATCTTCCTTACCAACATTCTTTAGTTCCGTCCATCGCTCTATAATATCGTATTGGGGAAGTACTTTATAAAAAGAGGATACAATAATTGGATAGTAGGTATCTTTTTCGTCTATCCGCAGTACCTGCACCCCATTATCCAAAAAAAGTTCCGCTTCCGAGAATTCCAGATCCAGGTCACGGGTGCCATCAGCAAAAATAACTTCCAATGCCGCGGTTTTATTGGCCACGCCACCCCGAACGGCGACTTCTGGCCCTTCTACCCAAGGCATAGTTTGGGAATCCTGGAACTTGCTACCATAATACAGGGAATGCAACTTATTATCCAAAACCCCCAATTTATAGATCATGCTATTGGTTTCGAGAATCCATTCCTGACTCTTCCGGTCAATTTTGATCTGCGCATAGGATACGGCGTTTAAAAAAAACAGCGGTACAATAGGTATAACCAAAAATCTTTTCATCATTATTGTTGTTAAAAATTTTGTTTCGTTCTGCATCCCTGGCGGCAGTTACCGTGTACACATAAATAGTACAGGGATGGAAGACTGGGCGGGTAGAAAGCCCGAACCTAAGGGCTTACCCCAAAACTACGTCCTTATATATATCCAAGGCTTGGGTTCTACCCCTTCCGTCATCCCGACGAAAAAGTCGGAATGCCACCTTCCCCTGCATGGGGAAGGAACACATAACCCAATGCTTTTACAAAACATTGACCGGTATCTCCAAAAATATGTATACAGGATACAGGCCGGAAAAATTACCTATAATTCCGATAGCTATCGGAACTAGGGCCTGTTAACACGCCCTAATCACATATTTCAAAACAGTCCCTCAATTATTTACAAATAATCCGGTAATGCTTTTTGCATCCAGTTCAACCTCTGGATCAAAATGGTCACTTGCCATATACTTTTTCAAACTATAAAGTATCTGTTGTGCTTCCGGTCTATCCTTTAAATTGGTGTGCAAATCTATTCCCGAGACGATGAGTTTGCCTTTTCCCACTTTTGCCTCGAAGACCAAAGCCAATCTTCGGTTTTTAAACCAATCGTCGATTACGCGGACGATAGGTTTCAATTCCGGGCTAAACTCATCTAAAACAATGGCATTCGAATGGCTCATGGCATCCCACCATTGCCAGTTGGAATGGTACTCGGTAGGGAATTCGGACAATGCAGGGTGTTCAGGATTGCACAATATACCCAAGGTGTGCGGTTTTTGACCTCTGGTCCAAGCCGTATTCCAGAAAATGCTCGAAAAACCAATGCCTATATCTCCGCCTTTTTCCGGTTTTACGCTGCCCTTCTCAATGTTCAACAACACCTTGCCACCATTTTTCAGATAGCTAACCGTGTTGGCATTTAGTTTATCGACTATTCTAAGCTGATCACTTCCTTGAATTTTTTCTTTGATCGAAGGATATACCCAAACATCCCAGCTATTAGAAAAATCCGCTACTTTAACGGTAAGCGTCAATTTTTGGGCTTTTTCCATTCCACTGAGGTCTGCGCCAATATCACCCAATTTTAAACCGTTGCCCAAAGGAATAGCCTTTTTGAGAAAATTACCTTGGGCTATCATTTTACCGGAATTAGTTGCCAGTTCCCATGAACAGGAGGTATTCTCCATGGCTTTTTCCCCAAAGTGGGCTACCTCTATTGCCGCCTCTAGGATTTCGTTGTTACGGAACACTCTTTTTTTAAGTCGCGCCAAGGGTACGGTCTCATTGCAGAAACGTTTGTATTCTTCAGGCGAAATATAACCTTTCTCTTCCCAAAACGGATCCAATACCCCTACCAAGGCAGTTCCCTGTCCGGGAAAGTCGTGTAGGTCCAATAACTGGAAACCGGCAAAATCCTTGGTACGGAGCGCAGCTTCAATATCCGCCTTGTAACACAAGGCCTGCAGTTTCCCCGAAGCCAATAAAAGGCTATCCGCCAAATGGCCCATGTGGTTTTCATCAAGTGTTTCCTGAAAAATTTCGAAATTCTTGGCTTTTAGTACACCGGTGTATTTTTCGATTTCCTTAAGATTGGGATACACGCACCATTGCCCAATTTCATGGCTCACATAGGGCATTGGTGTTTTTTGGATGGTGTCGTTGAAGTCGAATAAGGTTTGTGGGGGTTCACTATTAATGATACTGTTCAATTCTTGGCCCCATAACTGTATTCGAGGGCCAGCATTATTGTAGTAATCCAAATTATCGAGATAGGGCCAGCCGGCACCTCCCGTATAGACCCTTCTGTTGTCCTTTGCCTTAAAATGGCCCACGAATTTTCTTAGATACCCTTTTTGATTTTCGCCCCCCGGTTCGTTACCGTAAGCCATCATCACAAAAGAAGGGTGGTTGCCATAAGCATCCAAGATATCCTCGGCTTCTTTGTACAACCATTCGTCAATGGCATTGCCATCCCCCAAGTTGGAACCTTTGCCATTGGCCCAACTTGAAGCTTCTACCTGTAGATACACTCCCACTTCATCGGCGGCTCTAAAAGCGGCTTCGGGGGGACACCAGGAGTGGAAGCGCATATGGTTCAATCCGTGGGCTTTACAGATATTTAAAATCCGTTTCCATTCCCCGACATCGGTTGCAGGATATCCGGTTTTTGGGAAAATGGCGCATTCGAGGGTGCCGCGAAGAAAAACGGGCCTGCCATTGACGGTAAAGCGTTTACCATCTGCCTTAAACTCCCGCATACCAAAAATGACCTGTTTATTATAAGTTCCTGATGGGGAATTTAAACTAAGTTCCATAGTGTATAAATTGGGATTGAACTCGTCCCAAAGCAAAGGGGACCCCCCCATTGGATAGTCAATTTCGAATTGTCCGACCGAATCCACCTCGATTTCCTTGACCACCTCCTCCAGTACTTGATTATTTTTGTCCAAGCCCAGTGCTTTGACCATAAGTTGGCATTTTTGTGCCTTGTCCGAAAAATTCTTGACCTGTGTAATGACAGTTACTTTTTTGTTTGCTATATCTGGGTATAGTTTAATATCTTCTATGATAATCGGGGTCGTGGCATTTAACTTGATTTGGCCAACTATCCCATTCCAATTGCTTTGTGTATGGTCCGAAATACTGTGAGCATTCTCTCCTGGATGAACATCCTTTACACGATTATCGACCCGTATTGAGATGATGTTCCTTCCCGGTTTTAGGTAATCGGTCAAATTATAAATATGGCCAGTCCCCAAGCTGTTCTGCATCCCTACGTGCTGGTCATAGATCCAGACCTGGGTCTCCCAATGGGGGCGTTCAAGTGCTAATTCCACGTGCTTACCGCTCCATTCAGAGGGAATCTCAACTTCTTTTTGATACCATGCGGCACCGATATAGTGTTTTTCGGGCTGCAACCAAAATGGTATTTTTACATTCCCCTGTTTTCTGTATTTGGCATATTTTTCATCTCGGAACCAAGTACTATCCACAATTTTTCCGGTCCATTGGGTGTTTACCGTAATATTGTTACCCTTATCATTTTCAGCCATCGAACCTGGCAATCGAATGGTATCCGTAAAATCTTTTTCATACCACTTCTCGCCTATTCCCTGATCAAGGGTGTCGATTTTAAACGCCCACGATCCCGACAAGTCTATTTCATTGCTTTCTTCTTCCCCACAGGAAAAGAAGAAAGTCAGGACTATACATATAGTAAAATATCGAAACTTCATTTGTTACTACTTATTAGTTATTAATTCATTATTTTCAAAAAAGACCGCTATGGCCTCTGCCACGATTTCATGTCCCTTTTCATTGACGTGGTTGTTCTGAGCCATATAAGACCTCAGATTTTCGGTTTTAGCGATTTCCTTGAACAGGGCAAAACTATCCACAAGTCCCACGTTATAGGCATCCGCTAGTTGCCGTATTTGTTGGCTATGCTTTTCCAAGGGAGCTTCATTAGACTGAATATCCTCTGACAAATCGGGAGTCGGTGTTAAGAGAATCACTTTTGTTCCGTAGGCCAAGGCATCCTCTATCATGCTTTCCCAAGCTTTTTTGGCACGTTTCAGACCAATACTTCTATCATTTAGCGCATAGTCTATAAAGAGCACATCGGGGCGATGGTTCAGGACTTCTTGGGTAAATCGTTTTGCACCCTGTTCCGATTGTTCGCCGCCTATGGCTGAGACAATGCTGTTGACCACTGCCGCAGGGTACTGTTCTTTTACTTTTTTCAAGACCATATACGGATAGGCGACCAAGGTTTTAACTTCCGGAGTTTTAAAATACCCCGACGGTACGGAATGCCCATGAAAAACGAGATTAACCGTTCTGTTTTGGGGCCATTTTTTTTCAAGTTCCGTTTTAATGGAATCTAAATAAGTGGTAGCATTGCTCCTGTCTTGGGCAAAGGACCAATTGGCACCGAATATAATCGCCAGTACGAGTATACAATAGGGTTTCATTTCTCCTTGGTTAGTTCCATTTCTATCTCCTCCAGGCTCTTTCCTTTGGTCTCGGGCAATTTCCTTTTAATGAAAATATAGCCCCCTACGCAAATCAGGCTATACGCCCAAAAGGTTCCGTATGCCCCGAGCGCACTGTTCATAATAGGAAAGGTAAACACCAAAACAAAAGAGGCGCTCCACAACGAAAAGGTAGCGATCGACATCGCCACACCCCGTAATCGGTTGGGGAATATCTCCGAAAGCACCACCCAGGTTATCGGTGCCAGCGACATGGCATAAATGGCAATCGCCGTTATTACCAATACCAAAACAGGCCATCCGCTGAATTCAAAATAATAGGCACCTCCGAGCAAGGCATAGACAAAGGCCAACCCCATGGCACCGAACAGCATTAACTTACGGCGTCCCCAACTGTCGACTGTCCGCATGGCCACAAAAGTGAAAAGCAGGTTTACACTACCTGTAATCACGATATTAAAAAGCATATCGCCCACACTGTACCCGGCGGCGGTGAATATTTCCTCGGCGTAATTGAAAATAATATTGATGCCGCACCATTGTTGAAATACGGCCAGTACAATACCAATGACCAATATGGGCAAGACTTTTTTGCCCTTTAATTCGGAAATCGAAATCTTTCGCCCTACATCGTTTTTTAGGGTCAATTTCATATTCCGGACCTCGCTTAGGGCATACTCCCTTCCACCGATTTTCTCCAAAACCTTGGTAGCGGCAGTGTCATTGCCGATTTTTGCAAGAAACCTGGGACTCTTCGGAACGACAAACATCAACAAGAAGAAAAACCCCGCGGGAATAAGTTCGGCCCAGAACATCCAACGCCAACCGTACTGACCGTTCCAGGAAGCGTGTATTTCGGCTCCACCAAAGTCCACCGGAATTCCCTCCGCGATGCCCCAATTAGCGATTTGCGCGGCCAATATACCCACCACAATGGTCAATTGGTTGATGGCCACGAACTGCCCCCGGTATTTTGCCGGTGCAACTTCTGCAATATACATGGGCGATAATGTAGAGGCAAGACCAATACCTAATCCTCCTATTAATCGATAAAAGATAAAAGGAGTAAATTGGTCGGAATAACCTGTACCAAAAGCCGAAAGGGTAAAAAGAGCTGCGGCCAAGATCAGGGAATTTTTTCGACCCCATTTGTCCGCCAGCAAGCCGGAAAGTACGGCGCCAAATACACAACCCACCAAGGCACTGCTCATAGCCCAACCCTGCATTGTAGGTACATCTGCGATGTCAAAATAGAGCTCATAGAAAGGTTTGGCACCCCCGATGACAACCCAATCGTAACCGAACAGAAAACCGCCCATGGCAGAGACCAAAGCTAGGAAGAGGAGGTATTTGAAGTTAAATTTAGTAGTGTTCATTGATTGGTATGAAGTTTTCAAGTAATTTGACATGAGACAAAAAGACAAAAGATTTAGGACAATGAGTCCTATTTCTTATGTCGTTCGGTCCTACTTCCTTTTTCAATCTTTCGTCACTTTACTCCCCCACCAGTCTTCGTTCGGCTGGAAGTCTTTGGAAAGGAATTCCATGCGTTCCGCTTCCAGTCTGGGCATGAGGACGTCGATTTTTTCCTGATGTAGCTTTTTCGCCAGATTGGCATCAAAGGTGGTATCCCGGCTCGGCATATTGGCGTTGGTCTTTTCGAGAAAGGATTGCAACAGGTCGCCCAACCTTTCGGCCACATCCCCGTTTTGCGACAAAACATCGGTTTGCTCCCCGGGGTCGGCTTCCAGATCGTAGAGCTCTTCCCAATCATCTTCATAATAATGGATCAACTTCCATTTTCCTTCTCGGACCATGGATGCCGGTTCCCCGCCTTGGTTGCCATAATGTGGATAATGCCAGAACAACGGCCGACCGTCCATAGTTTGACCTTCAAGTAGCGGTTTAAGACTGACCCCATCAACATGCTGTTCGGGTTTTAGGGGGATATCGGCCAAATCGAGGATAGTAGGATAAAAATCGGCTCCCGTTACGGGATAGTCTACCGAAGCACCGTTCTTCAAACCGGGCACTTTGATAAAATACGGCTCGCGAATACCGCCTTCCCACTGATAGCCTTTTCCGCCTCGAAGCGGGAGATTTGTGGTGGAGAAGGCATCTCCGGAAGCTACTCCGCCATTATCGGAGGTGAAAACTATAATCGTATTGTTTTCTAGGCCCAGTTCTTTCAATTTGTCGAGCACCAGACCGACGGCATCGTCCATCTGCTCTATGAGACCGGCATAAACGGGATTGTCCTGTACGATGCGTATGGGCAGTACCCGTTCCATTTCATAGCCATGGTCTTCGATGCCCATTTTTTCGGCCTTATCACGGTATTTGTTCCATTTATCTTCTGTGGTCTGAATGGGGCCATGAACCGCATAAAAGGAAAGGTAAGCAAAGAAGGTAGAATCTTTATTTTTTTCAATAAAATCGGAAGTTTCTTTGGCAAGTCGCATAGAAAGGTTCTCGCCCTTTTTCTTATTTTCTAAATTCGGATTCTCCCAGGGAGAAAAGTAACCTCCTTTCGGGCTTCCGACCTCCCAACCTCCCTTGTTGGCCTCAAAACCATGGTCTTCTGGCCAAGAGCCCTTTTCTCCCAAATGCCATTTACCGGCAAAAAAGGTATGGTAGCCATTGGTCTTCATCGCTTCTGCTAAAGTGGTATCCTTTTTGGGCAATTGGTGATTATAGGCTGCAGGAAGCAACTTATCATTTCTATGCTGTTTACGCCATTCGGTACCGGATGCTGCTCCAATCCAATCTGTAATCCCGTGTCTCGCAGTAAACTGTCCTAAAAGAATGCTCGCCCTGGATGGACTACAGACCCTGCTTGCCGCATAACCCTGTGTAAATACCGTTCCCTCTTTTGCAATTCGGTCAATATTCGGTGTTTCGTAGTATTGACTCCCAGTACAGCCTAAATCATGGAGTCCTAAATCATCGGCGAGGATGAAGACTACGTTCGGTTTTTTGCTTTTAACCGAAAACTCCTTGCCCTTGCAGCCAGCCAAAAAAGTGACTGCAAGGCAAAGAGCCAAAACTAACTCAAACAACTTTCTTTTATTCATCTATTTTTAGATGTCCTTTTATTAATAGCCTGGATTTTGTTCCAAATTCGGATTATTATCTATCTGGTCTTGTGGAATAGGATACAATACCTGATGTGGTTCCGCAGCTATACCGCGGTTTATGGCCTGCTGAATAAATGATCCATGCCGTATAAGATCTTCCCTGCGAAGACCTTCGCTGTAAAATTCCCTTCCCCGTTCGGCCAAAATGAAGTCTCTCATTGTTTCCACTGAATTAAAATCACCAATTACAACGGCTGTTGCGTTGGCCCTATTTCTAATTTGGTTAATCAAATCTATAGATTCCTGATTGGGACCGTTGATTTCGTTAAGGGCCTCTGCTCGAGCCAATAGGATATCGGCAAGACGGATATAAGGAATATCATTACCGTTCGCCTGTCCAATTGCATCGGGATCGGGCACATATTTAAAACTTCGTACATCGTCCAGTGCATTGCCATCGGCATCTCTATTGAGTCTTACAGGGTCGGTTTCTCCGATTGGCACATATTCCGTAACAAATAGTTGTCTTCTGATATCCTGGTCTTCAAACGTTTCATAAAAACTGGTGTATGTCCTGAACATTGCTCCAAAATTGATCCAATTGTTCTGTATTTGGTAATTCGGCGGAAAGGCATGAGGCATATAAACATTGATTTGGTTGCTTCCCAAGAGGCACTCGAACCTGAAAATATATTCATTGTTGTTCTCGCCCTCTACGGAAAACAATTTAGTGTAATCGTCATAAAGTGTATACCCTAAACCCAAAACTTGTTGGGCGGCACCGGCAGCCTTCTGCCATTCTTTATTGTTGAGATAAAATTTGGTCAACAACCCAAGTGCATTCCCCTTATTCGCCCTACTTGAAAACCCTTCGGCAGGAAGTTTTTCGGCTGCGAAAAGCAGGTCTGCTTCCACATAGGCCATGTATTCATCTTCAGTGGCACGGGATGTTTCCTTGCCTATAGCTTCAATTTCATCCAATGAAGCGCCTTCTGGAATTTCTATGATAGGTGTCGGCCCAAAAAGGTTGTGTAGCATATAGTATGAAAAAGATCTCACAAATCTTGCCTCAGCCTGGATCTGATCGATAGTATTTTGATCTATGTCAGAAAGGGAGTTTACTACCAATAAAACATTGTTAGCCCTGGCAATGGCTTGATAGAAATTACCATACTGGCCATTGAAGAAATCAGTTGTAGGGTCCCAATTAAACTGAATAATAGGAACGACCAGGCGATTTAGGCCTCCACCGGTCTCCCAGGTCATATCAGTTGGAAACTCACCCAATATAAAGGTGTTGTCGCGGCTAAAATAGCCTGTAACTGTCATGGCGGAATAAGCACCCGTTAAGAGGGCATCCACCCCTGATTGATCTTGCAGAAATGCGTTGGGATCATATTGAGTAAATACTTCCTCTTCCAAGAAATCTTCACAACCCAATGTAAACCAGCTTAATGTGGAAAGCACTATAATCTTTGTTCTATGTATGTAATTTTTCATCGCTCTCTTTTTAAAATTTGACATCTACACCTATTCGAAAAGTCCTTGCCAAAGGATAACTATTATAGTTTACCTTGGTAACATTGTCCTCGCCAGCGGCGCTGGCGTCCGGATCATACCCTTTATATTCTGTAATGGTAGCCAAATTTTCACCTGCCACGAAAACCCGTAATGATGACAGAGGGCCAAGTCTATCTACAGGAAGGTTATATCCAAGTGTTATGTTCTTAAGTCTTATAAAAGACGCATCGACTACCGTCCAGGAATTTACTAACCGAGCTCCACCATATAGACTAGGATTGATTCCCGAAGGATAATCATTCGTGGGATTACTAGGTGTCCATCGCTTCAGGTAGTACTCTGAAATTGAATTTCTGGCATCGTTGGTGGGATATAGGGATTCCGTAACGTTGGCGTCTAAAGTTTCAATACCCTGAACCCCCAAAACAAAGACATCTAACGAAAGTCTTTTGTACTTGAAGGTATTATTGATCCCGAAACTAAAATCGGGGAACGGATCTCCTAAGACCACACGGTCTTCATCATCAATCAGCCCATCGCCGTTTTGGTCTACAAACTTTGGCATACCAGGCGCATAACCGCTAACATCAGGTGTTGGCGAGTTTTCAATGTCATCACCTTCCTGAAAGACACCATCAATTTCAAAACCGAAAAACGAACGAAGCGGGAACCCTTCTTGTACAATGGTATAATTACTAATAAATGTACCGATGTTGCCTCCGATAAGACGTTCGGTAAAATCGGGCAATTGGGTGACTTCGTTATTTAGAAAGGCAAGATTTAAATTGGTGTTCCAAGAAAAATCGCCGATCAAATTTTTGGTCTGTAGCCCCACTTCAAAACCTTTATTCACTACTTCGCCTAGATTGGTTCGAACTGCGGTAAACCCTACAACAGAGGGTAAAGGCTTTACGAACAACTGGTCCGTGGTCTTTCGGTCAAAGTAATCTAAAGTGCCCGAAATTCGATTGGCAAAGAAAGAAAAGTCAAGCCCCACATTGGTTTCTGCGGTAGTTTCCCATCTGAGATCAGGATTTGGCAAACGTGCCGGAACCACCCCTTGAAAAATAGAGCCTCCGAAAACCGAGTTACCACCCGCGACCAAGGTTTGTGTCGTTTCAAAATTGTCGATGCCCTGATTTCCCAGTTCACCATAACCTATTCTCAGCTTCAGATTATCCACCCAATCACTATTTTCCAAAAATGGTTCCTGGCTAATATTCCATCCAATGGAACCCGAAGGGAAAAAAGCAAATTTATTCTCGCTTGAAAAACGTGAAGAACCATCCACCCTAAAAGAGGCCGTAAACAAATAGCGGTCTTTATAACCGTAGGTCATCCTACCCAAAAATCCGTTCAAGGTATTCTTTAGCCTAGAACTGGACACGTTATCCCTAAGTTCGCCATCTCCACTTTGCAATAAATTGGTTCCTGTCACATCCGAAAGGAAGCCTGCACTACCTGCTCCCAAACCTCTGGTCAAAAATTCTTCAAATGTAGCTCCTCCTAAAATTGAAAAATCGTGCACCTCGTTAAAGGTGTTTTCATACTTTAATAAATATTCTGTCAACCAATGGGTGTATTCAGTGCTACCAGCATTTCCTATACCACCTTCAGACCTCCCCAATTGGGCTACACGGCTTCTATAAAAATCATCCCTTCGATTATTTGCCTCCGCACCTAATCTTACCGTTGCCTTTAGGTTTTTAACCAAATCGTAGTCTACTGTAAGCGAACCATAAAACTGGTTTCGTATGGAACGATCCGATATACCGTTGATCAATCCTAAAGGATTGTCCAAAGCAATCGTAGGATTGAGAAAATAAAAGCCTTGATCGTCTAATCCCGTGGGCAAAGTAGGATCAAATTGAATGGCAGTATTGATGGGTCCAGCAAAGTCATTGGCCGCATTAGAAAATAAAATTTCTTTAAAGCCCTCTCGTGTAAAGTTGATATTTGCAGACACCAATAACTTTTCCAAAGGCCTGGTCTGCATATTAAGTCGGGCATTGTACTTTTGGTAACCCGATGTCTTTACGATGCCGTCTTGATCAAAATAATTCAGGCCAAGATAGTAATTGCCTTTTTCGTTGCCCCCCGACATAGTTATTTGATGGTTCTGCACCGGTGCACTAGTGAATATTTGGTCTTGCCAGTTGGTACCCACCCCGATTGCCGCTATTTCTGCATCGGAATACACCGGAACATCGCCACTTCTTAAATTGATTAGACGCATGTAGTCTGCACCTCCCAAAACATCGATTTGTTTCGCAATATGTTGCATGCCCAAATATGTACTATAGGTCAAAGTAGTCTTCCCAGCTTTTCCGCGCTTTGTCGTTACCAAAACCACTCCATTTGCCGCCCTTGTTCCATAAATGGAAGCCGCTGAGGCATCTTTTAAAACCTGTATGGATTCAATATCATCCGGACTTAACGATTGTGGATCAACGCCAGGAAGACCGTCAACAACGAACAATACGTCATTGGAACTATTTATGGATCCCGCTCCACGAATTTGAATCTTTATGCCTCCACCCGGTGCAGAACTCACTTGGCTAACGTTGACGCCCGCCGCGGCCCCATTAAGCAGTTGGGTCGCATTCACATTTACCCCAGGGGTAAATTCTTCAGGTTTGACTGTGGCAATAGCGCCGGTCAGATCCTTCCTTTTCTGGGTACCGTACCCGACGACCACAACTTCATCCAACGCAGCGGCATCGGTTTCCAAGGCTATGTTCAGGTCATCGGTACTTTCCACCGGGACCTGAATAGTCTTCATACCTATATATGATACCTCCAAGGTATCGCCTACTTCGGCCTCAATGGTAAAGTTACCGTCGAAATCCGTTACCACTCCCTTAGTGGTCCCGACGATGACTACGTTAGCCCCAGGCAAAGGGTTGCCAGCCATATCAGTGACGACCCCACGTATTTGGGTTTGCTCCGAAACCGAATTGGCCATTGTTACAACATCGTGCGGCCAAAAAGAGGCCAGGCCGTCGCTGTTCGATACTGAGGCGTACGAAACGCCTATTGCCCAGATAAAGCAACAAAACGTTAAAAACCTAATTCGCTCACTCATCCTCAGCATAACTAAAGTGGGGTTTTTCAATAAGTTTTTTTTTGTGCCTATCATTGGGTTTCCATTTAAGTTGTTTTGATTAGTGATGAATTTAAATTACAATTCAAATATTGGATTTAGTCCTTCAAAATCTGTAGAATCATATTTTTTAAAACATAGATGTTATCATACAGATTAAGTAATTGTCATATATTTTGTGTTTTCAAAAACTCAATACATTAATCGGGATTATTCGCAGGTATATTGAGTATATTTAGCGAATATGTAATTTAATGAATTTGATTATCAATATTAATTAATTTTATTAGGTAAGAACATAGACGAATTGAGTTAAAACATGGACAATTTTACGCTAAAGGAAGGATTTTTAGGACAAAAGATGATAGTCCTGCCCAAAAGCATAAAAAAAAGATTGGAAACCAACGCCATTACCAAATCCTTCTATGTAACAGATATCGGATATTATCCGCAAGCCAGCCATCATTATAGGACCCGGAAAAAGGGTGCCAACGAGTTTATCTTTATCTACTGTACCGAAGGAGAAGGAGAATTAAGGATAGCCGAAGAACAAATCAAAGTATTGCCCAACCGTTTTTATATTATACCTAAAAGTACTGCACATGAGTACCAAGCCGATAAACTCAATCCTTGGAGTATCTATTGGATGCATTTTGACGGAAACATGGCGCAACACTTATTTGATAGATACCGTTCAAACCTACAAAAAGTTGGAATTGTACCTTTTGAGAGCTACCGAATCGATTTATTTAACCAAATTTTTCAGATTTTAAATAGTGATTATGTAGTGCCCCGTTTGGAATATGCCAATATTTTAGGTTTGAATTTTATAAGTTCCTTTATTTTCTTTGAAATTGATCGATCGGTACATCTCAAAGGTCACAACGACTTGGTGGTCACTATTGTAGATTTTTTGACAAAGAATCTTGACAAATCCCTCAAATCAGAGGATATTGCCAAAGAGTTCAATTATTCCTCTTCCTATCTCTTTAACCTTTTCAAAAAAAGGACGGGCTATTCCCTTATCCATTTCTTTAATCTAAAGAAAACCCAAAAAGCCTGCGAATACCTAAACTATACTGATCTAAGCGTTAAGGAAATCAGTTACAGAATGGGATTTCAGGACCCACTTTACTTTTCACGTCTTTTTAAGAGGTATATGGGCCTTTCTCCCAGGGCTTATAAAACAGACCAACGCAGCTAAAAACTAAGAAACTCTTTGAAAACATGTATCAGTCCGACACCTTGCCCGACCCTAGTGTGCATACCTGCCAGTTTATCCGTCGAAAGATGTCGAGCAGGGCTTTAATTAATACTATACAACAATAAATGCAAATCAAGGGTTAAAAGTCAATGCTGATTATCAATAGGTTAGAATCCAGAATAAGAGAATTTTTTGTATATCGAATACATAACTATTTGATTTTCAGACATAATTAAAATTCAACTCTTGATTCGCATAATAAAGTATAAATGTGTTTGTTTCTTCCGATATATTCAAATTAATTTACATACATACTGTTTAAACGGGAAGATTAACCCTTAATCTTTTCTTTGGGCAAACATGTGTCAATATCCTAAAAAACAAGGTGCTATGATGTAGTTCTTATAAAAAAATAAGGGTGAAACTGATATTTCACCACCTTATGATAAAATTATCCATATTAAAATAGGATTGTCCATTTGTTAGCCCCTTAAAACTTGGTACCTTGTTACAGGACAGACAATAACTACACTCAAAAACTATCATTTTGTCCCGTGCGATATATAATTTTGGTAGAAACAAGTGAAAAAGCCAGCTATATTGGCAATATTGTTTTAATATATTTTGTAAATTAATATGTGAAAAAGTCAGATGAAAATATAGCACGACTTCTTTTATCTCTAAAGAATGGGGAAAGATGGGCTTTTCAAGAAATTTTTGACACCTATCAAAAAAAGCTTTACTATTTTGTTTTTTCCATTACCAAGTCAGATTTTGCCACTGGAGATATTCTTCAAGAAGTATTTATAAAAGTTTGGCTAAAGAGGGAAACAATAGATTTGTCCGGTTCCTTTGATTCTTTTATATACACCATTGCCAGAAACCATACCTATAACCATTTAAGGAGAGTTGCCAACCAGGAATCCTTGATAAAGGAGGTCTGGAGAAATCTAAAATATTACAATCGGCAAACTGAAGATAGTATCCTATTAACAGAATATCAAGATATCGTAAATGATATCATAGAGAACCTATCTGTTAAAAAGAGAAGCATATTTATCTTGTCAAAACAGCAAGGAAAGAGCAATCAAGAAATAGCTGACTTATTGAATATATCCTCAAAAACGGTAAAAAACCATTTGTGGAAGACATTGCAACTTATTAGAGTTCAACTACAACCCTATATTACCGACACTATAATCTCATTTCTACTAATAGTTGCTCTTTTCTAATCCGGCCCCCCTATTTATTTTTTATAAAACAATGATTTTGCTTGGGACTTTTTCCTTACTCAAGTGTATTACATATCTAGAACTTGATAAAGCCATTATTTCAATAACTGAAAACTAGGGAAGAGAATTCTTTAGATATAGAATGGCAGACCATGGCTTGGCACATGTATTTGAGATGAGGATTAATCATTATAAAAAATATATAAGAGAGTTGTGTTAGTTTGAGTTAGTTTGCAAAAGGGCCAATGGAAATATTAATTGGCCCTTTTTTCATTAAGCTTTATAACATCTATTATATACTACCGGGTTAAGCATTTCGAATTAGACCTACCCGTTCTTGAGTCATAAGGTAATAAAAATTGCTATCGACTTGGGACTTTTAGCACTTTCAAGTGTACTATATATGTGGGATATTCAGTATCTCTTTATTAATCATCAATAATAGATGAAACAAAATATAGACGAACTTTTTCAAAAATTTGTCAATAATACGCTTTCGAAAAAGGAGTATCAAAAGCTGATGAATTTCATCAAAGACCCTGAATCTCAAAATGATGTGGAGAAAATGATGGATAAATATTGGGGTAAATTGGCCAGTACCGAAAAAGGTTTTAAGGAAAGGAAGAACGGTGAATCGGAAATACTTTATCAAAAGATAGCGCATAAAATAGGAGAGACGAGCAAAGGACAAAGGAAGTTCCCTTTGGGAAAAAAAATAAGTGTTGGAAACCTTTATAAAATCGCGGCGGTGTTCGTGCTCGCGGCCGGCTTGTTCTACGGTTATCAAAAAGGTCTCCTGAACGAAAGCGAAGCTTTAAGTCCAAATTCCGGCCCTGCCCTGACCGAGGTTCAGGATATCACGCTTACTTTGGATGATGGGAGGATCATGGTTATGTCAGAAAACGGACAAAGAAAAATCATTGGCTCCAAAGGCAAGTTGATAGGAGCCCAAAACGGTAGCCAATTAAACTATCAAACTACCGAAGTGTCCGAAGAACTTGTATATAATGTCTTGACCGTTCCATATGGCAAGCGATTCGATTTGTTGTTGTCCGATGGTACGCAGGTAAAACTCAATGCCGGGAGTTCAATGAGGTATCCCGTACATTTTGTCAAAGGAGAGGATAGGAAGGTATTTTTAAAGGGGGAAGCCTATTTTGATGTGGCGAAGGACAAGGCCCATCCCTTTGTTGTGAATGCCAATGATGTCAACGTTGAAGTTTTGGGCACCCAATTCAATATGTCGTATTATCCGGAAGACGATGCTATCAGTACTGTTTTGGTGGAAGGTTCGGTTAAATTGTATAATGGGGGTTCTGTAATTCTCAACCAAGATTCAACGCTATTGATGCCTGGACATTTAGCAGCTTGGGACAAAACTACCCACGAAATGTCCGTAAAAGAGGTAGACACACAAATATATACCGCGTGGAAAGATGGAAGTTTGTTATTTAAAAATGCTTCGTTCAAAAACATACGAATGAAATTGGAAAGGCATTTTAATGTAGCTATTGAAAATAAATATCCTTTTTTGGAAGACCAGATATATACTGCTTCCTTCACCAATGAAAATTTAGGAGAGATAATGGAGGCTTTTAAAGAAGATACTCCTTTTGAATTTGAATACAAATTAAACAACAACAAGATTATTATCACAAATCAAACAACTAACAATCTAAATCAATCAAGCCAATGAAACATATGCATTGAAATGTAAATAACCAAGAAAATCACTTTTATAAAAAACCGAAAAATGTTGGAGCATTTTTCGGCTTAAAAAGGTGATTCAACAAAACCATGTTAAACCATAAAAAACAACACAAAAGTATGGAAAAATTCAGACTGGGCAGAGCGTTTCGCAGTAAAATACCGTTCAAATACGACCTAAAGGTGAAACTTACCACTTTAATCTTATTGGTTTCATTAGTTACGGTGAATGCCAGAACTTATTCACAGAATACTAGAATTACACTACACCTTGAAAAGGTCACCATTGAAGAACTCTTTACAGAGATAGAATCCTTGACCGACTTTCGATTTTTATACAATCATTTAAAGTTGGATGTTGACCGTAAAGTTGCGGTCAATGCTGAAGATGAGCGTATTTCAGATATTCTGGAATCTTTGTTTTCAGATTCCAACATCTATTTTAAGGTTAGGAAAAAATTGATTATCTTAAAAAAGAAGCAAATAGAGAAGATTACAACCTCTGTTCCAAACATTGTACTGGATAATATCGCCCAACAAGTAAGCGTCGAGGGTACCGTTACGGATAATAATGGCCAACCATTACCAGGGGCCAGTATTCTTGAAAAAGGCACAACAAATGGTACACAAACTGATTTTGATGGTAATTTCACCTTATCGGTAACCGATGAAAACGCCACTCTTGTTATCTCTTACCTTGGCTTCTCCACACAAGAGATACCCCTTAACGGCCAAAACACCATTTCCGTAAGCTTGGAAGAAGATGCTGCCGGGCTAGATGAAGTGGTAGTGATCGGTTATGGCGGTGTAAAGAAAAGTGATTTGACCGGTGCGGTAAGTTCGGTCAAGGCGGAAGATCTGCCCGAAGGGTCCTCTCCTAGCGTTCAATCGTTACTTGCCGGAAAAGTTGCAGGCCTTACCGTAAACCAAAACAGCGCACAGCCAGGTGGAGGCTTTAGTGTTTTAATCAGGGGCGCCGGATCCGTAGGCGCAGGAAACTCCCCCTTGTATGTTATTGATGGCTTTCCTGTAACCGAAGGTGGCACCGAGGCCGGGGGAGGAACGTACAATCCGGGAAACCGCGGGTCTTTAAACTCCTTAAATACGAACGACATTGAATCAATAGAAGTATTAAAAGATGCTTCCTCAACGGCAATTTATGGTGCCAGGGCGGCTAACGGGGTTGTTTTAATCACGACCAAAAGAGGTAAAAGCGGCGAAGTGAACATC
Source organism: Flavobacteriaceae bacterium (assembly GCA_041743085.1). GTDB lineage: Bacteria > Bacteroidota > Bacteroidia > Flavobacteriales > Flavobacteriaceae > JAFMPW01. The sequence continues at coordinate 51,085 of JBGTNL010000023.1, forward strand.
GACTATTCTACCTCCCATGGGTTGAACAGTACAGAAAAGGATTTTGATTTCCTCAACGCAAGCGAGCTAATGATCGCACATAACAGGGATCGATTGGAAAGAAGGTTGTTCAATAATAATGTATTTCCTTATGGAGATACCAACATCGAAACTTTAGATCCATTTGTTCCGCCTTTTTCGGAAGCTGACATTAATGCGGCAGGCAAGGGAACCGATTGGTTTGAAGAAATTACTAGGGTAGGTTCGATTCTAGAACATAATATCTCAATGAGTTCCGGGAATGAAAAATCCAAATACTACCTTTCCTTCAATTATTTTGACCAAAAAGGGATTGTTAAGAATACCGGACTAAAAAGATATACGGGGCGTATTAATTTAGATCAGCAAATTCGTGAATGGCTCGATTTTTCGCTGAGCTTTACCATTAGCAATATTGAAAACCAAAACTCGCAACTGGGCGGTGCACGTAATGCCCAGGCCGGTATTATCGCAAGTGCTTATATATTTCCTTCCTATTTGCCCGTAAAGAACGAAGATGGGGAATTTGCCTTGAACTTGAACCAACCAAGTACCCCTAATCCGGTTTCTTTGCTCGATATAGACGACAAAACAAAGAACAACCGGATTTTGACTAACGCCAAGTTGAAAGCCCAAATTGCTAATGGCTTAAACTGGACGAATAGTTTCGGCCTCGATACAAAGAATGCCAAACGGCTTACCTATCTCCCCAAAACCACTTTGTACGGAGATTTGGCCAATGGGCGGGCCTCTCAACAAGAAAATAGGGATTATTCCTATTTGTTCGAATCGGTACTTAATTATTCCAAAACGTTGCTTTCAGATTTGGAAGTGACTCTTTTGGCTGGATTTTCTTACCAAAGATTTGAAAGCGAATTTTTTGGTGCCGACAATCAGGATTTTTTAACCGATCTGTTTTTATATGACAATTTAGCGGCCGGTGTTGCCGAAAGACCAGGAGTAGAATCAGGAAGGGAGGCTTCTAAGTTTGTTTCCTATTTTGGAAGAATGAATCTCAACTATCTGAACCGTTATCTACTGACACTTACCATGAGAGCTGATGGATCCGATACGTTCGGAGCGGATAATCAATATGGTTATTTTCCCTCGGCGGCTTTGGGTTGGAAGATACATGAAGAGTCGTTCATGGCGAACCATGATTATATTTCGCAACTAAAACTACGGTTGAGCTATGGGCAAACAGGAAACTCGAATATTGGTGGAAACGCCTTTGCCCTGTATAGCCCCAACAGTAATTATGCGTTCGGAAATACCATTAATAACGGGGTCAGTTTATCGCGCTTGGCCAATCCCGGTTTAAAATGGGAAACAACAACAGAATATAACATAGGGCTCGATTTCGGCCTGTTCAACAATAGGTTATCGGGCACCTTCGAATATTTCAATAAGGAAGTAAGCGACCTTCTAAGCAACACCATATTACCCTCTTTTTCACCGGTAGGCAGTTTTGCTTCTAACATCGGGGCGACTGAAAGTAAAGGTTTTGAAGTCCTATTGACGAGTAGAAACTTTTCCAATCCAAATTTCAGTTGGAACACAACCTTGACCTTAGGAAGATTTAAGGACCAATGGAAAGAGCGAGACCCTTCCGTTATTCTAGAGGTCTATGAAGGACAAACCGATAGGCTCCGTAACATTTATGGCTTTTTGTCCGACGGTATTGTTCAGATTGGCGAAAATGTGCCTCACATGCCAGACGCCATCCCCGGAGATTTAAAGATTAGAGATGTTAATGGACAAGACAACGAGGGGAACTTGACCGGTGCCCCTGACGGTCAGATAGACGCGGCAGATCGTGCTATTCTCGGAAACCAGCAACCGGATTTTAATTATGGGCTGGACAATACCTTTCAAATTGGCAATTTTGACCTTAATGTTTATTTATACGGAGAACACGGTAGAGAGTTATTTAACAACACCAGGGAATTGTTCACGGTCGTCAGTGTAGGTAACGCGCTGCAGGAATCAGAAAACAGATGGGGGTCGTTTAACACTTCCGGGACATTGCCCTCAGGGCTTACAACGCGATTCAGAGGCACCTCCGATCTGTTCGTTGAAGATGCCAGTTTCTTAAGATTGCGAAATATTACTTTAGGATATCGATTTCCGGAAATCACCAAAGGCATAAAATCAATGCGCTTATTTGTTGATTTTCAAAATCTTTTTGTGATAAGCGACTATTCAGGGGGTGATCCAGAGACCGATAGTTTTAGCGCATACCCCTTTCCGAAGACTTACAAGCTTGGCTTAAATATTAATTTTTAAAAAAAAGAACTTATGAAATGAGCCATAACAATTTGGGATACCAACCGATATGTTGATTGGCGAATTACATATGACCGATTAAAAACAAATAAATATCAACAGATGAAAAATGTATTCAAATTAAAGATAGTGCTACTGGCACTTGCGGTTTTGACCGTAATCGGTTCCTGTGAATTGGAACCTGAGACCTATGGGAGTCTGACCCCTCAGAACTTTCCGAACAGCGACGAAGATTTTGAAGCTTCCGTAACGGATATTTATCGGGACCTAATGCTGTCGTGGGCCCCTTTGTTTTTAGATAATTCCCAATGGATGATGAATATTCTGCCTACCGATGAACTAAGGACCGCTTGGGGCGATGGATGGCAAAGTTTGGATAGATTGGAGTGGACACCCGAAACCGGTAGTGTCGAATCAAATTTTACGAGATACGTGAGGTCTATCACAAAAGCAACGCTTTTAATAGGAAATTTGGAAGAAGCTCCAATAGAAAAGGGGGATTTTGAAAATAGGATTATAGCCGAGGCCAAAACCTTAAGAGCATTTTATGCCTTCAATTTGCTCGACCTTTTTGGCCCTGTGCCAATAATCGTGGACTATGAAGAAGCAAAGTCAATCAATTCTGAGACAAAACCCGAAAGACCGACCGAAGATTGGATGGTGAATTTTATTACTATGGAATTAAATGCCGTAATACCTAATCTACCGGCATCCTATCCTAATGAAGATTTCGGTAGGGTTACCAAAGGCGCTGCGCTTACCATGTTAATGAAATTACAACTGCACGAAAAAGACTGGCAAGGTGTATTGAATTCCACTCAGCAGATCATGGGTTTGGGATACCAGCTTATGCCAACCTATGAAAGTGTTTTTGATTGGGTAAACGAAGGTGCCAGCAACACAGAAACCATTCTGGCGATTCCAAAACTTGCCCAGAACGATTTGGCCCATTCCTGGTTTGCCGCATGCTTGCCACAAACACCGGAATACAAGAGTCCCACAGGAATTAAGTATAGTCTTTGGGGTGGGCTAAAAACGCCTTGGACATTTTATGATAAGTTCGAGGAAGGAACCGATTTAAGATTGTCACGTATGATACGGTATTACGAGGATATAGATGGCAATATGGTGGATTTTAGGGCCGTGCAAAATGATAAGGCTATAGGGGCGGCCCCAAAAAAGTATGGAGATGATCCTGAACAAATCGGATTTCGACAAGGCAATGATGTTATTCTTTATAGATATGCGGATGTTCTGTTGGCACGTGCGGAAGCTATGAATGAGGTATCCGGGCCTAATGCCGAGGCGATTGATTTGATTAACCAGATCCGAACAAGGGCAGGAGTTTCAGAAATTTCGGTAGGAGATTTTACCAAGGACACTTTGAGGGATTTTATATTGGATGAACGTGGTAGGGAATTATGGTGTGAAGGCTCTAGAAGGCAAGATTTGATCAGGCACGGAAAGTTTATTTCAACTGCCGAGGCTGAAGGGTATAATCCAGGTGGGGACCATCTGAAGCTCTATCCGATTCCTCAAAGTGCACGTAACGAAAATCCAAAGATTGGACAGAACCCCGGGTATTAATGAGGTACTTTAAGAATACTAAATATATTGCCATTTTGTTTCTAGTAGGTTATTGGGTCAATGAATTGTAGCAATGCACATTATAGAAGACTTGTTATTTGAGTTGTTAGTTTATGGAGATTGCCAAAACTGGCAATCTCCATATTTTAAAGATAAAATCTAATCAATAATTTTCCCTAGCCTAAAGAATTACAATTCAATCGCTTGAAGATTTAATTCAGAATTAAGGCGAATTTTTCGATGGCATCATCATTTTGATGTAGGGCTAATTTTTATATCACCTCAGGAACTTAATCAGCTTTCCAAAATCCCATAGTTTTAATAGATCGGCACTACTAGTTAAAATGCATTTGCCGATTACAAGAATGAAATATGAAAGCCCATAATGGGCACTTAAATAAAAAATTTCTTGAAACCGACTATCCTCAAGGCAGAGCCATAGAGGTATTTCGCCGGTTTCATTTTGGCCTTGGAGCCAAAAACCGAAATTTTGTATTTTACCTCACCCGGAACTGCTTAAAGAGCAGTTCCGACCTCTCCAAAGGAGAGGTAAATCGGAAACCCCTAGGCAGAGCCATAGGGGAATTAATTAGATTAACCGGCAAATACAGGGGCTTTAACGTTTTTTAAAAGCCAGTCCCCTTGATTTAGGAAAATTTTAAAATGCCGGAATATTCACTCTT
>JBGTNL010000024.1:0-28989 GCA_041743085.1 Flavobacteriaceae bacterium
ACTTTGGAACCCAAACAATATGATAATCACACTTGTAAACGACATGGCTAAGTTTCCTATATTTACTCATGTCACAAAAATAGGCATAGCCATCAGAACATGACCACCTGCAAAGCAGGTGGATTTTCAAGGTAAATTAAACCCAGACCCCGCTGAAAAAGCGGGGTTAGTTCAACCATCCATTTTAACCGCTCCCGCTAAAAAGCGAGATTATTAAAATGGGGTTTCACTAAATTAATCATTCTGGCACAAATACTCTAAAAATCAATGCTATCGCTAACCTTACTTTCCGCTCCGTCCCATACTTCGTAGCTTTTGACCGGATATACGCAACTTCCCGACACCGCTTCAATGGTTCACTAAAGTTTACCTTGAGCCCGTCAAAGGGTTCAACTCCTTTATCCTTACCTGCCGATCTCATGGACGGATTCTCCTAAACGCTCGGTACAAAGACTATTGATCGATGCACCCTTAGGTGGTTTAGGGCCATCGCCTATACAACGCCCCTGATGGACCTACCATCATCTTAATTACAGCATGCAGCCTTTTATTGCCGTGGCTGTTTCCTGGCACACTATGGGCAGTGCGGGGCAAGTACGCACCTGCCTTTCCGCCTAGCAATTAGCCAAACCTTTCGATCTGCCTGCCAAAGGCACGACAGGCAGGTTTAACTCAAACTCCCGCATTACTTATAGCCGTTGTCATGCTTGCGGCTTTTCTTTCGTGCATTATTTTCGTTTCGGCACAGACTTCTTTCCAAGTTCGGTTTTGCGCTTTTTAATAAATTCGCTCAATTCTTTTCGTTCTTTGTCTGTCAATGGAGGACTTTCAATCAAAAAATCCACTCCTTTTGGTTCTGCTATATGTCCCATCTTATATTGTTTTAAAATACTTAGCAACTAAAAATTTGGCTGAATTAGTGTCAATAATCATTCGTTGATTTCGAAAGTGATACGCCCCCAAAGTTTCTTGGTAATGTTTAATGAGTCGGGATTTGGCTGTAAATGCTACAAATCCGTCATAACCTTTTTGAAAAGAAACTTTGCAGGCATAAGCCACTAAATTTCCCGCTACACCTTCATAAAGTTTCTGTTTTCCAATATTAAAAGGTGCGCTTTCAAGCAGGTTCATAAATATATGGTCACTTTCGATTGTAATGCTTAAAAGTCCTTGAACAATGTCAGGATTGTTTACAATTGAAAGTTTGTAAACTTCTTTCTTGAGGTCATTAAATTCCGCTTTCCAATCGAAATTCCATCCGTTCTTTTTGAGAACATGCTTTAAATCGGATTTCTTTAAAGTTGCAACTTCCGTTTGGAAACTGTCGCCCGAAATAGTATTCAGTATCGAGTCGCTTAATCGGTCAATTATAAAGCCCTGCTCAATCTTTTTCATTAAACCAATTTACGAAATTTAGAGGGATTTCTAAGCTGAAGCATAACAACTGCCTAAAACACCTATGTGCTTTATACTTCAAATATAGCGGATAAAAAACATATCTTTTTACCTGCCTTACAGCGGAACTTTCTGTTTTAGCGAAAGATCACATCATTCCTGATGGATCGTCTTTCTGGAATTTGCCCCTCCGGGGTTCACATTCCTGTTTGTTTTTCCCGCCAAAACTTCTTCCGATAAGAACAAAACCCGGTTCTTTTTTAGGCCCCAAATCCGTACCTTTGCAACTTTGCTCACTCTGAATGATACACTACGAAGAAAACATAGAAGTACGGGGCGCCCGGGTACACAACCTCAAAAATATAGACGTTACCATCCCAAGGGAAAAACTGGTGGTGATCACCGGCCTCTCCGGCAGCGGCAAATCCTCCCTGGCCTTTGACACCATTTATGCCGAAGGGCAACGCCGCTATATTGAGACCTTCTCCGCCTACGCCAGGCAGTTCCTGGGCGGCCTGGAACGGCCCGACGTGGATAAAATAGACGGCCTTTCCCCCGTTATCGCCATTGAACAGAAAACCACTTCCAAATCCCCCCGCTCCACCGTGGGCACAATTACCGAGATCTACGACTTTTTAAGGCTCTTATTCGCCCGGGCCGCCGATGCCTACAGCTACAACACCGGGGAGAAAATGGTGAGTTACAACGATGAGCAGATCAAAAATCTGATCATAGAAGCTTACGAAGGCAAAAAGATCAATGTGCTGGCACCGGTGGTCCGCTCCCGGAAAGGGCATTACCGGGAACTTTTTGAACAAATCGCGAAACAGGGCTTTGTAAAGGTCCGGGTCGACGGGGAAATACGGGACATCGTCAAGGGAATGAAGATAGACCGCTACAAGACCCACGATATTGAGATCGTAATAGACCGCCTAAAGGTGCATGGGAACGAAGACCTGCACAAACGCCTGGCCGAAACCATCAATACCGCCATGTACAGCGGCGACAATGTGCTCATGGTGCTGGAAGAAGGGGAAACAGTTCCCCGCTATTTCAGCAGGGACCTCATGTGCCATACAACGGGTATCTCCTACCCCAGCCCGGAACCCAATACCTTTTCCTTTAATTCGCCCAAGGGCATGTGTCAGAATTGCAACGGCCTGGGCCATGTATATGAGGTGAATGAACTCAAGATCCTGCCGAATAAAAAACTCTCCATCCAGGCGGGCGGCATTGCACCGCTGGGAGAGTATAAAAAGTCATGGGCCTTTAAGCAGTTGGAGACCATAGCCCGGGGCTATGGCTTTGAACTTACGGACCCTATTCAAAAAATCCCGGATGAAGCGCTGCAGATCATCCTATACGGGGGTGAAGAAAGTTTTGAAGTGGATTCCCGGACCCTGGGAATTAAGCGGGAATACAAAATTGATTATGAAGGCATCGCCAACTTTATCAAAAATCAATACAGGGAAGCGGATTCCACCTCAATTAAACGCTGGGCCAAGGAATATATGGACAAAATTGAATGCCCGGTTTGCCTGGGTGCCCGTTTAAAAATTGAATCGCTTTACTTTAAGGTCAATGAAAAGAACATTGCCGAGCTGGCCAACTTGGATATAGCCGAACTGGCCGCTTTTTTTAAGCAGTTGGAAGGGAGCCTGAAAGGGAATCAAAAAAAGATTGCGGAGGAGATCATAAAGGAGATCCGCACCCGCATCCGCTTTATGCTCGATGTGGGGCTTGACTACCTCTCTCTGAACCGGGGTTCCAAATCGCTTTCAGGTGGTGAAGCGCAGCGCATTCGCCTGGCGACCCAAATAGGCTCTCAACTGGTGGGAGTGCTTTATATTCTGGATGAACCGAGTATTGGCCTGCACCAGCGCGACAACAACCGCCTGATCAGTTCCCTGGAATCCCTGAGGGATATCGGCAATTCCGTGATCGTAGTAGAGCACGACAGGGATATGATAGAACGGGCGGACCACATTATCGACATTGGCCCCCGGGCCGGGAAACACGGGGGAGAAATAATTTCGGAGGGAACCCCCTCCGAACTTAAAAAGCACGATACGCTTACGGCCGACTACATCACCGGAAAAAGGGAAATACCCGTGCCGAAGAAACGAAGGAAGGGGAACGGCAAATCCATAGTGCTCACCGGCTGCACGGGGAACAACCTGAAGAATGTAAGCGTGGAATTTCCGCTGGCCAGAATGATCGGGGTGACCGGGGTTTCGGGCAGCGGAAAATCCACCCTGGTCAATGAAACGCTGTACCCTATCATGAATGCCCACTATTTTAACGGGGTAAAAAAGCCGATGCCGTACCGCAAGATCAGCGGCCTGGAACACATAGATAAGGTGATCGATATTAACCAGTCGCCCATTGGGAGGACACCGCGATCCAATCCTGCTACCTATACCGGCGTATTCAACGAGATCCGATCCCTGTTTGCCAAGACCCCTGAAGCTGCGATCCGGGGCTACAAACCCGGAAGGTTTAGCTTTAACGTTAAAGGAGGACGGTGTGAAACCTGCCAGGGCGGCGGATTACGGGTCATAGAAATGAACTTTTTACCGGACGTTTACGTAAATTGTGAGACCTGCAACGGCAAACGTTTTAACAGGGAGACCCTGGAGATACGCTATAAGGGAAAATCGATTGCCGATGTGCTCGAAATGACCATTAACGAAGCGGTCGGTTTTTTTGAAAAAATACCTAAGATCCACAGGAAACTAAAGACCATTCAGGACGTTGGTCTGGGGTATATCTCCCTTGGGCAACAATCCACAACCCTATCCGGAGGTGAAGCCCAACGTGTAAAACTGGCGACGGAACTATCCAAAAGGGATACCGGGAATACCTTCTATATTTTAGATGAACCCACTACGGGGCTTCATTTTGATGATATCAGGGTGCTGATGGAAGTTTTGAACAAGCTGGTAGACAAAGGAAATACGGTTTTGGTTATCGAACATAATATGGATGTGATAAAAATGGTGGATCACATCATTGATATAGGCTATGAAGGCGGCCGCGCAGGAGGTGCGATTGTTGCAGAGGGAACCCCGGAAGAAGTGAGCCTGGATACTAAAAGTTATACTGCGGAGTTTTTAAATAAGGAACTGCGGTTGCGAAAACCCGTTGATGAACTGCTCCATACGGGGTCCTGATCATTTTTGATAAAAGGAAACGGTCCGGAATGGCCGGATCAATTAGCTTCCTATAATTTTTATCATCATTAGTGTAGTATATGAGAAAAGAACAGCATCATAAGGGGTGGAACGAAATTAAGACAAACGATTCCTGGGCTATATTTAAGATCATGGGGGAATTTGTCATGGGTTTTGAAAAAATGAGTGTCATAGGGCCCTGTGTAACCATTTTTGGTTCTGCCCGGACATTGGCTGAAGGAAAATACTATCAATTGGCAGTCAGTATTGCCAAAAAAGTTGCGGAAGCGGGCTATGGAATTATTACCGGTGGTGGTCCCGGGATCATGGAAGCAGGAAACAAAGGTGCCCATCTGGCGGGTGGGACTTCCGTAGGGCTCAATATAGACCTGCCGTTTGAACAGCATGACAACCCCTATATTGACGACGATAAAAGCCTGGACTTTGATTATTTCTTTGTGAGAAAAGTGATGTTCGTTAAATATTCCCAGGGATTTGTTGTAATGCCGGGTGGATTTGGTACATTGGACGAATTATTTGAGGCGCTTACGCTTATACAAACCAATAAAATAGGTAAATTTCCGATTATTCTTGTGGGCTCGGAATACTGGGACGGATTGTTCGATTGGATAAGGAACATTATGCTTTCCGCCGGAAATGTAAGTCCGTCAGATCTGGATCTCATTAAAATTGCTAATACGGAAGATGAAGTTGTCGAAATTATTGAGGCGTTCTACAAAGGGCATACGCTAAGTCCTAATTTTTAGATCCATGGTCCCCGAAAAATTCCTGAAACATATACTGTGCTTGCTGGTAATCTGTTGCGGTGCCGTATCCCGTGGGCAACACAGTAATATGCTGACTGCCACATTGGACGGTGAGACCAGGGTAATCGGCGTACAGCAGGAATTTATTTATGTGAACAGTTCAGCGGACACCCTCCGGACGCTCTATTTTAATGATTGGGCACACGCATATTCCGATAAGGGAACGGCCCTGGCCAAACGCTTTGCGGAAGAATTTAAAAAAAGCCTGCATCTCGCCAAAGTGGACGAACGCGGAAAAACCGAGATTTTAACGGTTGTGGATAGTGAATACCGGGGAATTGCCTGGAAACGTACGAGTGGCCGCGATATTATAGAAATAACGCTTAACAAGCCGCTGCCTCCGGGAGATTCGGCCAAATTCTTCCTTACCTATACCGTTACCCTTCCTCCGGATAAATTCACTCCTTTCGGTTACGATAACAGGGGCGGATACTACCTGAAAGACTGGTACCTCACTCCGGCGGTTTACGATGGCTCCTGGCATTTGTATTCCAATAAAAACCTGGAAGACCTCTATACCGATATTACCAACACCACTATCCATTTTATCTTTCCTAACTCGCTTTTTCTTGGAACAAATTTTAATGAGGTCAATGTTACTTCCTTCCCTGGCAAGCAATACGCTTCCCTGAGAGGTTTAAACAGAAAAAGTTGTGACATTATTCTCAATGCGGATAAGCGATTTATAAAACATGTTACCCCGCACCTGATCGTTGTAACCGATATTGAATCCACCAAGCATGAAGTGGTTCTGCAAGGGGTGTCTATTAACAGGATCACGAAATTTATACATGAGAACCTGGGTGACTTTCCCTACGAACAATTGTTGGTGAGTGAGATCGATTTTAATAAAAATCCGCTTTACGGGCTTAACCAGTTGCCTTCATTTATCAGGCCTTATGAGGCCCAGTTTCAGTTTGAAATGAAATTCCTGAAGACCGCATTGCGAAGTTACATGAGAGAAACACTTTTCCTGGATCCCCGTAAAGAACAATGGGTGGCAGATGCACTCGTAAATTACCTGATGATAACTTATGTTGAAGAATTTTATCCGGATCAAAAGCTCCTTGGTAAATTATCCAATATTTGGGGGGTTCGCAGTTTTCATCTGGCCGATATGGATTTTAATGAGCAATACCCCTTTTTGTACATGCTTATGGCCCGCAAAAACCTGGACCAGGCTTTGAGCACCCCGAACGATTCCCTAATCAAATTCAATCAAAAAATTGCCAATACCTATAAGGCCGGGCTGGGTCTGGCCTATCTGGCCGAATATCTGGGAAAAGATAAGGTAGATAAAAGCGTGAGGGAATTCTACGATACCTATAAATTAAAAAGGGTAAGCCCGGAAGACTTCGTAATCATCTTAAAGGCAAATTCGGACAAAGGCATAGACTGGTTTTTCAGTGACTATGTGAATACCAGCGACCGGATAGATTTTAAAATAAAAAGGGTCCTTAAGAGCAAGGATTCACTAACTGTTACCATTAAAAATAAGACCGGCACCAATGTCCCTATTTCGCTTTTTGGGATCAATGAGGACACCGTGGTTTCAAAATATTGGTTCCGGGATATTGAAACCAGGAAAACATTTAAGATACCGCGCACAACCGAAGAACGTCTGGTGCTTAATTACGATCAAAAAATACCGGAGTTCAACCAGCGGGATAACTGGAAGACGTTGAACGGGTTTTTCTCCAGCAATAAAAAACTGAAGTTTCAATTTTTCAAGGATTCGGAAGATCCTTATTACAATCAGATATTTTACATGCCCGTGGCAGGGTTTAATGTGTATGACGGGATAACTCCCGGACTTCGGCTCACTAACAAAACGCTGCTCGAAAGGCCGTTTATTTTTGACTTTGCCCCATCCTATGCTTTTTTAGAAAGGTCGTTTGTAGGGTACGGCCGGTTGAATTACCACCATTATCACCGGAAGAGTGGCATGTATGTGACCAATTATTCCCTGGGAGGCTCCACTTTTCACTTTCAGACCAATTCAAGGTATTCCACTTTTACACCGTCTATCGGATTTGGATGGCGGCCAGACAACCTCATTTCCAATCACCGGCAATCCCTGGTCCTTAGGCATGTAAACGTATTCCGAACAATTGATCCGGCCCTAGGCGACCTGGAAACAGATCCCGACTACAGCGTATTAAATGTGAGGTACAACAATTACAACACCGGGATCATTGATTATTTTTCTTGGTTTGCCGATGCACAGCACGCAAGCAATTTCTCGAAACTGTCCTTTAACTTTGAATATCGCAAACTGTTTGAGAATAACAGGCAACTTAACCTTCGATTTTTTGCGGGCAAATTTCTACGGAATAAAACAGGTTCCGATTTTTTCAGTTTTGCCCTGGACAGGCCTACGGATTACCTTTTTGATTATAGTTATTTGGGCAGATCCGAAGACTCCGGAATTGTAAGTCAACAGATCGTCATTGCAGAAGGTGGCTTTAAATCGAAATTGGAAAACCCTTTTGCCAATGATTGGATGGCTACCACCAATGCGAGTATTAATATCTGGAGGTGGATTGAATTGTACGGGGATGTAGGTATGATGAAAAGCAGAAATCAAAATGCCCGTTTCGTTTATGACTCCGGCATACGCTTAAATTTGGTGACCGATTATTTTGAGCTTTACTTCCCCTTGTATTCCAACAACGGTTGGGAGCTAAGTCAGCCTAATTATGACGAAAAAATTCGTTTTATCGTTACACTTAGCCCAAAAACACTGATAGGCCTGTTTACCAGAAAATGGTTTTGATAGTTGCCATATTCATAATATAATTCCTTTTTATTGTAGTATTTGTAACAAAGCAAGTATATCCGAGGTATTTTTTAGCGGATATTTAATGAATTAATCCGTTCCCAAATTGTATTTCCAAATCTATTTTGATATTTTTGTTGCAAATCTACCTTGGCCCGATGAAACTGCAACCACAGACCAGCGATGATATATCATTTGAAGATTTCCGGGCTCAAATTCTAAGTGATTACAGGATCGCCGTCACCAGCAGGGAATGCAGCCTGCTTGGCAGACGAGAAGTACTTACCGGAAAGGCAAAGTTTGGAATTTTTGGTGATGGAAAGGAACTTCCACAGCTGGCCATGGCCAGGTCTTTCCAGGATGGGGATTTTCGCAGCGGGTATTATCGCGATCAGACCTTTATGATGGCCCTTGATTTCCTCACCCCAAAGAACTTCTTTCACGGCCTGTATGCTACAACGGATATTGAAAAAGAACCCATGTGCGCCGGAAGGCAAATGGGAGGTCATTTTGGCACCTATAGCCTTAATGATGACGGTACATGGAAAGACCTTACCAAACAAAAAAACAGCAGCCCGGATATATCGCCCACTGCCGGCCAGATGCCGCGGCTATTGGGTTTGGCGCAGGCCTCTAAGATTTACAGGCATGTTGAGGGAATTAATTCCGATAAGTTTTCCATTAACGGGAATGAAGTTGCCTGGGGTACCATCGGGAATGCAAGTACCAGTGAAGGGCATTTTTTTGAAACTTTGAATGCGGCAGGCGTGCTGCAGGTGCCGATGATCATCAGCGTCTGGGATGATAATTACGGCATATCCGTTCCGGCCAAATACCAGACGACCAAAGAGGATATTTCCGAAATCCTGAAAGGGTTTCAGAGGGAGGAAAAAAATGCGGGCTACGAAATACTCAAGGTGCAGGGTTGGGACTATACCGCACTTATACATACCTATGAGAATGCAGCGGATATTGCAAGGGAAGAACACGTTCCCGTTTTAATTCATGTTACGGAATTAACACAGCCGCAGGGGCACTCCACCTCCGGTTCGCATGAGCGTTATAAGTCTGAGGAAAGGTTACAATGGGAAAAGGAAAATGATTGCAATAAGCGCTTCCGGGAATGGGTCCTTGAGAATAACATTGCAACAGATGAGGAATTGTCCGGTCTGGAAAAAACCGTTAAAAAAGAGGTAAGAGCTGCCAAAAAAGAAGCCTGGGCAGAGTTCCTGCAACCCCATAGGGAAGCCAAGAAAGCACTCATCACATTGCTGGATAATGTGGCCGGCAACAGCGGAAACAGAGCTGTTATCATAAAAATAAAAAATGATCTTATTGCCACTGAAGAACCTTTAAAAAGGGATTTGGCTTCTAAAGCAAGGAAAGCACTGCGCTACCTCCTGGGAGAGGACACTCCCGAGAAAACCGCACTGGCCACCTGGATAACTGATTTTTTTGAGGAAACACAACCGAAATACAGTTCATTCCTGTATAGTGAAAACCCGAACAGGGCAACCAATGTTAAGGAAGTTAAACCTACCTATGATGCCGATCCGGAAGGGGTGGATGGCAGGATCATTTTGCGCGATAACTTCGATAAGCTGTTCACGACCTATCCTGAACTTCTGATTTTTGGCGAGGATAGCGGGGCAATCGGTGACGTGAACCAGGGGCTGGAAGGACTTCAGAAAAAATTCGGGAAGCTGCGTATTGCAGATACCGGCATACGGGAAACAACTATTATCGGGCAGGGAATTGGCCTGGCCCTGAGAGGGCTTCGCCCAATCGCGGAAATACAATATCTTGATTATCTGTTATACGGACTCCAAACGCTAAGCGATGATCTTGCAACCCTTTTATATAGATCTGTCGGGAAACAGAAAGCACCACTCATTGTCCGGACCAGGGGGCACCGCCTGGAAGGAATATGGCATTCCGGGTCTCAAATGGGGGCGCTAATCCACCTGCTTCGGGGTATATATATTGTTGTGCCGCGAAATATGACCGTAGCGGCAGGTTTTTACAACAGCCTTTTGAAAAGTGATGAACCCGCACTGATCGTGGAAAGTCTAAACGGATATCGCCTGAAGGAGCCCAGACCTTCAAATTTAGGGGAATTGTGCACTCCCATAGGCCGGGTAGAGACCGTGAAGAAAGGCAGCGATATCACCCTTGTCTCATACGGCTCCACCTTGCGGATTGTGCTGGAGGTTGCGACCGAATTGCAGGTAACTGGAATTGACGCCGAAGTGATAGATGCTCAAACGCTCTTGCCGTTCGATATAGCTTCCGATGTCTTAAAGAGTGTCCAAAAAACCAATCGTCTTTTGGTTATAGATGAAGATGTGCCCGGCGGTTGTGCTTCTTATTTAATTCACGAAATAATTGAAAAGCAAGGCGCCTATAAGTATTTGGATAGTGCTCCCCAAACCCTGACCGCAAAAGCACACCGGCCGGCTTATTCCACGGATGGGGACTATTTTTCAAAACCAAGCGCCGAAGATATCTTTGAAAAGGTCTATGGGATTATGCACGAGGCAAATCCTTCCGAATATCCAAAATTGAGATAAGCTGAATTGCAGTACCAATGGTGGGTGTATAAAAAGTCTAACACGGATCTCCTTGCGGACCCAGTGAAGCCTGCCCGGCCGTTCGGACGGGTAATCTTCTCCGCTACGCCAGAATCGAACAGATTGCTTCGCTTCTTGCAGTGCCGGTGAAAAAGACCTCCGAGACAGCCTTATTTTTCCAATTCCCTAATTCGTAATATCTTTGGTGGGGTTTTTTACCGCAGGGGTTTTGGGGTTTCCATCCGCATCGATCTCAATAATGGCATCGAACCCAAGCGCATCTAATGTGCTGGCAATTTTTGCCCTGTCCCCTACCAGAAACCAATTCACTGCTTCAGGTTTAACTACCTTCTTGCTAACACCGCGCAAATCATCCAGAGTAAGATTTCTTACGAGATCATTGTATTTTTGATAATAGTCATCCCCAAGATCGTACCTCACCAGATTGGCCAATGAATTGTTCACTGCGCTATTGGTTTCCCACTGACCCGGAAGACTCAATATTTGATTGGTTTTCACCTTATCCAACTCTTGCTGGGTTGCCGGTTTGCCCGTCACAAATTCGGAAATCTCTTTTCTCAGTTCGGTAACGGATTCGGCCGATTTATCGGTCTGTACAGGGGCATAAACAATAAACGGGCGTTGTTCTTTAGCACCCATTACAAAACCGCCAGCGCCATAAGCCCAGTGCTTGTCTTCTCTTAAGTTCATATTTATCCTTGAGGTAAAATCTCCGCCAAGAATATTTATCATTTGTTCCAGGGCAATTTCAGAAACATCGCCGTACTTCTCCGTAAGGTGACCTGCGATGATCACAGATTGCTGGGATTCGGGCCTGTCAATTAGGTAAAGTGTATTCTTCGTATTTACATTTGGTTTGTTAAATGCAATTGTGGGGACTTCCCCTTTTTTCCATTTGCCCAACGACTTTTCCAACCTGGAGATAAGTTCTTTCATTTCAACATCACCGGTCACCACCAGGGTGGCATTATTGGGCTTCATCCAGGTATCATAGAATTTTACGATGTCCTCCCGGGCCAATTTTTGCACTGTTTCTTCATAACCTGTTCCGGTATAGGGATTACTATAGGGATGTCCCTCACCGTAGAGATATTTATTCATGACTCTTAACGCCATTGAAAATGGCTGAGATTTCTCCTTTTTAATAGCATTGATCTGCTCCGTCCGCAGTCGTTCAAACTCCTTCTGGGGAAAAGCAGGGTGAAGTATTACCTCTGAAAAAAGATCCAGACTCGCGTCGAGGCTTGGTTTTAAGGTATTCAGGTACACGCTTGAAATATCCTGGTTGGAAAACGTGGATAAACTGGCCCCCAATAGTTGTAATTGCTCATTGATCTGCAGGGAGTTCAGCTCTTTGGTGCCTTCATCTAACAAGTTCATCGCCAATGATGCGGTTCCCGGGCTCACTAAAAAATCGGTTTTATAACCCGCATTGACCATAAGGTTCATGACAATGGTTGACACTCCCGAACGTTTAGCTAGAACAATATTAAGGCCATTGGATAATTTTGCGCGTTCCAACTCCGGAAATTTCGATTCTTTGGGTGCTCCCAGATCGGGTAATTTTGAGCGGTCCACGGTGGAGCTTGCTACCGAATACTCCGGAAAAGGATTGCATACCAGGATATGCTTGCCCTTTAAGAGCCACTTTCCGGCCGTGGATTTAAGGTCTTCAATAGTAGCATCTTCCACGTATTTTAAAGCTATTTTGTAGTACGAGGCGTCATCGAAATAGGTTTCATTGGATGCAAGAATATCCGAAACTCCTCCAAAACCCCCTATGCGCTCCAGGCCCTTGATGAAATCGGCAAAATAATCCGCTTTCACTCTTTTTAGCTCTGCCTCGGTTGGCCCGTTCTTTGCCAGGTTTTCTATTTCATCCCACAATTTTGTCTTTATCACATCCACATCTCCCCCTGGTTTTACATTTGCCCAGGCAATGAACCTGCTGGCTATCTCACTGGAGGCCTGAAAGGATACCACGGAACTGGCGATCTGCTCGTCGTAGACCAATTTCTTGTATAGCCTGGAGTTTTTACCGTTCGTCAGTATCGAAGATATTAAGTCGAAATGAATATCCTCCTTATCCCCAAACCGAGGAGTATTCCACGCAAACAATACCCTGGCTTCCGGGACCCGGTCCTCGTATACCTGGTAGGTGTCCCCATTATGCTCCGGGATATCTATCTCCGGTCTGGAGATGGTCGGCCCCGATGGAATATCACCAAAATATTTTAACACTTTCCGATGTACCTCTTCAGGTTCAATATCGCCGGCAATTGCTATTACTGCATTTGCGGCACCGTAATAGGATTTAAACCATTCCTGCACGTCTTCAAGTGATGCGGCGTTTAAATCTTCCATCTCGCCAATGACTGTCCAGGAATACGGATGACCCTCAGGATACATTGCCTTTGTTAAATAATTCCATTGTTTGCCATAAGGTTGATTTTCTCCCTGCCGCTTTTCATTTTGAACGACTCCCCGCTGCTCATCAAGCCGCTCCTGGCTGATAGCCCCCAATAAATGACCCATTCTGTCCGATTCCAGAAAGAGTACCTGATCCAGGGCTGCGACAGGGACATTCTGAAAATAATTTGTTCTGTCGGTATTGGTCGTTCCGTTAAGATCGGTGCCCCCAATACGTTCAAGGGCCTGAAAATAGTCGTCATTGAAATTTTCACTGCCATTAAACATTAAATGTTCAAATAGATGGGCGAAACCGCTTTTTCCGGGCTTTTCATTTTTGGAGCCTACATGGTACCATACATTTACCGCCACGATTGGCGCTTTGTGGTCTTCATGGACTAAAAGGGTTAACCCATTGGGCAGTTCAAAACGCTCGTAAGCAATATCTATGTCATTTGCTTTAAATTCAAAATTTTGCGCCCGTTGTTTTTGCGTAACAAGGAACAACAGGAAAAACACTATTGCGATTTTTTTCATGATTGATGATTTAAATGATACCAAGAATTCTCTAACAAGTAAATATAAGAGTATTGAAGGCTCCAGGCAATTTTTTATACAGTTGTTCTTTCTTTGAATTTAGTTTTTGGATGTAGCTTAATTCCACTAAGTTTATTCCAAATTACAGTTAAGGTTGTCAACGCGGATTAACACTATCCTGAAAAATCACTTTTCCCTTTCACAGGCCGGACTGATGAAATTGGAAGGCTACGAAAGTACCAACTACCGGGTTCAGTGTGATTCCGGGGCATTTGTATTGAAAAGATACCCGGATACCCCGGACACACTTGCACTTTTAGAGGCTGAAAATCAAATTTTAAACAGGCTCGACAAGTTAAGCGGATGGGAATTTCCAATAACCATCCCTAATAGTAAAGGACTGCATCTTACAAGAGAAGACGGTAGTATTTACAGGCTCCTTTCTTTTCTGGAAGGGAATTTTCTGGGGGATGTAGGGCACACCCCTGCCCTGCTCCGATCCTTAGGCCGGTTTCTGGGGCAAACAGACAAGTCCCTACTAAATAGTACGGAACCGGCCATCAGTGCAAAAGAAAGCCAGTGGGATCTGAAAAATTTTCGGTTAAATTACAAATACCTGGAGTTTATCCCCGATCCGAAGGACAGAAGTCTGGTGGATTACTTTTTTCTTCAGTTCGACGAAAATGTCTACCCCATTGGCGACCAGCTTCGAAAAAGCATTATTCACAATGATGCAAATGACTGGAATGTTTTAACCAAAAAGGGCCTTGTATCGGGAATAATAGATTTCGGCGATATGTGCCACTCCTGGCTTATCAACGAACTGGCGGTTGCGCTGACCTATATTATGATGGACAAGAAGCAGCCTCTCGAGGTTGCCCGGACAGTAATTGGCGCATATCATGAGGTGGTACCGCTTAAAGTACAGGAATTGGATGTACTGTATTACCTCATTGCTGCCAGGCTTTGCACCAGTGTTTGCAATTCGGCCTACACCAAAACAATTAAACCGGAGTCAGCGTATATCACCATGAGTGAAAAACCTGCCTGGTCGCTATTGCGCAGGTTAGTGGGACTAAGCCCGGTAAGGGTCAGCGATGAATTTAGAAGTGCGGCGGGTTTTCACGAGAGTAAAAAACCAAAACCGGCGGAACAACTGAAGAGGCGAGGTCAAAATCTCAGCAGCACCTTGTCCCTGAGTTATGATCGGCCCATACAAATGTCCCGGTCCGCCTTTCAATACATGTACGACGCCGAAGGGAATACGTTTTTGGATGCCTATAACAATATCATGCTTGCGGGTCATTGCCATCCCTCTGTGGTAAGGGCAGGTCAGAGGACAATGGCTAAATTAAATACGAATACCCGCTATTTGTATGACGAATTGCTCTCCTATAGCGAAAAGCTCCTGGCAAAATTCCCTCCTCAACTCAATAAGGTTTTCCTGGTCAATTCCGGGAGTGCCGCAAGCGATCTTGCCATACGGCTGGCTACTGCTTTTACGGGAAAAAATAAGGTGATGGCACTGGAACACGGTTATCATGGCAATACCCGGGAGGGCATAGCGATCAGTCACTACAAATACAGTCATAAGAACGGGGTTGGCCAACATCCTCTGACCCTGGCCGCGCCCATGCCAAAAGCTTTTGGTTCAGGTTTCAGGGACGATGGTACGGCAGGCGATCATTTTGCAGAGGGGTCCCTGACGATACTTGCCGAGCATAAAAATACTATTGCCGCCTTTGTTGCAGAACCCGTTATGGGATGCGGTGGGCAGGTACCTCTTGCAAAAGGGTACCTGGCAAAGGTATATCCGGAGGTAAGGGCGCAGGGCGGCGTCTGTATCAGCGATGAGGTGCAGGTAGGATTTGGAAGACTGGGAGACCACTTCTGGGGTTATGAAATGCACGACATTGTTCCTGATATGGTTCTTCTTGGCAAACCCATGGGTAACGGACATCCGATCGGTGCAGTGGTAACTACGTCCGAAATTGCCAAAAAATTTGAAAAAGGCCCCGAATTTTTCAGTTCCTTCGGAGGAAATCCCGTTTCCTGCGCTATTGGCGAGGCTGTCCTTAACGTCATCGAGGCGGAGAAATTACAGGAACACGCTAGGGTTGTAGGCAATCATCTGAAAGCACTTTTAGCCAACCTTCAGGGAGCGTTCCCTGAAATTGCCGACATCCGGGGCAGCGGCCTTTTTCTCGGGGTTGAATTATCAGACACGAACGGCCATCCGAATACGAAACTGGCTGCCCACATTAAAAACAACTTGCGGCAAAAATTCATTCTCGTGGGCACTGACGGCCCCCATGACAATGTGTTGAAGATCAAACCCCCGCTGTGTTTTACCAAGGACGATGCCGCCATATTGACCAATGCCATTAACGCAATTTTAAAGGATCCCTGATCGTCTGATAAAAAATCTATACTTTTGTTGCGAATCAAATCTTTGTATGAATGGCTAATTCTCTTAAAACCAATCTGGGCCTTGGGTTACTTCGAATAGGTGGCTCAGCACTGTTGTTAACCCATGGCGTTCCAAAGTTTCAGAAACTTATCAGTGGCGATTTTGAATTTGCCGACCCTCTTGGGATCGGGGCAACTCCTTCTTTATTTCTTATAGTTCTGGCAGAATTTCTTTGTCCGATTCTGGTCATCATTGGATTTAAGACCAGATGGGCAGCAGTACCCCCCGCTATGGCAATGCTGGTTGCGGCCTTAATCCATCACAGTGCAGATCCAATAGGGACCAAGGAGAAAGCATTGCTCTTTCTGCTGGTTTTTGTGAGCATTATGTTTTTGGGGCCAGGCAGGTATAGTATTGACAAAAGGTAAATCCCTTCAGTTATATAATTTTTACCAGCAATTCTTTCAGCAGCTCGGTCTGGGACATATTTTGTGCTCCCACCCCCTTCCCTTTTAAGTCGAGTTCTCTTAAATGCGAAATGATCTGGCTTGCCTGTTTCATGGGATAGTTCCTTGCCGCGGTCTGGTATTCCTGAACGAAATACGGATTAATACGGAGGATCCCGGCGACATTCTTCGGTGAATGGTCACTTAGGCCATGGTACTGCAATAACTGGGAAAAAAAGGTACTCAAAATAGAGACGGTTACCACAAAGGGATTATCCTTTGGGTTTTGCGCAAAATAATTAATGATCCTTGTTGCTTTTATGGCATTCCTCTCCCCGATTGCCTTTTTGAGTTCAAAATTATTGTAGTCTTTGCTTATACCTATGTGTTCTTCAATGTCCTGCGGAGTGATCTCAGTATTTTTAGGCAACACCAATTGCAACTTCTCGAGTTCATTGTGAATTCTATTCAGATCGGTTCCTAAGAATTCGACCAATAAGATAGTTGCCTCGTGCGAAATGCTATAGCCTTTCCCAAGTAAGACTTTCCTGATCCATTCGGCAACCTGATTTTCATATAACTTTTTGCTTTCAAAAATGGTTCCGCCTGCCGCCTGAATAGCCTTATAAAGCTTCTTTCGTTTATCGAATTTTTTATATTTGTAACAAATGACCAGCACGGTAGTAGGCTGAGGATTTTCGGCATAGGGAATAAATTGTTCTATATCCCTTGAAAGATCCTGTGCTTCTTTAATAATGACAACCTGCCTCTCGGCCATCATAGGATAGCGCTTTGCATTGCTAATGATCTCCTGGACATTCGTTTCCTTTCCATACAAAACCATCTGGTTGAACCCGCGCTCTTCTTCAGTAAGTATGGTTTTCTCAATATATTCAGCGATCCTGTCAATGTAATAAGGTTCATCACCCATGAGAAAATAGATAGGCCTTATTTTCCCGCGTTTTATCTCCTCAACAATCGTTTTTACTTCTTCCATCCAAAAAAAATCATCACATTTGTTTCATGCAGTCCCTGAATTTCCCCGTATACGGGTTTCGTTTCAAAAATAGCGAAAATAAAGTCCGGATTTTTGATGTCATCCGTAAAAAATTTGTGGTTCTGCAACCGGAAGAATGGGTGAGGCAGCACACCGTTCAACACTTAATATTGGATAAAAAATATCCCGTCAGTTTAATAAATGTGGAAAAATTACTGACAGTACACGGGATAAAAAAAAGGTATGATGTGGTAGTTTACAATTCCGATGGCAGTATTCATATCCTCGTAGAGTGCAAATCGTATGAAATAAACATAACACAGGAAGTTTTTGATCAGATAGCCCGATACAATATGGAATTGAACGCGTCTTATCTCATGGTGACCAACGGCTTAAATCATTTTTACTGCCAAATGGATTATGAAAAAGAAAAATATACCTTTTTAAACCGTATTCCTGATTTTAGCCGTTAATTTGCAAGCGTTTTGAAACTGTCAATCATCATACTTAACTGGAACGGGATTGCCTTATTGGAGCACTATCTTCCTTCGGTCCTCCAATATTCCACCGGTGCTGAGGTAATAGTCGCGGACAACGCCTCAACAGACGGTTCGGTGGCATTTGTCCGGGAAAAATTTCCATCCATTGGGATTATTGAAAATAAGACAAACGGAGGATTTTCGGGAGGGTATAATAAGGCATTAAAACAGGTTAATGCCGATATTTTCTGTCTGTTAAATTCCGATGTTGAAGTTTCTGAAAACTGGCTACCTCCCATACTCCGGGCGTTCAGGGAATTCCCTGGGGCTGCGATCGTTCAGCCAAAAATTCTGGATCTGTTAAAAAGGGATCATTTTGAATACGCAGGAGCTGCCGGGGGATTTTTAGACCAATACGGCTATCCCTTTTGCAGGGGACGCATATTTCAGGCGTTGGAAAAGGATGAAGGGCAATACAATGACACCAGGGAAATATTTTGGGCCACCGGCGCCTGTATGTTTATTAAAAGCGAGGTATTCAGTGCTCTGGGAGGTTTCGACGAAGATTACTTTGCCCATCAGGAGGAGGTAGATCTGTGTTGGCGCGCCCAGAATGCAGGCTATAAAGTTTATTACGTCGGGGCCTCGGAGGTTTATCACCTAGGGGGGTCTACCCTGAGTAATATGAATCCAAAGAAAACATATCTTAACTTCCGGAATTCCCTCTTTTCAATTACAAAAAATCTTCCCCGGAAAAAGGCATTGCCTGTTATCCTTGCCCGCCTCGTTCTGGATGCGGTAGCAGCCGTCCGTTTTGTGCTTCAATTTAAGATAGATCACTGTTTTGCAATCCTCCGGGCACATCTGAGTTATTACAGAAAATTCGGACAAATGTATAAAAAGAGAGAAAAAGCTAATTTTATACTAAAGTACTACGCAACAAAATCCATAGTGTGGTCGCATTTCGTACATCAGGTAAAGAAATTTAACATTTTAGTAAAAGATTAACTAATTTCGCAAAGTCAATTTCTATAATTTTGCTGCCAACTAAAACAAAAACAAAAACAAATTACAAATATTTAAATAACAGAAACTTTATTATGAAAAAAATCATCTTAGGCTGTTTGAGCGTAACACTCCTGCTATCGTCTTGCGTGTCGCAAAAGAAGTATGCCGATTTAGAAGCAAAACAGAAGGAAACCCAGGATCTCTTGAATTCTGCAACGGTGAAACTAAACACCTGTTTGGAAGAAAAGGCAACGGCCGCGTCAAGATTAAAAACGCTGGAGGATCAAAATACTTTTCTTAAAGCCAACAATCAGGAGCTGATCAACAACATGGGCAACCTGACTACCTTAACTACAAAAGGAGCTGAAAATCTGGAGAAATCCCTGGAAAGTCTTCAGGAAAAAGATCTAACCATCCGCAAACTACAGGATGCCATTACCAGGCGGGACTCCGTTAATCTTGCGCTGGTCCAAAGCCTCAAGGGCGTTCTTGGTAATTTGGACGACGAGGATATTGAGATCAGTGTGGAAAAAGGAGTGGTTTTCGTTTCTATCTCTGACAAATTGTTATTCAGCAGTGGTAGCTACAATGTCACCGCTAAGGCCAAAGAAGTTTTGGGAAAGGTTGCACAGGTAGTGAACAATAAACCGGATTTTGAATTTATGGTAGAAGGCCATACTGATAATGTTCCCTACAGGAAAGGTGTGTTATTGGATAACTGGGACCTTAGTGCTAAAAGAGCTACTTCGGTAGTACGCATTCTTCAGGATGATTTTAGTGTGGATCCTGCCCGTATGACGGCCGCGGGCAGAAGTTATTACGTGCCATTGCTCGGTAATGATACCGCGGATAGCAGGGCTAAAAACAGGAGAACCCGTATTGTGGTACTTCCAAAAATTGATCAGTTCTATAGCATGATAGAAGAAGGAATGAAAGATCCTGCAATCAATAACTAGGAGATTGTCATTAAATTCTTTATTTTATAACCGCGACCAAACTTCTTAGTAAGCCTTGGTCGTGGTTTTTTTGTTCCAAATGACAGCTCGGGCCATAAAACCTGACTAATTCATTGGGAATGTCTTAAAAATAAACTAACGAATACTAATTGTAGAACGAAATCGTTGTCTAACTATGAGACTTTTTGTACCGCTTTTTTGTTTGTGTATTTTAATAAGCTCCTGTGGTAGTTTGGGCCTTACCGGCAGGGCGGATAAAAAATCGAAGAAAGATACGTATGCGTTAACAAAATCCGAACCTTACGATGATATTATTGATGAGGATGCCATTACCCAGGAAGGGCTCTTTAAAATACATCTTATAGGCGATAAATACTACTTTGAAATTGCCGACAGCATCCTGAACAGGGAGATTTTGGTGGTAACGCGTTTTGTTAAAACACCGGCCGGCGCTGGAAATTACGGCGGCGAAGAGATTGGGGACAAAACCATTGTCTGGGAAAAAGGTCCGCTTAATAAGATCTTCCTTCGGATCGCTACCTTGGTAAGTGCGGCAGACGAGAACGATGCGATTGCAAAGGCCGTGAATAATTCCAGTGTGACACCTATCCTAGAAGCTTTTGATATTAAGGCCAGAAATGAAGAGACGCTTTCGTCCGTTATTGAGGTTACCGATTTTATCAATGGGGAAAATCCGCTATTAGCGCTTAACAGCAGTCAAAAAGACGCCTACAAACTTTCTTCCCTGGAAAAAGATAAGTCGTATATAAAAGGAATAAAATCGTTTCCCATCAATACGGAAATACATACGGTGAAGACCTACAAGGCGTCATCCTCCGCCAAGGGAGACAAGGGTCTGCCGGCAGCAGCGCTCTCGGGCGTAGTTACCCTGGAGCTAAATAATTCGTTTGTGCTTTTGCCTGAAAAACCAATGAAAAAGCGATTCTATGATCCCAGGGTGGGTTACTTTGCAAGTTCCTATCTGGAATACGGGGATGATCAGCAGAAAGTGGATAAAAATGTATACATCCACCGCTGGCGCCTGGAGCCCAGGGAAGAAGATAGGGAAAAGTGGCGTAATGGTGAGTTGGTAGAACCTGCAAAGCCTATTGTATTTTATCTTGATCCTGCAACTCCAAAAAAATGGCGGCGCTATCTTATCCAGGGGATCAACGACTGGCAGAAGGCTTTTGAACAGGCAGGATTTAAAAATGCCATTGTGGGAAAAGAATGGCCGGCCAATAGTGAAAACATGAGCCTTGAGGATGCCAGGTTTTCTGTGTTGCGCTATTTTGCGTCTCCCTCCAAGAATGCCTACGGCCCTAATATTACCGATCCCAGAAGCGGCGAAATCCTGGAAAGTCATATAGGCTGGTACCACAATCTCATGACCCTGCTCCATAACTGGTACATGATACAGGCCGGAGCGGTAGACGAAAGAGCTCAGAAAATGAGGTTTGATGATGATCTCATGGGCGAGTTGATACGTTTTGTCTGTGCGCATGAGGTAGGGCATACCCTGGGCCTTCGCCACAACATGGCGGCGAGCCACGCAACCCCTGTTGAAAAATTGAGGGATGCCGACTGGCTTCGAAAGAACGGGCATACGAGTTCCATTATGGATTACGCAAGGTTTAACTATGTAGCCCAGCCCGAAGACAATATTCCTGGGGAGGACCTTATGCCGAGAATTGGGGATTACGACAAGTGGGCCATTCAATGGGGATATTCCCCCTTACCTGATGGCATGACCGATCTGGAAGAAAAAGATTTCATGAATGCCATGGTAGTGGACAGCATTACAGGTAACCAGCGCCTTTGGTTTGGCGGGGAAGGGCGCGACTTTGATCCCAGATCCCAACGGGAGGATCTTGGCGATAACGCTATGATTGCCAGTAATTACGGCATCATGAACCTGCAACGCATAGTCCCCCACTTAACGATGTGGACCCGGGAGAGGGGCAGTGATGACTACTCTAATTTGGACGAAATATACAAGGATCTGGTAAAACAATACGACAACTATCTTTTTCACGTGGTTAAAAACATCGGCGGAATTTACGTAACTCCTAAAACCATGGACGAAACCGGAGAGGTTTATCTTCCGGTTCCAAAAAGGGTACAGAAGGAGGCTTTGCTCTTCCTGAATAATCATATCTTTTATGAACCAAAATGGTTGTTAACGAATGATGTCCTCAACAAGATACAATCGCCGCAATCCAAAGAGGCCGTAACGAAAACCATGGAAAGTGTTATGATGAATTTGTTGGGGGGTAGCAGAATGAGCAGGATGACATTCATTACCGAGCGGTATGAGGATATGGACACTTACATGCCGGAGGAATACCTTGATGATCTGGAATACCTGGTGTGGGGAGAACTCAATGTTTTTTACCAGGCGAATACCTACAGGAGAAAATTACAAAAAGCGTATGTTGATAACCTTATAGCCCTGTACAAGCCCAGCGAGGCCAATGGGGCAGTTAATGGTATTTTGGCAATGTTATCCCAGGATTATACTTCAAATACGGATGTCCGCTCAATGGCGTTGGACCATCTTGTTCAGCTGCAACGTAAGATAAAGGGGACCATTCCGGTAATCACGCATAGAATGACCAAGGCACATTTGAGGTATTTACAGAAAGAGATAGATGAAGTTATAGGCGAATCAAAAGAACCTGAAAGGTTTATTCCACCCTATAACCCGGATATGTCCATTAAGACAGGTGGTAATAAGTAGCTACTCGTCACAGCCCGTTCCAGCAGTACTAAAAAATATCCAAACCCCCTTTCCCCTCCCTGAGGACAACCGGTTCCTGCCCGGACAGGTCAATGACCGTGGAAGCAGTATTCCCGCCATAGCCGCCATCAATGACTACGTCTACCAAATTTTCCCATTTTTCAAAAATAAGCCCCGGGTCAGTCGTATATTCCAGCAATTCGTCTTCATCATATATTGAGGTAGACACGATGGGATTTCCCAATTCACGGACCAATGCGTGCGCAATGGCGTTATCCGGGATCCGGATGCCCACTGTTTTTTTCTTTTTAAAATCCTTGGGAAGGTTATTATTTCCAGGCAAAATAAAGGTATAAGGGCCAGGTAATGCCCTTTTGAGAATTTTGAATGTTGCCGTATCTATCTGACGCGCATAATCCGAAAGATTGCTGAGATCGGCACAGATAAAGGACCAGTTGCCCTTATCCAGTTTAACCCCTTTTATTCGGGCAATTTTCTCCAGCGCCCTCGATTTTGTAATATCACAGCCCAAGCCGTATACGGTATCCGTCGGGTATATCACCAATCCCCCATCCCTTAAAACCTCAACCACCTTTCTGATCTGTTTGGGATTTGGATTTTCTTCGTATATTTTAACAAATTCCGCCATGGGCAAGGTTATAGGAAATAGAACGACAAAGTAAGTAATAAAATATGCTATGAAAAAGACTCTTTGTATCAGTTTAACATTGTTTCTGATACTCATTTTCCCATCCTGTTCCTCTGATAACCAAATGGGTGGATCCGCAATCCTGGAGGAAGAAACTTTGCCGGATGTGGCTTACGGGGGTGATGCAGACCAGATGTATGACATTTACCTGCCAAAAGGCCGAACTTCTGATACCCGGGTGATTCTCCTGGTACATGGGGGTGGCTGGACATCCGGTGATAAGACCGACATGAATGGGTTCAGGGATTTTTTACGGGAGGAGCTGCCGGATATCGCAATTGTTAACTTGAATTATCGGTTGGCAGATGACGCAAATCCACCACATCCAATGCAAATAAATGATATTACGGCTGTCGTCAATGATTTGAAGGACAAGCAGAATAGCTATCAGATCGGTACAGGCCTCGGCCTCGTCGGGGTTAGTGCCGGAGGTCAATTATCCCTCTTATGGAGTTATGCCCATGACTCGGGGAACCAGGTTCAAATGGTCTGTAGTGTAGTAGGGCCAACGAACTTTACCGATGAGGCCTATTTAAATTCCGGTAATCCTATTTTACAGGAGCTCGTTTCCCAATTTGGCGAGGACGAGGCTTTTTTAAAATCCGTGAGCCCATTTCATCAGGCTACGGCCGCTTCGCCTCCTACGATTTTGTTTTATGGCGGGCAGGATCCGTTAATACCCACTTCGCAGGGAATAGATATGGACAACAAGCTCGGTGAATTAAATGTTGCCCATGAGTTTATTTTTTATCCTGAAGAAGGCCATGGGTGGAACGGTGCTAATTTACTGGATACCTCAATAAAACTAAAAGCATTTATTGAAACGCATTTACGGTAATCAAAAAGAGCGGCATTTTCCCCGAGCACCTACTTCACCTGATACACCCTTACATAGTCGACCTCCATTGTCGCCGGAAAAATGGCATCATCAACACCCTGTAAACCTCCCCAATTTCCACCAACCGCAATGTTCATTAGAAAATAAAAGGGTTGGGAAAACGGCCAGTTTTCGTAACTTACCGTGCTTGGTCTTAAAAATGTCAGTTTGATATTATCAATATCGTCCAAATAGAACTTGAGGTACTTGTCCGTCCATAAGACCCCATAGTTGTGAAACTCCTCTTCTATGCTTTCCAGGGTTACCGGACCGGAGGTAATCTGAGTGCCCTCAGTGTGATTATTTGCTATGCTGTGAATGGAAAAATGAAGTTGGTTGGGTTCAAAACTCACATATTCCATAATATCGATCTCTCCACAGGCCGGCCAGCCTACGGTATTGATATTACTGCCCAACATCCATAGTGCAGGCCAAATGCCCTTGCCCTTATGCTCAGGGATTTTGGCCCTTATCTCCATCCTTCCATAGGTAAAATCCTTTTTGCTGTTCAATCGGGCAGAAGTATATTGGCTTACCCCCTGGCCCATGTCAATTTTTTTTGCCATTATTTTGAGTATCCCGTCACTGACCTCAACATTGTCATCCGCCACATAGTTCTGCAATTCATTGTTTCCCCATCCGTGATGCCCGGTTTCAAATTTCCAGTTGTCGGGCGAAAGCGTATTTCCATCAAACTCATCGCTCCAGACCATTTCTGCCTTGCTCCAATAGTCCACGGCATTGACGTCCCCGACCTCCGCAGGCATTTCCTGATTTTGCGCTTCTTCCGGTACCACCCTTTCCTTATCCGTACTGCAGGAGAAGAAAAAAATAAGGGCCGGAACAATTATTGCAGTGAACATGGGAAACTTCTTATACATTGGATTTTATTTAACAAGCTCTAAAATAGATAATTATTTATGGTACATTTTAACTATTACATTCTCCATACAAATCATATCATCCTAAGGGCTTACCCTTTTTTCTACATCTGTTCATCTCTGGATGTGGCTGATCCCCGTATTAAAACTTTATATAAAGAAGCATGAGACCCGCATGTCTAAAATAATTATTGAACAAAGAAGGATATAATAATTTCAATTTGCAAATTTGCCATCCTGATTCTAAAAAACAATTGGACTGATTTGATGAAAAAAAATTCTAAAATTGCGGTTATTGGCTGTACAGGGAAGTCCGGGAAATATCTGGTACGGGCACTTTTAAAAGAAGGTTATAAGTTGAAGGCCCTTGTTCGAAACCCGGAAAAGGATAGTTCTGAAAGCCACTTGCTCGAAGTTGTCCACGGAAGCGTCAGTGATTTTACTGCGCTGCAGGCGCTTTTAAAAGGCTGCGAAGCGGTGATAAGTACGTTGGGCATGGGCGTTCCCCCAAGTGAACCCCCCATTTTTAGCACCTCACCACGTCATGTTCTACGGTAATACCAAAACTGCAAGTATATTGGGCGTTCCCATTATATTTGTTATGCAAGGGCTTGCTTTTCGTACATTGCCAACAAGCACCTGAAATCAACTATACGATTTCGGTTGGTCACGATCAGGTCTTGCGTCTTATGTCTTGTAGCGCAGCGGTCTTACGTCTTTAACCGGACATTAGTGTTTAATTTATAAATTCACCGATGGCCCTTTTCCGAGTATAGTCGGTTTAAGAATCTTTTTATTCCAGGATTTAAAAGCGCAGTGCTGGATATCACTTCAGGATAGTACCTCCAATTTGGCAAAACGCAGTAACAACTTCTTTACATCTCCCTTTTCAAACCGGATCTCTGCTTTTTTGTCGTTTCCCGCTCCCTCGATCTTTAGTATTTTTCCCTTTCCGAACCGACTGTGATTAACCAATGCCCCTTCGGCCAGATTTGGATCAACCGCATTGGTATTGCCTGCAGGCATGGCCAATTGAGGTTTCAGTTTGCGTAGTTTCCGCAGTTGCAGTTCGCTCGGTTTTAACACTCCGGGCGGCGTTCCGTTACCGGGTTTACGTTGCCGCAACTTGCTTTTATCCACATCTCCAAAAATATCGGTATCGATAAGTGGTTTAAAACGATAGGTATCAACCGGGGTAAGATTCTCAAGGTACTTTTCATCGATCTCTTCAAGAAACCGGCTCGGTTCGGCATCGATCAGTTTCCCCCAGCGATAACGGTTTTGGGTATAGGTAAGATAGGCTTGTTTTTCTGCCCTTGTCAATGCCACATAGAACAATCGCCTTTCCTCTTCCAGCTCACTGCGGGTACTCATACTCATTGCAGAGGGAAAAAGATCTTCTTCCATTCCCACAATATAAACGTAGGGAAACTCCAAACCTTTGGCGAGGTGAATGGTCATAAGGGCAACCCTGTCATCATCTCCTGTGTCCTTATCCAGGTCCGTAGCCAGGGCTACATCTTCGAGGAATTCGGTTAAATCCCCTTTGGCATTTGCAAGTTCCTTCTGCCCTTCTACAAAATCCTGTATTCCGTTGAGCAGCTCTTCTATATTCTCCATCCTCCCAATTCCTTCAGGGGTGCCGTCTTTCTTAAATTCCAGCAAAATACCCGATTTCCTGGCCACGTGCTCCGCAAGGGTAAAGGCATCTGCACTTTCATTCATGATCTGAAAACTTTTGATCATGGTCCCAAAATCCTGTAGTTTCCGTTTTGTACCTGAATTGATCTTAAGGCCTACTTTATCCAGGTTTTGGATCACTTCAAAAATAGAACGGTTGTAATGATTTGCTGCAACTGTCAATTTTTCTATCGTGGTTTGGCCAATACCACGGGCCGGAAAATTGATGACCCGCTTCAGCGCCTCTTCATCCTTAGGATTGATAACCAACCTCAAATAGGAAAGGACATCCTTTATTTCCTTGCGCTGATAAAAGGAAAGTCCGCCGTAGATACGATACGGAATATCCTTTTTCCGTAGGGCGTCTTCAATAGCCCTGGACTGGGAATTTGTGCGGTACAGCACGGCAAAATGACCGTTTGTAAGCCGCTGTTGCATTTTATTCTCAAAAACAGAGCTTGCTACAAACCTTCCTTCTTCCGCATCTGTGACGCTTCTGTGTAGCTTTATTTTAGTCCCTTCGTCATTTGCCGTCCAGACAACCTTCTCCAGCTGGTTTTTATTATTGGCGATGACCGTATTGGCTGCATTGACAATATTCTTTGTGGATCTGTAGTTTTGTTCAAGGCGGTATACGGCGACTTCATCATAATCCCGCTGAAAGTTGAGAATATTACTGATGTTGGCTCCCCTGAAAGAATAAATACTCTGAGCGTCATCACCGACCACGCAGATATTCTGATATCTGTCAGATAACGCTTTCACGATCAAATATTGGGAATGATTGGTGTCCTGATACTCGTCCACAAGGATGTACCGGAAACGGTCCTGATACTTCATCAGCACTTCAGGAAAACGGCTCAGCAGTTCATTGGTCCTCAACAACAGATCATCAAAATCCATAGCCCCCGCTTTAAAGCAGCGATCTACATAGTTTTTATAAATTTCCCCTGTCCTTGGCCGCTTAGCCATGGCGTCTGCTTCCATAAGTTCCGGGTTTTGGAAATAGGCCTTTACCGTTATCAGGCTGTTCTTATAAGAGGAAATGCGATTTTGGATTTGTTTGTATTTATAAAGATCCTTATCCAGGCCCATTTCTTTGATAATAGAAGCGATGAGCCGTTGGGAGTCCTGGGTGTCGTAAATGGTGTAGTTGCTGGGGTAGCCCAATTTATCACCGTCATAACGCAGTAGTCTGGCAAAAACAGAATGGAAGGTACCCATCCATAAATTTTTTGCCTCGGAGCTGCCGACAATGGTGGCAATACGCTTTTTCATTTCGCGCGCCGCCTTGTTGGTAAAGGTCAATGCAAGAATATTAAAAGCATCCACTCCCTGCTCCATCAAGTGCGCAATGCGGTAGGTAAGCACTCTGGTTTTGCCAGAACCCGCACCGGCGATCACCATAAGGGGGCCCTCCTTATGGAGCACGGGAGCCCTTTGAGCCTCATTAAGTTCATTCAGAAACTTTTCCAAGTGGCGACAATTTAGAGTGTGAATTTAGCCATATTTAACGTCACTGTAAAATCAACCTCGGGGGATTTATAAATATTTGATATTATTTAGGTCCCGAAGGCAATTGGTCCTCCGGTTAAAAAGAAGCATCCCCCCGGAAGCGTCCCCTTTCAAAAAAAAGGCCCTTTAAGGACCGGGTTCAAAACGAAGTGATTTAAACTATTAATTATATTGTTGTCCGGTAAAAAATAGCTTATGCGCTGAAATAAAAAATTCTTGAAAGTTTACCCGCCTCTGGCGGGCGACTATCCCTGCCTGCGGCAGGCAGGCTCAAGGCAGAGCCATAGAGGTATACCTCGACAGGCTCGGCACAGGTTTCGCCAGTTTCATTTTGGCCTTGAAGCCAAAAACCGAAATTTTGTATTTTACCCCGCCCGGAACTGCTTAAAAAGCAGTTCCGACCCTGTGCATTCCTCTCTCTTCGTTCGTCGGATGCAAGAGGAGAGGTAAATCGGAAACCCCTAGGCAGAGCCATAGGGGAATTAATTAGATTAACCGGCAAATACAGGGGCTTTAACGTTTTTTAAAAGCCAGTCCCCTTGATTTAGGAAAATTTTAAAATGCCGGAATATTCACTCTT
>JBGTNL010000025.1:0-9066 GCA_041743085.1 Flavobacteriaceae bacterium
GAGAGAGATTCCACTCGTATTGAACGGTTCCATAAGGGTCTATCGTGACGATCGTGATTTGAACAGGGAGATTTTATTGTACTATATTTCTTCAGGGCAGACCTGTATGATGTCCATAGTGGCAAGCTTTGCAAATCTACAGAGCCAAGTTCATGCCATTACGGAACGCAAATCTGAATTATTACTGGTCCCGACGGGCAAGGTGCGCGAATGGCAGATTAAATATCCTAAGTGGAACGGGTTTATTATCCAGACCTTTTTAAACCGTTATACCGAACTGCTGAATACGATCAATGATCTAAGCTTTAAGAATATCGATGAGCGATTATATAACTATCTCATCCAATATCATCATAGACAGGGGGATGAAAAAGTGCTGCTGACGCACCAAAGATTGGCCAACGAACTGGGAACCACTAGGGTGGTAATTTCAAGGTTACTCAAGGAACTCGAAAAAAGGGGAGTTGTTGAGTTGCTCAGGGGAAGCGTAATACTTAAAAAGTTCGGACATTGATCTAAGCCTTGTGGATTTTGATTTATCATTAACCCAACTTCTGATTTAAAAGTTAACAATCAAGAGCATTGCTTTGTCTTTCAATTCTGTGAATCTCTGCGGATAATTATTTCGCCAATGTTCGTGCACACGTACAATTGTTGGATTGTTAGGAAAGTTCGAATAAACGATTAAATTTAAAATGCCTATATAATTTAACATTTAACCTCTTGATTATGAACGATATAAATCATTATAACTTTTGGATGTTACTAGGCACCCTACTTCTCGTAAATTCATCAGTAGCACAATATTCAGTCTCACAAACCGACGATGAAATCATTGAATGGCTCCGACAAAACAGTATACCTATTGAATATGTTGAAGCCGAAAATGGCTTTTCGGATCTGCAGCCATTAAAGAAAATACTGAAAAATGTCAAGGTCGTAGGCCTCGGGGAAAATACCCATGGAACGCGTGAATTCTTTCAAATGAAACATCGGCTGTTGGAATTTCTTGTCACTGAGATGGGATTCCTGGGTTTCGCCCTCGAGGCGAGCCATTCGAATTGTGTTCCCATCAATGATTATGTCCTATACGGCAAAGGCAACCGCGAAAATGTGCTGACAGGCCAAGGCTATGTCGTATGGGATACCCAGGAACTGCTATCGTTGATCGATTGGATGCGCGCCTATAACCAAGGGGTTCCCGATGAAAGGAAAGTGCGGTTTTACGGGCTGGACTTCGGTTACAATGAGGTCGGGGCCGAAAAAGTGGCGGCCTATTTACGAAAACATCGTTTTAATGACATCGAAGCTACCGCATCACTACTACACAACATTGCTGGCCTGGGAATAAAGCATTGGCCAATGACCATGGCCGACGTCCAACCGGCACTCAAGGCGGCTTACCCGGGATTACATCAGTTGATCGACGAACTTTCCGAACATGGAGAAAAACTTGATGCCGCTAATTTAAGGGAACATAGTCAATTAATGATGTATCTAGGCACGATGAAGCAATTTCTGTTAAGTAATATAAAAGACTCCCTTCCCGAAACGGCCCATCCCAACATGGTGAGGTCCAGAGGAATGGCTGCCAATCTGTTTCGTATTTTGGATATGGATACATCGGTCGAAAAGATTATCGTTTGGGCACATGATACTCATATAAGTGTCGGCCGGCCGGCTAACGGAGAGCCTAACATGGGCCATGAATTCAGGAAAAGGTTCGGCACAGCGTATTATGCTCTGGGATTCGAGTTCAACGAAGGCTACTACCAGTCCCGGCATTATTCTTCCAATGCGCTTGGTGAACTGGAAAAACCTTACGTTGCACCTGCACCCAAAGGCCATATGGCTTGGTATCTTTCGGAGGCGATGCCCGGCAACGGATGGCTTGACCTAAGCTCTTCAACAACGGACGGCTATGTAAGGGAGTGGCTTAACGCCCCACAGTTATTCCGCCGCCATGATTGGTTGAGTTTTTCAGTTGGGGAAGAAATGACAATCCCGATTCTCCGCTATGATGGTATCTTGTTCGTTGGGCATACCACATCGGCCGTACCCACCCCAAATGCACGGAAAACCGTTTCCAGGGGTGAGCGATTTTAAGGCCGGAGGCTTTGTCCAAATTGTTTTTATCAATGGGACCAAAGTTGGGGCAGGCATCTTAAATGATGTAATCCATTACCCCCTCCTAAAGATATTTTTTGAGGTTACAGAGGACCCACGGGAATTTTATATGGATTGCAATGTGCAATGTGTTATAGGCCGTTGGTCTATGGTTTTCATGCCCTTGGTGACGGCGACCCTTCCATTGGGCCTGGCCAGTTTACGGACCCGGCAATCTTTTAAGGACTGCCCGCTTTATTGATGAAATTGGAGGTTTTTAGGTTTTTTCGGTATTCTTTCAAAAAATTAAACCCACCTTAATTTAAACTTTCAATAATCCGTACATCGTTGACTTTTGACGGTCGTTTAAATGAACTCGAAGTGTGCCGTAAAAAGTTAATTATCGAAACCACTAAAAAAGACTAGAAATGGGACACCTTGGAAGAAAAAAACGGTTTGGTCGGAAACTTCCCATAAAACGGCCGTTTTAAAAAACTCTAAATTCAATCTCTCGTAACTTTCATAACCATCCTGAATTTTTACATTTCCTATAAGCCTCCATGGCAGTTTTAGTTTCCATTTTGTCAATTATATTTCTTCGATGTGTGTTTACAGTGTGAACACTGATAAAAAGCTTTGATGCAATGACCCGACTAGTAAATCCCTTTTTAAGTAAGCAAAGAATTTCTTTCTCTCTCATTGTCAAAATGCACTCATGATCATGCCCTGACTTATACATTTGATAAAACTTATCCTTATTGGGCCCGTCCCATTCATAACCAAAATGCTGAAATGAAGTTAAGCCGGTCAAGTCTGTAAGCTTACCTAGGGTATAACGCATTGCCCCAGCAGAGTCGTAGACCAAGCCTGTAGTACATTTTAACAAAACCCTCCCATCAATGGTCTTGTACAAACACTTGAAAACATCCTTCTCAACAAGTACACCTGCCGACTTGTTGAAAGCTGTCTTTAAATTGGTCATCACCCAACGATGAACAGCGGATATATTGGACTCATCGACATGATCATATAATAGGGAAACATCATTTTTATTTTTTCGTTCTATCCCTACGATTTTGTTGAAGTTTTTCGTAAGTGATTCCAATTGTGCCTGCTTGCAGTCAATAACATACAATGTCTCATTCGGAAACGTGTGGTACTTATCCAATAGATAATTCATGTCCAGTGGTGTTTTCAACTCTCCGTAGGATTGATTTCGATGATAATGGATTATATCTTTCTGCCAGGTATGAATGGAGTCAGAATGTCCCATATCTGATAATTTAAAATTTTCGCTATATCCCTAAAATACTCATTATTGAGTATTTACAATTCAATTTTGTTCTTTTAAATTTGAATTCAATAAATGTTTATAAAAACATCTGTAGGTGCAATGCCTATTCAACAATAATTTAAACAAACAATATGAACAACCCAAACAATTCATCAACTGTATTTGTAGCAGGTGCTACAGGGTTTTTAGGCAGTGAAATTTGCAGTCAATTGATAGCAAAAAATAAGAATGTAAAAGGTTTGGTCCGTAGCACATCAGATTCAAATAAAGTAGCACAATTAAAAGATTTAGGTGTTGAAACAATCAAAGGTGACCTGAAGAATATGAATTCTTTAAAAAATGCTCTTAGTGGGGTTTCAGCAATTATTTCAACTGTTTCCTCAACTTTATCAAGGCAGGATGGTGATACCATACGAACGGTGGACGATGAGGGTCAAATTAATCTAATCAATGCCGCCATTGCCGCAGGTGTTAGTCAATTTATTTATGTTTCATTCTGTGAAATGCCGGGTCAGTTTCCTTTGCAAACCGCTAAACGCAAAGTTGAAAAACATCTTGTCGAAAGTGGTCTAAACTATACCATTTTGCAACCAACTTATTTTATGGAAGTATGGTTAAGCCCGGCGCTGGGTTTCGATTATCCCAACGCCAAAGCCACCATTTATGGAGAAGGAAAGAACAAGATTTCCTGGATTGCTATAAAAGATGTAGCATCATTTGCTGTTGCCGCATTAGATAACCCTGCGGCTAAGAATGCAGTTATCGAGCTCGGTGGACCCAAAGCATTAAGTCTGCTTGAAGTAGTGAATATATTTGAGTCAGCCGCAGCGAAAAAGTATGAGCTTCAATTTGTACCGGAAGAGGCGATCACGGCTCAAAGAGACGGAGCACAAGACCCATTGAGTGAATCTTTCGCCGCATTAACACTAGGAGTTGTGAAGGGAAGTGAAATTGATATGAAAAATACCCTAGATACTTTTCCAGTTCATTTGACCTCTGTAGATGAGTATGCTAGTAGGTGAGTGTTAATTTTGTTGAGCGGGGGAAGATAGAATCATAAAGCTATGCAGCTATCACGGTAGATTGCAAATAGGGCGTTCGAGGTATTATGAAAGTTCAGTGTTGTTCACCAACAACGCCAAATCGTTGGAGTGCATTAAAGAGGGAAAGAACTTATTAAGTATGAAACGAAGACATTTCATAGGGAATTGTACCAAAATGTTGGCGGCGATTCCTAAATTAAGCCTTCACGCGAAGCCAATTTTATGGAATATGAATACAGAAATATATAAATGTAAAATCGGGGACTTTGACTGTACAATATTCAAAGATTTTATGTTTAAGTATCTAGCCAAGGACTTTTTCATCAATGCGGACAAAAAGGAATTGGACGAATCCCTATCAAAGTACAACCTGTCACCAGATAATATTCCTTCCCCCTTTATTGCAATGCTACTTCAAGACGGCGATAGAAAAATATTGGTAGATGCAGGCATAGGATATTCAGAGGAACCCACTGTTTTTAGAGGTAAAGAATATTTTTGGCAAGGCCAGTTAAATTATCTGTTAGGAAAAGAAAATATTAATCCAAGTGAAATTACAGATGTTGTAATCACACATTTTCACCCTGATCATATCGGTGGAGTTTTTTCAAGTGATAATCAATTGGTTTTTCCGAATGCAACCTTTCATATGCATCAAAACGAATGGGATTATTGGCATTCTTCTAAATCGGACAACCAACCACCATTATTCAAATTTTTTATCGAAAAGAACATTACCCCATTAAAAAGCAAAAACATAAATTTTATTAAATACGATTATCAAGAACTTGGAAAGGACATAATTTCTGTAAATGCCGAAGGGCACACCGATGGGCAAATAGCACTGATAATCGGGAATAAAAATGACCGATTACTTGATATATCCGATGCTTTCCTTCATCCTATTCATATTGAAAAATTGAACTGGCAAACCAACTATGATCTAGACCATGAAAAAGCAAAAAATACAAGACTGAAATTATTGGATCTAGCCTATAATGAAGGAATGAAGATTAATGCATTTCATTTTGATTTTCCTGGTATTGGAACAGCACAGAAGGAAAATCTGATTTGGAAATGGGTGTATGCCTAATAAAGCCACCTACAGCAATAAATAAAAGCTAGTCCCAAAAATGGAACGTTTATTGGTACTAATAATTCCACAGTCACATTGAAATTAATCCCACGCAAAAATAAACGGTCCCGAAGCCCGTGAAAATGAAAAGACCGATCAAAAAACCAATCTATTCGGACTCAAACTTTAAATTTAGCAAATCAGAACGAAGTTGTGTGCCGGTGGAAAACTGGACTAACTACCGAAGGTTTAGTGCAACACCGTACAAAAAAATTGCTAAATTATCGCTTAACTGAAGGCAGTTGCGTTTTTGCCAACTTCATACTTTCCTACGGAAATTCCTCGTCGACAAAAACGCAGTTTCTTTTATATAAACGTTAAGCGAAATATAAGTTACATTCACTCAAAACGAACGACTATGAAACGAACCGCACAATGCTTTGTTTATTTGCTGAGTACTGTATTTTTCACCAATCTGTCCTTTGCACAAGATACTGTGCAGGTAGTAACTGCCTGGTTGAATAAAAATTCCTTTCCTATTCAAACTATTGAACCCACAGATAATTTTTCTGACCTAAAGCCGCTGAAGGCAATATTACAGGAGGTAAGGGTAATTGGATTAGGAGAATCTACTCATGGAACACGTGAGTTTTTCCAGATGAAGCATCGACTGGTGCGGTTTCTGGTGACGGAGATGGGCTATACGGCTTTTGCTATCGAAGCTAGCAATACGGCCTGTCAGCCCATTAACGATTATATCCTTACCGGCAAGGGAGAAAGAGCCACGGTACTGACAGGGCAAGGCTATATGGCTTGGGATACTGAGGAATTTGCAGCCATGCTGGATTGGATGAGAGCCTACAACCAAAACGTACCAGACGCAAAAAAAGTAAAGTTTTACGGAATGGATGTATTGTGCTGCCATGGATTAGGAAGGGAAAAAGTGCTTGCTTATTTACAGGAATACGCTCCGGGAAAAGTAGCAGCTACCGAGTCTCTATTTCAGATGCTAGCGGTAGAAGACGAGAAATGGCCTACCCGGTTAAACCAAGATACATTACAACAAGCGTTCATTCCGTTACATGCATTGGTAAGCTATTTCCTTGCAAATAAGGAGAAGTTGGTTTCCGTCTCTTCTTTAGAAGAATGGAAGCAGACCTTCCGTTACCTCGAAGTAATGGAGGGAGGACTTTTCGCCAATGTAAATGAGATACCCGCTTCTCTTTCGCATTTAAAGCAAAATAGAAGCGAATCCATGGCAAAGAACCTGTTTTACCTCATGGATAAGGAAAAGCCGGCTGCTAAGTTTATGGTGTGGGCGCACAACTATCATATATCCACTGATACTGCCGAAAAAACCACAGGACACTATTTGCAGGAAAGATTAGGAAACAACTATTACGCTCTTGGCTTCGACTGTAAAGAAGGTACCTTTCAATCACGTGTTTTGTTGCCTGATGGGTATTGGGGAGAGCTTCAAGCAGATACCATAGTAACTGTTCAAAAACGGCTGTCCTGGTACCTGTCTCAGTTTACGAAGAAGAACGCATTTATAAATCTTCGTGCTCCTGTATCTCATCTAATTGTAAAAAAATGGCTGGAAACTCCAATCAGCGTCAATTCAGGTTGGTGGAAATACAGAGGCGCAGACCAAAATCATGAAGTCAGAACATTGAAGGGGGGGTACTATGATGGCATTGTGTATATTGAACGTTCTACCCCTGTAAGTCCTACCAAAAACGCTTTAACAAGAAGCGCAAACAAAATAGGATTTTAATTTATTGAAAATAAATCGCTTAACAAATAAGTTTTCGTGCGGCACGCAGTGCCCAGCATGAAAACGGTGTTGCACGGAACCGGTGTCGAAAAAGGCGATAAACCAACCTATGGGGAAAGCGGCTTGCGCTTGTTCAGGAATGGCTCTTTGTCCCGGGTTGTAAAGCGAGATAAAAG
The DNA here is from genome assembly GCA_041743085.1 of Flavobacteriaceae bacterium. Lineage (GTDB taxonomy): Bacteria > Bacteroidota > Bacteroidia > Flavobacteriales > Flavobacteriaceae > JAFMPW01. The sequence continues at coordinate 7,472 of JBGTNL010000025.1, forward strand.
TAAATTTTTTGGAATTTGCGCTGCGCTGCCGTGTTTTTTTAGAGTGTATTTCTTGCATTTGCTTCTTATTTCGACGGTTTGTGCTGTTTTGGGGTACATCAGGCCATAGCAATGTCAGGCCGGCCACACAGCTATTGTTTTTTAGATTCAATATCAAAGGTTTGCGTAGTTTGGGACAAAATCGGCGGTCCGAGGGGCTTGGTGATTTTGAGGGTGATCAGAGTCGCTGTTTTGCAATGCGGACAGATCCCGGGCGTGAAGGTATCGGCTACCGCCCGGGGCTCTTTCCAGGGCTTTATCTCGTGTGGTACCTGCGCGCGTATGATGGGCAGATATTTGCCTTTGCCCGAGCTGCTCAATATGCCGTAGTGACGTATGCGCCTATATCCGCACGGCATGATGTGCATGGCAAACCGACGAATAAACTCCGCGTGGCCGAGCCTTGCCCCCAGCTTTTTTCCGCCCTGACGGTAATCTTTGTAGCCAGAGCTCACCGTGTGTTTATCCAGGGCGGTGGGTCGAGGGTTAGAGATAGCTACTTTGTGGATGTAGCGCCCCAGATATTCGACCACCGCCATGGGGTGGGCAAAGGGGCGTTTGGCATAGATCACCCAGTCCTTTTTAAACAATGCGTCGAGCAAAAGCTTTTGGGGCCGGCACCGCATACGGAGTTGCTCCAGATACCGCGCGCGATACACCCGGCCCATTGCCTTTACCGGAAACAGGAATTTGCCTTTGCTTTTTGGCCGATTTCCAACGTCCGGCTTTGGTAAGACCGCCTCCCGGTACGATGCAATGCAGGTGTGGATGCAGCGTGAGTTGCTGGCCCCAGGTATGCAGAATGCAGATCATACCGGTTTGTGCACCGAGGTGTCCGGGGTCGTGCCCAAAACCGTTGAGTGTACTCCAGGCGGCGGCAAAGAGGCTGTCGTAAACGGCTTTGTGCTCGTACATGGCCAATTGGTCCAGCTCGGAGGGCAAGGTGAAAACCACATGAAAGTACGGCACGGCCAGCAGGTCCTCAGCGCGAGCTGCGATCCATTGTTCACGTTTGTGCCCCTGGCACTTGGGGCAGTGCCTGTTGCGGCAACTGTTGTAGCTGGTGCCACAACGGGTACACATATCTGTATGCGATCCCAGATCGGCTGTGCGGCACCGGCGAATAGCGTTTAGTGTGCGCAATTTCCACCCGTTCATGCATTTGATGCCCGGTAGCTGTGACCAATGCGCACGAAACACATCCGCCAATTCCTATATGGGGCGCATCAAGGGTCCGTGTAGAGCTTCTCCAGCGGACCGAAAGCGCGACACGTATCCGTCTGCGCCACATGCAGATACACCAGCGTAGTGTCCATACATTCATGCCCCAGCAGGTCTTTTACGCTCATGATGTCAAAACCCCATTTCCTTGCTTCTTTCATCTTGTGAAGGTATTTAATTTGGCCTTAACTTAATCGTTAGTTTGTACTATAAGAAATTACAGGAGAATTATTAAAGAGAATAAATTGTGAATAAATACCTTGGTATAAAAAGCTCTATCTACTGCATTAACTTTATTAACTTACTAGACAGAATCTATCGGACATATTAAGAAC
>JBGTNL010000026.1:0-2950 GCA_041743085.1 Flavobacteriaceae bacterium
GGAGGCCACATCACGGGTCATTTCCAAATGTTGTAATTGATCCTTCCCCACGGGAACAACGTTCGCATCGTACAGTAGAATATCCGCGGCCATTAGCATGGGGTAGGCGAAAAGCCCGGCATTGACATCCTCCAATCGATCTGCCTTATCCTTAAACGAATGGGCAAGCGTTAGGCGTTGATACGGAAAAAAACAGCTCAGGTACCAAGCCAGTTCGGTGACCTGGGGCACATCGCTCTGGCGGTAGAAAACGGTCTTTTCGATATCCAGTCCAAAGGCGAGCCAGGCCGACGCGATTGCATAGGTATTTTGCCGTAGTTCATCCGCATTTTTTACCTGGGTCAGCGAATGCATGTCCGCAATAAAAAGAAAGGATTCGTTTTCGGGGTTTTGCGCCATTTCGATTGCCGGCATGATCGCCCCTAAAATGTTGCCCAAATGTGGAGTGCCCGTGCTTTGTATGCCCGTTAAGATTCTTGCCATTGTTTTCTTGTTTCGGATTCTAAAATCCTCATAATTAATTTATAAATTTTATTAAAAACCAGCCCTTCCGGCAGGCGGGTTAGTGCAATTCGTATCAACCGAAGACACAATTTTAACGAAGTAACACGAATCTTTCTCCCGAATCATAAACCGAATAAAAATCCGTTTGATTCTAGGGAAGTCAAAGATAAAGAAATCGGCGATACCTCCTAAAATTGTTACTTTTGACCAATGCGCTCCATATTTAAAAAAATAGGCTACACGCTGTACCGAATCTGGTTCTATATTTTGGTCGCCCTGCCCATTATAATTTTCTTTCCGTTTTTATTGTTGACCACGCTTTCCGAAAAATGGTATCCCCATTTTTTTTGGATGGCGAGGCATCTGTGGGCTACTCCTATTTTATATGGGATGGGATGCCCGCCGAAAGTGGCGTGGGAGCAGAAAATGGAACGTGGGAAAAGCTATATGCTGGTGGCCAACCATACCAGTATGCTTGATATTATGCTGATGCTTTATGTCAGCCGCAATCCCTTTGTTTTTGTCGGAAAAAAGGAATTGGTCAAGATTCCCCTTTTCGGATTTTTTTATAAACGAGTCTGTATTCTTGTGGACCGAGAGGATACCAAAAGCCGGACAGCAGTCTACCGCCGGGCGCAAAAACGTTTGAACCAAGGCCTTAGCATCTGTATTTTTCCCGAAGGAGGCGTGCCCGATAACGAAATGGTTTTATTGGACACGTTCAAGGATGGTGCATTTAAGATGGCAATAGCCCATAATATTCCCGTAGTGCCTATTACCTTTTATGACAATAAAAAGCGTTTTTCGTTTAATTTTTTAAGTGGTGGTCCGGGAAGGATACGAGCCAAAGTACACCGCTTTTTTGAAACGGGATTTTTGGGAGAAGAGGATAAGGGCATGCTTCGGGAAGAAGTAAGGAGTGTGATTTTAAAGGAACTTGTAAGGAAATAGGACGATGTTATTTTTTTCCGGAAACGATTTGTATCAATGCTTCTTTTCGTTCATCGCCGTCAAGCAGCCCAAAATTATCGCTTCTGTAGTTCCAATTGGCATAGCCGATACCGTTTTCCTCAAAAAGTGCAACCATATCTTTGTACCACTTTAAGCGGTCGGCTTGGGGTGCATTGGCCATAATTCCAAATTCACCGCAATAGAGTGGCAGCCCCAGTTCTTTTGACTTTTGGATAGGCTTTCGCCACATGTTGAGGATCCCCGCTTTGTCGAAATTCTTGTCCACATATTTCTTGGCCTCGGGTTTTTGAGTTTTCGGTAAAGCGTCGAATTCTTTTCGGGTGAGCAAGTTTCCGGGATAATGTACAGGTCCATCGTAGTTCTTCAGATCAGTCCAACTGGCACCATAGTGCGTTAGCAGAAAAGGCTCATAAAAATGGAAACTCAGCAAAATGTTCGGATCGTTTTCGGGGACCTTCAGGGCATCGAACGTATCTACGGACTGCCAGCGGTTCGAACCTATGATGATTGTACGTTCTGGTTCTAATTCGCGAATGGCCGAAAAAGCGCTCGCCAACAGCTTGTTCCACGATTCATGTTCATCGGCAACGGCCTCGTTCATCAGTTCATAGGCCAAAAGTCCGTTCGGATACTTTTTCAAGGTCTTGGAAAGATCACGCCAAAATTCAAAGAATTTTTCTTGTTGTGCAGGATCCGTCCACAGTGGTTTTTCCTTGGCGTTGAAATGGTGCGATCTTAAAATATGCAGGTCTACGATGATTCGCAAATTGTTTTTGGAGCACCATTTTACGGCGTTTTCCATAAGGGTAAAGGTATTGTCATGACGGTTTCCGTTTTCGTTCCACAATTGCTCTTCGTCTACCGGTAGCCTGATGTGGTCAAAACCCATTTCGGCGATGGCGGCTACGTCGTCCTCGGTAAAGAACTGTGCGCGTGCCTCTCCCCTTTTGTCGCTTTGCGATAACCAGTGGGCAATGTTGGTACCACGGTGTACCTCGAATTTTTCAGGAGATTTTTGGTCATTATATTGTCCCCAAATGGGCAGCATAATCCCAAGCAGGGGTAAGAGCGCAATTTTTCTTAGATATTTCATAGGTGGTGAAGCGTTGCTTGTTCAATCAAATGTAAGCATTCTACCCTATATTACGCTTTAATTCACATTTTAGAATCTGAAATTTAGCCCACTGTAGACCCCGACCGAATAAGGTCGAAAATCACCTGAAACATTAGAAAAGGTATTTAGTTGGTACTTGAACATGGGCTCGATGTTCATCCGTATTTTGGGTGTGAACTTATAGTTGACCCCAAAACCGATATTCGTACTAAAATTGAAATCGTTCAAATTGCGGGCTTCCCCGAGTTCCGTGGTCAACTCTCCCGAGTTGAGGGTGACGGAATTATCGAGCAAAAATAACGAGCTTACGCCGCCCACCAGATTCACCCCGAACCGACGGTCGATCAGTGCGTAATCGAG
>JBGTNL010000027.1:0-6393 GCA_041743085.1 Flavobacteriaceae bacterium
AATCTTACTTTTCATATGGCGAGACATACTTTTGCAACAACCGTAACACTGAGCAACGGTGTTCCAATTGAGACGGTATCCAAGCTTTTAGGACATACAAAATTAGCTACCACTCAAATCTATGCTCGTGTAGTGGAAAAAAAAGTAAGTGATGATATGGAAATCTTAAAAATGAAACTCAGCTAAGTTGTAGTTAGAACAGACTAAAGGATAATTCATAAATTACTAATTATCCCAATAATTGCCTCATATTAAACTTCGGTAATCGAATAGGTGACTTTTAATCTGAGTTAACAGTTCAAACTAATACTAAAAATAATCTCTTCATGGTGTTGGCACAAATAAAGTAATTCTAAATTCCTGGTTAAGTATTTTAGACTGATGGTTCATTGCAGTGAACCAAATTAGATTTAACCAAAAAATGGATATATGGCAATTTAATTCTAAGAGTAAAACTGAAAGGTGGGAAATCCTATGTACTACAGGTTTCCTTGTTGGTGAGGCCATGGAATTGGACTCTAGCTTTTTGCTTTATGCTGTTGATTCCTTCTATGTAGAACTGGAATTTTCCTTGCAGGACGGAAGGGCACAGAATATAAATGCAATTACAGATAATTTTCTGCTTGAAAAATATTTGAGGAAAATCCTCCTTATCCTAGCTTAGTCTTTCTCGACTCCGTAAGTCCTAAAAGGGATATTATAATTTCTCTGTAGCTGCCACCAGTGAATTAACCTCGTAATTGGACACTCCGTTTGTCTCTAAACCACCAATTCTATTTAAAAAAATAGAAATATAACTAAATAATATTTATTGAGTATATTTTCTATATTGTAGATTATTTTCTATATTTATTAGTCTGATTTAGTTCATTTTGATAGTTACAATTCGTTAAAAATAAAACCTTCATTTGAAATTTAATATAGCTTTAATTGATCTGACATGGAATTCAATGCCAAACTTGATCTCTTTCTCGCAGATCTATCTAAGTTAGAATCTGAACAGGCCAATGCACTTATAATATCTCAAAAATCCATTAATCTTTGCCAAACATTATTACTTGAACTTAAAAGTGATATTACCAATAGTCCCCTGGAGTCAGCCCAGGACGAGATCCATTTTTTTAAAGTTGTAAAAAATCTCCCTCTTTCAAAATTGATCTATTTCTCGGAAATTAAATCCTTCGAGACTTACTTCCCTAAAATGAATGGTAAAACCCAAAAAAAATTCATACGGAGAAAAATATCGTTTTTAAATCAGTATTTCTTGCGCCACATCGATTTCGGCCAATACGTTGAATTGGGGTCAACTTATTTGGATAAGTTATATTATACAAGAAATAGTAATGACTATGATACATATTATTTTGCCAAAGGTTATTTACTGGATCCGGATTTTTGTACACCACGGGATTTCCTCTTGGCCGAATTTAATGCCAGGAAAAATTTGGTCATATATATAAACTACCGACTATCCAAACAAAAACAATCTGCAGACTTTATTGGATCCTCGCAAACGGATACCAGACTTAAGTGGACCGGATCTAAATCCGCCCTGACCGAGCTCATATATGCCCTTCATTGTAATCGTGCAATTAACAACGGTAACGCGGAAATTAAGGACTTGGCTAATAGCCTGGAACATCTTTTCCATTTCGACCTTGGGGATTACTATAGAACCTTTTCGGAGATAAAATCGCGAAAAAAAAGCAGAACCAAATTCCTGGACGATCTCTCAACCAGTCTTCAAAATGAGATGGATAGTTCAGAAAAATAGCCTTGAGAGTACCCCTTTTTAAGCAGTTTTCAAAACACCGTACTCGGTTGACCTTGGGTGTTTTGGGTTTTGACCTGTTTTTGGATGATTGTCAAGTCTCTTAAGGACTTCTGAGACTGCAAATGAAACCAACGGAGCCCAAAATTCAGAAATGTTAAAATTTCACCCAACTCCGGTTGAACTGGGGAAAAAATCTCAATAGTTCTACCCAATTTTGTGGAACGAAAGTCAAATCTTAAGGCAAAGCCGCCATTAAAATAAAAACGAACCCGGCGACTTTGCTTTTTCTAAAATCCAATTATCATGGGAGCAACCTTTGTTACTACAGATGATCTGCGTGATCTAAAAATCGAACTACTCGAACAAATCAAAGAATTACTAACCAATGAAGGTGGCCATACTTCCAAAAGGTGGCTAAAATCGGGTGAGGTGCGGAGCCTACTGGGAATATCACCGGGCACCCTTCAAAACCTGCGCATCAATGGCACGATCCCCTATACGAAAATAGGTGGGGTGCTTTATTACGATCAAAAGGAGATCAATGAAGTCCTGGAGAAAAACCGGATCGATAACAAATTTTAAAAAGTGAATTATGAAGGATATCAACTACATCCGGCACCTGAATCAAGTCTTTGAATTATTCTCCAGGGATTCCCGCCTGAATCCCTCTCACATCAGTCTTTACGTGGCGCTGTTCCATATCTGGAACCATAACTTTTTTATGAAGGAATTCTATCTCAACAGGGAGGAGGTGATGCAATATTCTAAAATCGGATCCAAATCCACTTACCACCGCTGCATCAAAGAGCTGAGCCACTGGAAATACCTCCTGTATTCTCCTTCTTATAATCATTTTAAGGGGAGTCGGATCATGATGTTCGATTTTGGGACAAGTAATGGTCCCGGGCTGGTTCCTAACCGTCCCAAAACCGGGACAGGAGGTGGACAGGAGTTGGTATCCATCCATCCCAAAAATGAGACAGGAGGTGGACAGGAGCTGGTATCTATTAATAAACATATACAAACTATTAAAAACAATAAAAACAAATACAAACAGGAAAATTTTAAAAATTTTGATTTCATAGATTTTAAAAACGATGATAAACTTACCAGCACCGTCCCAAATCAGGACAACCTGAAGACCACATCGAACAAGAACTACAACCAGCCACTATGATTTTGCAAAAGCCCCATATCATCGTCGAAGGGAGTGCGCAATACGAGCTCGGCTCACTCGTAGGGCAGGAAATCCATTATGACTTTGATAAAATTGTAGTGTATCTAAACATCAAAGGCAAGATGCTATTTGGAAAGAACTTTCGGATCTATGAAGATGACTTTGAGATTGTTATAAAGCTTTGCCATTATTTTATTCGTGACTTTGGGAATTGCCAAAAGCATGGCCTTGATCCACTCAAGGGCATTCTATTATCCGGACCCGTGGGTTGCGGGAAAACCAGCCTTATGAAATTACTAAAACATATTGTGCCACACCGAAGAAGCTATTCCATAATACCCTGTAGAAATATTGTCTTTTCCTTTGGCCACCTAGGCTATAAGGCTATTGAGGACTTTGGCAGTAGCCAGTTCTTCTGTTTTGATGATCTGGGGGTGGAACCCCCAGGAAGATATTACGGTCAGGATTGCAATGTAATGGGGGAAGTCCTGCTTTCGCGGTATGATTTTTATCTTGAAACAAAAATACATACACACGCAACCACCAATCTTAATGCAGACGAATTGGAGAGCAGATACGGTACAAGGGTTCGCTCCCGAATGAGGCAGCTTTTTAATCTAATTGCATTTGATAAGGCTTCGCATGACAAGAGAAAATAAGGGCAGATAAATTATAAGAGAGAAAAATGCTAGCTCCTAACGGACGTTATCCCGCATTTTCACTATGCCTTCAATGATTTCAAGGTACATGGCCTCTTTGCTTGCATCATTATCTAATTTGCCATTCATTGAGTGCCATGCAAAAGAATAACTGTTAGCAAACTCGCATACATCCCCTACCCCGTTATTGTCGTATTCTCGGAGTAAATGATCCCAATCCAATATGTATGGCTTGGCATCCACAATCCCCTCCAGAATCATGTTTACCCTTTGCAATACCTCATTGAACTTTAAACCAGTAGCGCCAATAAAACTAAATCTGCTCTTGTCCAATTTCATTTTCGATAGTTTTTTTGGCGACGGTTTCTTTCTTTTTTTGATAACTATTGTTAAAATAAAAATTAAAGCCCAATAATAGGCTAATCCCTAGGATTATATAAAGTTTGGTGCCAGGTTCGTTAAAGGTAGTGTCGCGTGAATTGGAAATGATAATCAATAACTGATAAAAAGTCATGGTCACGGGCAACAACAAAATAGGCCTGTATCTCTTGCCCTGTGAAGCAAACCACCATCCCATAAAGGCGATATGCATACCGAGATGGATGAAAAAAGTATATAAAAATACCCGGTAACTGGAAAAACCAAGCACATAGCCATCTCTGTCGGTGAGTGCTTTTTCGATTCCCAGATCTGGAACGAAATTGCGAGTTCCTTCCCCAATTTCAGTTATGATATCATGTAAAAAAGGAAGGGTTGACAATCCTATGATGATCAACCACTTCCAAAATCCAAGATCAAGTATCTCGCTCCTTGATTTCCTTTTTGTCAATTCCATAGATCTCATCTCCTGAATCCTCCTTTTCACATGCTGTAAAGGTTGTCGCGGCCAACATCAAACCACCTAAAATTAAAAGCATTTTTGCTTTCATAGTCAAAAAAATTATGGGTTAAATTATTCCCCAAGGTAACTATGAAAACTGATTTTGATGTTCTTAATTGCCAAAATCCCATATTAAGGAATTGGCAAAAGGCAACCTTATCCTGCTAAAAAGAACTAAAACAAATATAGAAAAAAGAACTCCTTTCAGAGGTTTTATTAAATTTTTTGGCCTAACTGTAAATATCATTTGCGTTTCGAACTAGTTTGCATGCATTTCAATTCGAGTGATCCAAGTATCTTTAGGTTGTCCATTTGGATTTAGTTTACGCAAATCTTCTGCTAGATTCAAAATGGTCAGTATATTTTGAGTTTTTTTTATTTTTTTGGAATCTTGTCTCTATCCAATTGCACAATAAACAGGACGATTAATTGAAATTGGCGTATGTATTTGTAGATACATTTGTTGTAAAACTTTGGGTTAAGCAAAAATAAAATAACACATGTTATGACCCGATCATATTTTAAACTTCTATGTAGGTAACATTTCCGTTTTTATATTACATTTATCCAATAACCAGATTTTTAGAACGTTATCATTATCTACTATGTACTATCACTTAATTTACCGGGCAGAATCCATGGATGTTTCAGAAGAACATCTTAGGGACATTTTACGTTCTACAAAACAAATCATAAAGCTTTAGACATTACCGGTTGTCTTGTTTACAGGGATGGATATTTTCTTCAAATTTTGGAAGGAGAGCGTCATGTGGTCGAAGAGATTTTCTATACTATCGATGACGATATATTGTATAACTATATTACGATGCTTCACGAAGGAGAATGTACAGAGCGAATTTTCACAGATGGGGATATTGCATTTTTGAACCTCAATGAAAATTCCGATACTGGTGGAGAATTTCTGAACAAGACCGAGATTAAGGAATTGTTAATTTCTAAGAATTCAAATAGCTTTGCCTTTAAGGTCTTTAACTGGAATATAAATCAACTTTTATCCGGCACGGGTTTCTATGATCCCTCCTTTAAAAAATTGAAAGATGTCTGATGTACAGATTAGGGAATCCAATCGGTTTTCATTAATTGGAAGGCGTTCTAAACAATTATTAGTCTCGTTAGAGCTTTTATCCCAGATTTATAAACAATCTTTCTATTTGACGGTCCAAACAATCCCTGAATTATCATTCTGACCTTACTTGCCTAACGGGTTTGTTACAAGTATTACAAAGTACAATCATCGTATTTTTTTTAAGGTCTGTTCAGAACTAACCCTATTATGTAAACACCCTTATTGGACTACAGATCAGGGAGTATTACAGTAGCGTTCGGAGCCAAGGTCAACAAGTTCCAGATTGACGGTATTAGTTTCATCGAACACCTGAGTTTCGAGGCCTTCCACGAAGGCAACCGCTTCCATGATACCGTATTTAAGGCGCAACGCCTGACCAAGGCTATAACCAGATCGGCCGGAGCCGATGCCATATACGCTACCAACAAGAACAGGAAATTCGCCACCCGCTACGGCATCCGCACCGACTTCAAGCGCAAGGGAAGGGCCGGTAAACACGAAAAACAGCGCAGGCTACTCGCTAGCGCCATCACCAAAGAAAGGGCCAGCAGATTGGAGGGCAGCTTTGGAAAGGAGAAAGAACACTACCACCTGAAAAAAATCAAAGCCCGAACCAAGGCTACCGAGACCCTTTGGATTTTCTTCGGTATCCACACCGCCAATGCTCTGGAGATCGGCAGGCGCATGGCCAAAGAAGAACTGCAACGGGCGGCCTAAGAGATTTAATGCGCCAAGATCTCAGGGAAACCTATGCCCCATTGTCAATAAAAAACTCAAAAACAGATCTGTTCTGTCCCTGATTATTAGCCAACTCCG
>JBGTNL010000028.1:0-2678 GCA_041743085.1 Flavobacteriaceae bacterium
TTTTTATTTTGAGGAATTCATGGTATGATTTTTCTTTAGGCATTTTCATTTAGATCGTTAGGTTCGCGCCCATGATAATTTGTCTGAACCCGCCTGGGAAAACCCCTGAAGTAGCGCGATTCAACCTTGACGCCTTATAAATTGAATTGGTAATGTTTTTTCCATTTATAAAAGTTTTAAGCTGTATTCCATCGCCCAAATTAAAATTATAATTTATATAGGCATCCATCGTAAAAAAAGAGGGAAGTTTACCAACAGCCCCATCGGCAGACTCGTTATTGAAATTATTGAATTCGGTGAATTGCTCACCAACATATTGCCCGCTTATCCCAATCGTTACGCTTTTATAATCATAATTAAACCCTGCATTAAGATTGATATTTGGAGTGTACGGAGCTTCCGTATTTTTTATTCCTCCCGTGCCCAAGGCAATCACACTCTTTGTTATATTCTGAAAATCGGCTTGGTCAATGGTTTCATTGGTCAAAAGAGCTTCCCCGCTTGGACCGTCCGAAACATACAACTCATAGGCATCTCTGTTCGCATTTACCTTATTAATATATTCGTTTTGCGCCGCTATACCAAAGATGACTTGCGAGAACAGATCTTTGTCGAATACCTTACCAGCCAATACCCTGGACCGCATAAAATTCACATTTCCAAATATTCGGAGTTTATGATAATTCACATTGAATAGGTCCGCACCAACTGCCAATTCCAAACCCTGAACGTTTATTTTTCCCAATTCTTCGAAAACTTCATTTTCACCTGCTGCATAAAAATTCCGTGTGGTATTGTTGAAATAGGTGAGTTGCCCATCAATGTGATCGTTCAGCATACTTCCCCGCCATCCGATTTCCCGGTTCCAACTCATTTCCGGATCAATATTGATACTTTGGCCTGCAAGGGGAATGTTCACCACGCCATTCTGCTCCACCAAAAATCCAAAGACCTTTGAAGGGGCTATCATGCCTTGGTAGATGCTTCCAAATAATTCACCTTTTTTAAGGCGGTAATCTATGGTGATACCTGGGAGAATTTGGTTATAAACGTTGGGTTCCTTACCTTCATCTATGCTGCCGATATTAGGGTTCATCGCAAGGGTAATTAAATTTTGTCGGTACATATCAACATGTTCAAAACGGAGAATGGGCGTAATACCCCATTTTCCAACATTAAATTCGTTCCGTACAAATCCGTTGGCCGACCACAAGCGGTACCACAAATCGGTTGCAGTACGTCCATTTCTTGCCCAACGGCTGCTATCTGCTACTACAAAGCGGTCTTTAAAGGTTTCGCGATGCAGGTTGATGCTTGCCTCCAAATTTTGTTTTTCCCCAAAAGCATTCCATTGGTAGTTCATCGTTTCTTTCACTCCCGAAACGGTATAAGTCCAACGACTATCCGAAGTACTTTCCCTTCCATTATTTATCCTGCCAACAATGACATAATCATCTTCACCAAAGGTTTTTCCATTTAAGTAGCTGTACCGGTCGTTGTAAATTTCATTTCCCACATAATTTTGAACCGCAGATGCTTTTACTTTAGTGGTTATTTGCCGCCACCAATCCCGCTCAAAGTCGCTTGCATAGATTTTTGAAGTAAAACTCAAGTTTTTTGTGGGTAGCCATTTGTGTATGATGTCCACACCATACCTTCTCATGGTAAATTGGTCAGCATCCAAGGGGTTTTGGGTAGGGTCTGTTTCAAAGGTGAATGGTGTTTGGGAACTCAACGAAGCTTGATTGTCCTCGAATTGACCACTCACTTTAAAATACAAGGATTGAATGTCAGACAGTTTGGCAAATACTTTTGCATTCAAGTTCAACACTTCTACCGATGAATTGTCCGTAAATCCATCAAAGTTTTTGTAAACACCTTCTAACAATGCGCCAAGGTTGTTCCATGTACCCCCATAGGACAACAGCCCAGTTTGGTAGTTTCGCTGACCGCCTACTAATTTTACACGCAGTTCAGGTTTCTGTGGTGGCATAGCGGTAATGTAATTGATGGCCCCGTAACTATTGTTCGGGCCAAACCTTAACATATCGGCTCCTTTATACACTTCAATGGCTTTTATACGGTCACTTACCGGGTTATAATAGGCACCTGGAGCGATATATGGTGCTGGTGCCGAGGGTGTGCCGTCCTCCATAAGTAGTACTTTTTTGGAACGTCTGCCCCATGAGCCCCTTATGCTAATATTCGGACGGTTGGACAATCCCATATCTCCAACGATATTGACACCTGGCACGGTTCTTAGCACCTCTTCTGAACTTAGTGGATTAGTATTTTCTAAGGCAATCGGACTGATCCGGAAGTTACTTCCTTTGAAATCTTTTATAAAGCTGTTGGCAGAGGCACTTACGATGACTTCATCCAGCGTGGTGCTGCTTAAATGAAGTAGGACAGTTCCTATTTCGGGATTCTGGGTATTGATTACAAAGGCTTTGTCCTCATAGCCAAGATATTTCACAACTGCCGAAAATTTACCATCCCTTGCAGTCAAGGAAAAATTGCCATAATTATCCGTGACAGCACCCCCTCCAGTTTCCAAAATAATCTGGGCACCGATCAAAGGTTCTTTACTTTCTTCATCGATCACTTTTCCAGATACTAAAACCTGGGCAAATAATTGAGTTTGAATCAATATTGATATAAAAAATAAAATTTTAGTC
>JBGTNL010000029.1:0-149156 GCA_041743085.1 Flavobacteriaceae bacterium
TAAAATCATTTATCTTTATCCATAAGCGAAAGCATTTACTGAATAATTATATCGTAAGAAGTTCACAAATCGTCAACACGAAGAGTGAATATTAGCAGAAGTAGCGCTATGTCTGGGATAGTAGAACAAGGTTCGAATCCCGCATTCCTGAAATATTCAAAATTATTTTTCAAACTTTTGCTTAACTCGTTCTCAGAATTCCCTGACTTTAAATATTGTCTATATAGCTCAATCGCTTTGGTGAAATCACCCTTAAAGAGATACGAGTGAGCTAAGTTTTTTACCAGTGATGAGTCTGAAGGTTCGTTGGCCAAACCCTTCGATAAAAAGCCAATCGCTTTGTCGTAATTTTTAGTATCCAGTAAATGACGACCCAAAATACCCAATTGCCCGGGTCTCGGTTTCAGTGTATCTAAAGTGGTTATCTTTTGTCCAGTTGCACGCAGCCGGCCATTAATCGTATTCGAATAACCGGTTACCGTCCCGGCCTTATCGAAAGTAAAAGTCTTTGTGCCCCCTAATTCGATGTTGCGAAAATCGGTTGACGACGTAAAATACATTTTGCTGCTGATGCCATCGGTCCACAAGTAAAGCCCGTCTTTTTCTTTTTTTATTTCTGACAAAAATCCGTCTAGTATATATTCGCCGATGTACTTTGAGGTGAGTGTATCGTTTACTGGTACAGTGGTTATTTGCTCGGGCTTTGAAAAACCTTCCCAGTTGTATACCAGCGCTATGCTGTTGAGTAACTCCAGTAAAACGTGACCATCTTCGGAATTCACAAACAAAGCCACTCCTTTTCCATTGGTGAGTCCGCCAAGGAAATAACCCGTGAATCCCTCGTTACTCGCCGAATGAACAAAGTATTTCTCGCCATTCCTGTCCTGTATGTATGTGCCCAACGCGACATCATACTTGTAGGGCGTTAAATGCAATTTCACCATTTCTTGGTTCAAAACTTTTGATGATTTTCCCTGGTAGGCCTGCTGCATTTCAAGAATGTATTTGCATATATCTGTGGGTGTAGTCCATAATCCGGCTGCAGCTTTTTCCGGGTATACAAAATACTTTCCCGGCACTTCATTGCCGTTGGTTTTATATCCTGTTGCGAGATTTTTGCTTTGGGCGACTGAAGGAGGCTGACTAAAAGAACTGTTGTTCATTCCCAGTGGCCGGAATATATGCTCATACATATATTCCTCATATCGTTGCTTCGTAATATCGATAAGCATTTGTTGCGTTATAAGGATGCCGCCGCCGGAATAGCGGGGTTCTATACCCGGCTCTGTTACCGATCGTACGGCTTCTGTATTGGAAGGTGCCCGGCCGTCCAGAATATTGGTTACCGATGCGATTGCACTATCCCTGTGGTAACCAGGAAAACCATGAATCCCCAAGCCTGCGGTGTGGCTGAGCAACTGGGCGGTTGTAATTTTCTTGCCATGGGACACGGTGTCATAAGGGAATTTCCAGTTGACCAGGTACTGGTTAATGTCCTGATAGAGATCCAGCGTTCCCTGCTGCGCCAGCTGTAAGATACCAACGGCGTTTAGTGATTTACTGATCGATCCGGGTTCAAACATCGTATTAGCAGTTACTTTCCTGCCTTCTTTTTTGTCAGCATAGCCATACCCTTTGGCCCACACAACCTGGTAATTGTCAATAACGGCGACACTTAATCCCGCCACGTTGTAATGCTTCATCCTTTCAGCAAGGGTATACAGTTTACCGTCGATAACCATGCCTCCTGATAGGGTGGTTTCCACCCGGGCGATCTGTTTGTTTACGGCTTTAGAATAACGCTGTTGTGCGGTGACGGCTGCAAGGCAATGGAACATTAGGATTGCTACGCTGATTTTTCTCATAATTGACAAACGATTTTAAATTAGCTATACACATTATTTCTGTTGCAGTGGACATTTTATTGTACAAGGACTTTGCATCATAACGTAAAAGTGCCCAGACGTTCCCATTAGGATTTACCGCACCAGTAGTCCAGATGTTTCCTTTTTTATCTTCGATTATTGAATAAGCCCCCCCTCTGCGACACCTTAGTAAGGTTCTGCCACTTGCCCTGAGCGAAGCCAAAGTGCTAAGTCGGGCTTGCACAAAAAAAGTCTTTGAATACTAACGGACTTTATCGAATACGGTCTTCCAGGAACGCTCGCCGCCGAATAAGGTTGATTTTGCATTGGCCTGAACAGAAATAGTCTTGCCATCATTGCTCAACTTCCAAACCTCTGTTACGTAAACAAATTGTTGTTTCTGAGTATTTATACTAACAGGAACGGCAGTCATCAGGTGTACAATTGAGTTAACAGTCATAGTTTGTCCATCAGCTGACAACTTTACGGTAAACTTCTTTCCTCTTTCCCGGCCATGATTAATTTCGCTTTCTTTACCGTCGAAGGCCAGTTTCTCCTGGCTTGGAGCCAGCGCTGCGCCAGGAGACGGATTTGGTACTTCTATGGTTAGAAAATCTGCCTGCTCTGCTATTTTCATTGTTTTAGAGAGCATACGATCACCCTCATCATATGAGCAAACAATATTTCCGCCCATACTTATCGACTCTTTGGATTTCCATTCGCCAGAAAAGTTAGCGCGATGAACGCCATTTTTTTGTTGGGCCTGTACGGCAAAATTGAGTACTCCTGCGAGTATAATGATCAGGCTGTACAAAACATTCCTTTTATTTTTCATATCCTATTAGAATTAATTTAGCGAATTTACTTTGACATCGTGAGGGTCTTTCCATCATAACTATAACGGTCAGTTCCAATCCAAATACTTCCATCATCAGCCCCTAACATCCCAAAAGGCAGATTTCTACGCCCTTCATATTTTGTCTTTATTATTGTTACATGTGGCTTTTTATCAGACAATGACTGTTCATCAAAAAGAAAAATAGGGCCACCTATACTAGTCAGGACATTTCCCTTTTTATCTTTGATTATAACACCAGCACCCACCTGATCAATTTGGGTAAAGGCACTGCCGTCATAGCGCCAAAGCCCATCGGCACCGAACCAGATATTGTCTTTTTTGTCTTTTATTATAGCCCATACGTTCCTGAAAGTTTTGCCGTCTTTATCGGTAAGAGTGGTAAATGTTTTTCCATCATAAATGGTTATATCACCCCGTGTGCCAAACCAAATTCTCCCCGTTTTGTCTTGAACGATAGCATGAACATCATTATTGGTCAAGCCATCCCTGGTTCTAAAATTTCGAAACGATTTCCCATCATAACGGCTCACTCCTCCTCCAGTGCCAAGCCAAATAATGCCAGCTTTATCTTCATAAATAGGCATAACCGAATTATTTGCAAGCCCATCCCGAGTTGTAAAATTTTGAAAGGATTTCCCATCGTAATAATAAGCACCTGAGCCATAGGTACCGAACCAAAAATTTCCTTTTCTATCTTCTAAAATAGAAAAAATGGGGACTGAGATCAGTTTACCTGTGATATTAGTAAACGATTTTCCATCGTATCGATAAACACCATCATCTGCTGCAAACCAAATGTTCCCATTTCTATCTTGCTTGATATCCCAAACGTTTGTAGTGATTGAGTCTTTGATTTCGGACTTGATAGCTATCGGGTTAATATTTTCTTTTGGTACCTTCGTTTGGTTTTGTCCACAAGAGGTGTGAAAAACAAACATCAAGAATAAAGTATGGACGAGAAAGTATTTTATCATTTTATCGTTTTTATTACCTTACAATTATTTGATTCAGCGAATCTACTTTGATATCTTCCGTCAGAAGGATCCTGATTGTAAATAAAAATGTAACCTTTGTAAATAAATCGTAAATAGTATGTCTAACAGCCGAAATCTCTTCTCCGGGAAACGCAAATACCTGTTCGGATTGATATTAATTTCGTTTATTTCAGTAATCTGCGTGGCTTTCAGTATGGAGGATGGTGACGATTTCAATATCTCCAGAAGGGAAGTTTTACTCCGCCGGATCGGACATGAACTACTTTTACAGTCGGGCGACAATACTTCAAGAGTGCTTCCGATAAAAAAGATAGCCGAAAATGAATACCAGATCAGGTTCGAGAATGATCTTACTTTTCAACCGGATTCCCTGGTAAATACTACCAGGCGTTTGTTGGCCAAAGACCCACTAACGCGTGACTATGTAGTTAATGTTCTTAACTGTGGCAACTCAAGTATAGCCTATGGTTACGCTATATCGCAAAATAAAAAAGAGGATATTGTAGCATGCATCGGAAGAGAACAGCCCAGAGCATGTTACATGATCAATATTAAATTCAAACCGATAGGAATAATAATAGCAAAGAATGGATATATTCTGGGCAGTCTTCCACTTTTAGCTTTTGTGGGTTTTATTTTTTTGAGATCAGTTAAAGCGCGAAAATCCTTATCTGCCAATATGTTCACTTTGGGCTCGGTGTTATTCGATGCGAAGAATCGGAAGCTGATAATAAACGAAAAAATTATAAACTTGACCAGAACTGAAACACGAGTACTACAGAGCTTCGCATTGTTTCCTAACGAAACTATTGAGAGAAGCCAGTTGCAAAAGGAGATATGGGAAGATGAAGGTGTTATTGTAGGGCGTAGTCTGGATATGTTCATATCAAAACTCAGAAAAAAACTGGAAGTTGATCCGAATCTCAAAATTGTTGTTATACGCGGAAAAGGATATAAGCTTAAAATTAGTTCTTAAGAAGAATCTCTTCGGCTAGAAACCAATACTATGAGACTTCTTTGGAATTTGTAAAACTTTATAGGGAACTGCTAATAAAGAGAATCAAACTTAAGAAGTATATAGAAAATTGCTGGCACAATAAAATTCAAGATTTTTTTTGGCTGTTTAAGTAGTTCCGGTAGTATAAGAAATTTCTTTTCCCAAATCTTACCTCAAAACTTTGCGCGTGGATCCTGTCCGGTTTTTGTAGCGATTCCGGCAGATTAGCGCCTGTCCGCCTTTGGCGGATCAGCAAAAACCGGATAGGGTGCAACCTACTCTCGATTTGGCACGCTATCTTGTTTTTTTTTCCACTTCTCAAAATCTTTAAAGATGATTGGATGGTCGTCGAAATAGCCCCTTGCCCTGCCAAGGCCTTCTTGCTTGCTTTTCAGAACCGCTCTCTCCATTTTCTGCTCGTAGTTGATAAAATAGTAGCCGAGATAACTGAATGCAATGGTATTTGCAAACATGACGATATATAGCATTATGCCCTCCCATTTGGGGGTCCATCTTGATTTTTCTATTTTTTTGAGGACTTCCTCAATGCGATTTTCATAGGAATCAACCATACCCTTTTGCGACTTTAAGAATTCCCGCAATTGAAATTCCATGTGCGATGTGTCTCCCTGTATTTTCAGGTCATTGAACTTTTCGGAAAGTTCTTCCAGTTTGCCGATGGAACTGTTGAACCCTGATATTTCTTGGGTAAGCACCTCCATGATTTCGTCCAGCTTTGCCATACTATTATATTTCCATTCCCAATCCAATCGATTTTTTGACGGCCAATTTGAAGGCCTTCTTCGCTAGGTTCGCCGCCAAGTTCGGCGATACCCCTACGGTCTTTCCAAGCAGGTTCATTGTATTGTCCTTAGCTATTTTTTGGGCTACCGTTCTCTCAAACCCTATCTGCTCAGCTATGCGTCCCATGGACATTGAGCGGTGAACATGGCTTCCTTTTAGGCTTTCTCCTTTGTACTCGAAACGAAACCCCTGAAGTCGGTTCTGCTTGTTGATACTTGGTATCACTTCTACTTTATTCTGTTTCATATATTTGATATACTGGTCAAAATCCTTCGGTCTCATCTCCGTTATGACCTTTTCATGTATCCCCTTGATCTCTGCCCGTATATCTTTTACCTTCTCCAATTTTTGTTGTTGGACTTCCCTGACCGTTGTCAGGCCCATTTGCCTTGCCACATTTTCTGCGGCGAGTTGGCTCCGTTTTCCGATATAGTTGTCCTTATAGGCTTTTCCTTGAAAGCTTATCCGGTTCACGTACAAATGGATATGTACGTGGCTCATGTTCCGATGCACGAATGCAATGGCCTGTCGCTCCTGTAGTTTCATTTCCTTGACGAATCGTTCCGTTATTTCCCTTAGTTCCTTTTGCTTCAATTCCCGGCCATCCTCTATGGTGGGGCTTAACACAAAACTCAGCGTGTTCTTTTTGCATTTATGGTTTTGCAATTGTATGATTTTGAATTCCTGGGTAATCTCCTTTGGGTTGTCCCCGGACAGATGCTGCCGATAGACCACTTCTGCTTCCTTTTCTTGGTCCCATCCATAGCCCATGGAAGCCCCTGTATGCGATATGGATTTTCCCAGGCCTATCATTTTCTGAAACTTAAAAGGTGTTTGCGTATCTCATTTGCCAATTGCACCACTTCATCGGCCAATTTTGGGTTGCGTTTTCGGTACATGTTGCCGATGCGCTTAAAGTTGCTCTCGTACTTGGTCAACATCTTGTACATCTCTATTTGTTCTTTGGTAAGACGCTCAATAATCCTATCGTCAAAAGCCGCACGGCGACAATATTCGCTTATGGAAAGTCCGCTCCTATCGGCCTTAACCCTGAGCAGTTTCTTCTCATAAATGGAACACCTGAACTGTACGAACTCTTTTTTCACTTTTAATATTTCTATGGTCTATCACAAATAGATTTTAAAATCATCATGACCAAAACCCTCTTTTCAATCATACATCGAAAACTCAATTACCAGTTCCTATTCTTTTGCGACCCATCGGGAGCAAAAGCGAGATTTGTCATGACAATGACACATCTCGAAATAACTACTTACTATTAATAATTGAGTAATATTTTCATTTTTAGTATTTCGGTATTCATATATAATTCTTAATCATTTTCTCGATTAAAAATTGGTATCGGTATTGAATTATTTTTTCTTTTTAGGAGTAAATTTTTTATCGAATTGCCTATCCAAATAATCATCGGATAGATTCGGTTCGCCCAATAGCCAGGCATCGATAATGTCCTTGTCGAAGAATTTTTGGCGGATGTGCTTGTTACCGCCCATGGGAATCAATCGCAATTGGGTGAGTTTGTAGATCTTGCTTTTTGAGAGTCCCGTATAGGCTACAAGATCATCCACGTTCATCACTTTTTTCTGATGGGAAAGAAGCCCCTTGATATCCTTTAGGAGTTCTATCATATCTTTTTCAGTTTCCATAATTACAAGCTTTAAAAGCAGCCTTAAAAGCGGCTGCATGTGTTACAAATGTGCGATGCAATGTAAATGGATGAAAGCAGATGGAAGGGCAAAAAGGGGAAATCTCCCCCTAAGATTTTTTAAATATCCCCCAAAAAGTCGAAGAACGAGTCTATAAGTTCTTCAGTTTCTCTTGTTAAGGGGTTTTTATTATAACTTTTTGAAAGCTTCTTAGCGGAAATCAACTCGCCTTTATTGTAGATTTTCTCGGAGCGTTCAAAAGTTGATAGATGTAGTCCTCTTTTGAACGGCTTGAATTTTTCCAATATGTACTTCAGCTCGGCCTGTGTACAGTTAAAATGCAGAACGGATTCATGGTCATCGAAATCGTAGACGAGCACGTTATAGAAATGTTCGAACTGGTTCAGGTTTTCATCCAAGAATTCATAGCTCGTCAATGAATTATATATCCTCCTAAGGATATGCACGTTAAAATCCATATTGAAACCGACAAGTCTCATGGGAGTAACCTTGTATTGTTTTCTTAGTTTGTCCTTATAGGCATCCGATATTAAAACACTGAATACAACAACGGCGAACAGAACTATCGGAATAAGCGCAAGCCATAATTTTCCATAATCCCTGTAAAGGTCGAATGACATGTAAAAAAAGAATATCCCGAAAAGAACCAACACAGCTATAAGATTGTTTTTCCCCCTTTTCATAAAGGTGGCATAATCCTCGTTGACCTTGGCTTTCTTTTCGTTAAGGGCCACCAGCCAATCCGCGATATTGTCGATTATCTTTTTCACTATCCTAATGCTTGATTTCAAGATAGTTAAAAGAATTAATACACTTTTGTATTTTCGATGTCATGGCTCATAAATTGGACAGAGGTGTGCCAAATTTTTGTGGGTAGGGAGAAGAAAGGTCAAGCGGCCTTTTCGCCGCTTGTTCTTTCGCGCGGCACCGAGGGGGTCGGAAAAACCGGAACGGAAAGACTTACCTTGCAGACCGGCGAAGCGTGTCCGCATGGGGAGGATTGGAGTGGAAGGGTTTTTCGACTTCCGCAGGGGCTTTGAAGAAAAGATTGCCGAAATATTTTAATAGTAGCCGGCATCTTTCTCGCTTCGCAAATAAGCAAAAAGCATTAAATTCAATGCTTTGTATATCATTAATTGGTGAACTGGCTCTAAAATTTGATTCGAAAAACATGGCAACTGTTCAAATGTGGAATATTTTAAAAAAAAAGTAATAACTCCACTACCTAAAAAATCAAAATGAGATTACTTACAAAATCCAGATTTAAATTAGGGCTTGAATGCCCAAATAAACTTTTTTACACGAATAAAAAGGAATACGCTAATTCCAAAAAAGAAGACCCTTTCTTAGAGGCCTTGGCGCAGGGCGGATTCCAAGTTGAGGAATTAGCCAGAATGCATTTTCCAAATGGAATTTTGCTTGATGATAATGCATGGGAATATGAATCGTTGTGGAAAAAAACACAAGAATTATTAAAGAAAGAAAATGTAGTTATTTACGAGGCTGCTTTTCTATATGGTGGATTGTTCATCAGAACCGATATTTTAGTTAAAAGAGGAAACCAAATTCAACTAATAGAAGTAAAATCCAAGTCATTCAATCCAGATAACGAATATCTTTTTATTGGTAAGAGGGGCGGAATGAACAGTAAATGGAAACCTTATTTGTTTGATGTCGCTTTTCAGAAATATGTTATTCAGCTTTGTTATCCTGATTGGATAATTGATTCATATATTATGATGGCCGATAAATCAAAGCGAACAAGCATTGACGGCTTAAACCAATTATTTAGGATTACTAAGAGAGAAGATAAACGTACTGGCATAACCAAGAAAGTTTCTACCATAGAAGAAACAGGAACTACCGTACTCGGCTTAAAAAATGTTACTAAAATCATTAATGATATTGAATCAAATGTATTTAACAAAAATGAGCTGAGTTTTCTAGAATCGATTGAACTATTCAAAAATCTTTATCGAATCGATGAATATGCTAATTGGCCTACATCCTACATGGCCTGCAAGAATTGTGAATTCAACTATTCAGGTGATGAAAACCCTAGAAGCTTAAAGTCAGGCTTCAAGGAATGTTTTAGAAAACAACACAACTGGACCGAGGCTGATTTTGAAAAACCTAATATTTTTGATGTCTATTTTTTTACTAAAGGTGCAAAACTTTTCGATAATGGTATTTTTTTCAAGAACGAACTAACTGAGGATATGATTGGATTAAAAGAAGATCCAGAAAAACTAACAACATCCCATCGGCAATGGTTACAAATTGAAAAAGCCGTAAATGAGGATAACACTATTTATGTGGATGAATATGGGCTAAGAAATGAGATGAAGACATGGAATTTTCCACTTCATTTTATCGATTTTGAGACAAGTGCGGTTGCCCTTCCGTTTGGTAAGGATATGAGACCCTATGAACAAATAGCTTTTCAATTTTCACACCATATTTACAATGAAGATGGAACTATTGACCATGCGACGGAGTATTTAAATGGTAAACCAGGTGTCTTTCCCAATTTTGAATTTTTAAGAGCCTTAAAAAAGGCTCTTAGTTATGACAATGGAACAATATTTAAATACTCCAACCATGAAAACACTATTTTAAATGCAATATATGTTCAGCTATATAACTCAAGTGAAAGCGATAAAAATGAATTAATGACTTTTATCGAAACTATATCCCACTCTACAAGCAACAGTGCTTTTAATTGGAAAGGGAAACGGGATATGGTTGATTTATGGGATATAGAGAAAAAATATTATTACAATCCTTTGACCAAGGGGTCGAATTCATTGAAAGATGTGCTGCCAGCTGCATTAAATTCAAGTAAACTATTGCAAGAGAAATATTCAAAACCCATCGACCAAATAAATCTAACGAGTAAGAACTTTTCAACTCAAATCATTTGGTTGAACTTTGAAAACGGGCAGGTTAAGAATCCGTATAACCTCTTACCCCCTATTTTCGAGGATTGGAACGAGGAACAAATTGAAAATACCTTATCAGAAATTGAAGATATTGCTAATGGAGGGGCTGCCTTGACCGCTTATGGAAAGCTTCAATATACCGATATGGAAGAACCGGAAAGGAAGGAACTTGAAAACGCTCTATTGAAATATTGTGAATTGGACACTTTAGCAATGGTCATGCTCTATGAGCATTTAGTTGAATTATTGAATGAAGATATACCCAAAAAGGTTTTTTGAATAGAGAACTAAGCCAATTCGTGAAATTTGACTTCCTTCATCATAATAAATGCTCCAGGAAAATCGAAATATCGCTCTTTGAGTATTGCGATTTTAAACTGCATTGGGAGAAATAAACCCCACTTTGAAAAATTTAAAAACGCCTCATTTTCATTCAATTTTTCTTCAAGACTGATGTCAAGGTCCAAATTTTTTAAATCGGTAGATTTTAGCAATTTTTTTAAATCCTGATAATTAAGTCCCAATTCGAGCGTACTATTACTTTCATTATCTATGACCTCAACATCAAATTGTTGTAAGATATATTTGATACTTCTATTGATCCTTGTGCCCGTGAAAGTATACCATATTAACTTATTTCCTTTCACAATAAGAGGCCTATCGTACTCAAAATTTTCAATCTTAAAATTCTTAAAATCAAAACGCTGTCGAGCCAAAATAGACTTGCTAATTTCATCCAATTCTGAATATTGCTCACTACTTTTTAAGATCCTTAGCATTTCCTTTCTGACCTCAGGATGTACCTCGCCCCCAGTTCCAGAAAAAATGGGAGATTTTCCGTCCTTGGCAGCTACAACTTCGATTTTTTTTCCATCAAAATCAATATCTATGATTTTCCAAATTTTTGCAGCCAGTAAAATGTTCTCATTTAATTTTATCTGGGGTGAAAACGGAAGTTGACCTATTTTCCGACCTGAACTGATAACTTTAAAATCTTCCTCTGTTCTAAAAACACTATAAAATTCTCGCGAATTCACAATTTTCTCGCCCTCAAGCCCTAAAATAACTTCACTTTGGATTTCTTCTAAATAATCTTCCTTTATTGAGTTTTCAAGGATTATTGAAATGTCGACTTCTTCAACATACACAAATGCCGGATTACTTTTTATCTTCCCAATTATTGTGCTTTTCTTTAACCCAGACTTTTGTTTAACCAGAGAAAGCAGTTGATGCAGTAAAAGATCGTAAGGCTTTTGGGAAATAGTGAGCGGCTCTAGAAAATCATTTTGATAAAGTCGCCAGCAAGCAAGGGCTTGTAAAAAACTCCATTCATTTGTTGCGTAAATTGTTACATTGCTTTTTTCTCCTTCTTTTCTACCACTACGTCCAATTCTCTGCACTAGGGAAGCAACAGAGTGTGTCGAATCAATTTGAATTATCTTATCCACACTGCCAATATCTATTCCAAGTTCTAAAGTAGATGTACAAGAAATACAAAAATTGAATCGCTCATTGTTTTTGGCAAAATGTTCAACATCCTCCCTTATTTCTTTATCCACAGAAGAGTGATGTGAGAAATAGTTTGAATGCCCATTCAATTTTTTAGAAATTCTATTTAGTTTGACAGCTATTTCTTCGGTTTTAGCCCTACTATTAGGAAAGACCAAGGCTTTTTTATCTAGAGTTTCCAAGTAAAGATCTTTAATAAGTTCCAAAGAAAATTCCTTTGTTTTAGTTTCAAAAAATTTGAAATTTGCTTCGGTTTCTTTCTTTGCAGTATCCACCAAAACCTTAGTATATTCACTATTTCCGGTAATCTTTTTAACCTCCAAGTAATTATCTTTACCAATTGTTGCAGAAAGACCAATAATTACAATTCTTTTACTTGATTCTGATTGAATCCTAGAAATCAAAGACATTAATTGAATACCCCTATCAACTCCTAGAAAAGAGTGTATTTCATCAACTACAATATATTTAAGATTACAAAAAAGTTTATTTACATTATACGGGGCGTTGACAAACATTGCTTCAATCGATTCGGGGGTAATTAAAACTATGCCATTTGGATTGTTCAACAATTTCTTTTTTAAAGATCTTTTGGCTTCGCCATGCCATTTAGTAACATCAATTTCCAGATTTTTACAAAGGTCTTCGACTCTCTGAAATTGGTCATTTATAAGGGCAATCAGTGGTGAGATATATAAAACCTGAACTCCGTGTTCAGTAAAATCAATTTTTGAAAGAATGGGCAAAAAAGCCGCTTCTGTTTTTCCTGATGCGGTGTGCGACGCTAGAATATAATTATTATCCGTAGACAATATTCTTGTAATTGCCGCTCCTTGAATCGGTCGCAGTTTTTCCCATCTTTTGTCTCGGATGTATTTTCTAATTGGCTCGGATAGAAGTTTGTAGGCCATTAGAATTCTTGAATAGAATCTATATCCAACTCTTTTGGCCTTTCATCCTTAATGTTTATCTCAGAGATAAGATTAGATTTGTCTGCAGATGGATTTTGCCTTAATAGACTCAATATGTTCAGAAAATCACGAATAACTTCCCTAGGAGTTAGAAATTCGTCAGCACCAGGCTTGTTGAACATATCTTCCATGTACATCTGAATATCATTATCTCCAATATCAATTTCGGTCTCATAGTTGAAGTCATATATTTCCTTTAATTTTTTTAAAAGAACAAAAATTTCATTGTGATCTAGCGGTTGCAACTTAATAACTGGCTGAGAAAAATCTCTAAACTCTCTGGTTTCAAACTTATTAGTTTCCAATCTCGTTTTTAAGGCATCATAACTAAATAAACCGCGTCTCTCGTTTTCTAAAAATTCCTTGGTCCCGGCGAAGTTTATAAATAGATTGCCGACCTTCCCTTGAAAGCAATCGTTGAAAATAGATAATATCTTCTCGTAGTTCTTCGCTCTTGTGGGGGAGGTTGATATTTTGTACAAGTTGATTGCCTCATCCAAATTAATCATGAATCCATTATAACCAATACTTACAAAAAGTCTACAGAAATTTTTCAGCATGTCATAAAAGTTGGTATCATTTATTATTTCCCGCACTCCTAAATCTTGTCGCGCTTCTGTCTTGGTACTATATTCCCCCTTCAACCATTTCAAAGCGCTTCGCTTTAAATAATCATCCCCACTGATATATCCCTCATAGTACCTTATAATTACCACACCGAAATCAAACCCGCCAGTTTCGGTTACCTCATTTACGGTTTGCATCAATTTTTTTTGGATAAGATTGAAATATTTTTCATCTCTTATTTCGGTAACTGGTATATCGTTCTCATGAGCTGTAGTTAAGACTTCTTGTTCAATCCACTTATCTAGTAAGGTCGGAAGAGCCCCACCTTCTGGTTTTGTTTGAATTGCAATATTATCCATTATTGCGCTGTAAAGGGCTACCGCCTTACCATCATTGGAGTAAAGACGATTGTCAGGAGTAAAATCAGCATTAGCAACTACAAATTTCTGCTTAGTTGCAACTGTATTCAATAGATGTAACATAAAGGATTTGCCGGAACCGAAGTCGCCAATCCAGAATTTACACATGCTATGGCCATTTTTTACGTCATCCAGCGCAGAAGTAAAAGCCTCTATTTCTGGTTTTCTACCTACCGTAATATGTTGGACTCCTATTCTTGGAACCACACCTCCAGATAAGGAGTTTATAATTGCTTTAGCTTCTTTAGTTTTAATTCTCAATGCCATTATTTACTCTTTTATAATTTCTTGGTAGTATGATTTTTCGATAATATAGTATTCTTCGTCCTCTTCAATCAAAACTTCTCCTTCAAGAAAATCGAAGCATACCTCATTAATACTATCAATCAACTGATTTTTTAGTATTCCATTTTTTAAAGCTATTTTTTCCACTTCATGTTGAAAAATAGAGAATTCATTTTGAGCAATTGTAAGCAGTAATTCCTCTTGATTTTTGTTCAATCTGAGGTTATCTATGAATTTTGATTGCTCTGTACCATTGGGGTTAAATGAAATGGATAACTCCTCTTCAGAATCTAGTAAATTTACTTCTTCCGTACCACTGTCATCATTTACCAGATACTTATTTAGTATATCTACTGTTGTAGAGTGTTTATTTTCGGCTTCTTGTATCTCATTTTTATTCAATACGATTTTCTTTCTTACAGGTTTGTAAAAATCATCCAGCTTATTTAACACCTGTTCAAGATTATTATTATCAAATAATTCTTGAATAATTTGCCTAAAACTAACTACTTGGCTTTCTGACTTAAATAAGGATTTCTGAACTGTTTTAGTTAATTGCTTATTGTGGATTTTATCAGAATTGAGGTCATAACTAATATATTTTGCATAATACTTCAAGGCCTGAGTTTTGTTATATTTGGCGATTGTCTTTGAAGCCTCGTAAAAGATATGTTCTATGTTCGAATTTTTTTGATTTACTTCTTCCAAATGGTCAATACCATCGTAAAATTTTTCTAATTTTTCATTTTTTAAAGCCTCTTTCAAAACATCAAATTCGAATTTCCATCTATTGACATTTTGAGAATTTAATTGAATCTGGGTTGGTACATCCGGTTTCTTCATGTTTGGTTGCTGTGCAGAGATTTCCTTATCCAGAATTCCTCCAATTCTTTCTTCAAATTCCTCATTTAATTTGTTTTCGGAATAAGGAAATACATCAGAAATTTTACGTTTATGATCAAAAGCTGTCCTAACAGAATTCTCTACCCTTTTAAATATGGTCAAGAAGGTTTCAGATTCAACGCGTTCATTAATATATCTCAATTCATAAAAATTATCTCCAACATGAAAATGTTCTTTAACCAACATTTGAAGCTGACTGATTTCTTTATTTAAACTACTGCTTCTTCCTATGAGATCATTTTCAACAGCACTTATCATCTTTAAGTATTGCTCTATAATTGCAACACAGCAACCTTCAACAGAGTTAAACACATTTGACGGGTTGTAGAATTTGTTTAAAAGTTCTACTTCATTTTTATTTAAGTCTAATTTTGATTTATACTGTGTACCAAGTTTATAAGCGTTTGGATCATAATCTGAATAACCTGCTTCGAACTGATAAGTAGGATCCTCTAATTTTTTGAGTAATTCTAATGAGTTATAATCACTCTTAGATCTTAAAATATCAATTAGGGCATACAGACCGTATGATTTAGTTTTTGGGCATGATTTTCCAAGGAACAAAAGTTGTTTTTCAAGTTTCTGAATATCCTGATGTTTATTGAATTCCCTTAGAAGGTCAAAGTAGAGTACAAAAGCATAATTAGTGTTTCCTCTTATATCTAATAGATTCCCATTATGAAAGTTTGATTTATAGCGTTCGAAAAATTTCCTATGACTGTTGGACGCTGAATTAATCGCTTCATAAGAATATACATATTGATGTGGCCAGTATGGAACTTCTTCAAACCTCTCTGATTCTATCTTAAGATTTATATCTTCCTTGTTTATATCAATTATGTCGTCATTGGCAGGCTCAATAAATACATCTTTTGCTACTTCACTTACCCTTGAATTCGTGATAGAGAAACTTGTATTTTTAATCTTTGCTTCTTTAAGGACAGAATTAGTATTGTCCAATGAAGGTTTATTCATAGAAATCGTTACGTTTTCATTTTCCACAATAGCTTGACTTTTCCGTGAAATTTGACTATCAGTATTTTTTTGTTTGTTATACTTTGCATCAAATTTTGCTTCTCCGATTACTAAAAAGTAAAGGAAATCGATAACACCTATGAGTGTTGGGACAAAAGTCCAGAGAAATAGTATTGATAATATTCCCTTGCCAACTTGGCCTAAATAAAACCTATGAAGCCCAAAAGTGCTGCCGAAAAGAGCCAATAACGACGCTGTAGATTTACTTTTATTCTGCTTTCCAGAATTTTGAATCAAGAAAATGATTAAAAAAAAATAAAAAATAGCAACGCAGTTCCTATATAGAAATTACTTTTGCTAGGCTCTTCTTTCAAGGGTTCAGGAGATGTTTGGGAGGTTACTAATTGAGATGTCTCAATTTCAATATTTTCAAGAAATTTTCTCGAGGTGTATCTTGTAACGTCTTTGTACTGAATTTTACTCCAAATGGATTTACTTGATTCCAAAATTAAAACAGTATCCCCTTTATTTATAACCCCAATTGCATAATACTGGCTAGATGGCCCATCCCGTATATAAACATCAGCATTTGAGATGGCATAATTATTACCTTGCTCTTGATTATCAGGAATAACGGTGGTTTGAGAAAAAGTCATTTAGAATTGGAATGGTTGGCAATGTTGGTTTGTTAGTTAGAACAATAAATATAGGAAATTTCCTAAATCTTGATTTTTAATTTTTACGAGTTAGTTACCTTTTGCCGCAAGATGAACACTCAGATTCCTCATATCCTCCCCAATCTTTTTCTCTACCACCTTGGCGTAGATTTGCGTGGTGGAAAGTTTTGTATGCCCTAATAGCTTAGAAACTGTTTCAATCGGCACGCCGTTGGACAGTGTAATAGCGGTGGCAAAAGTATGCCGTGCCACATGAAAGGTCAAATTTTTCCGAATGCCACAGGCCTCGGCAATATCCTTCAATGTTCTATTAATCATATGATTGCTATAAATGGGCAACAGTTTTTCATTGGCTATGATATTGGCATCCTCTTGATATTTCTCCAGGATTTCCTTGGCTTTTGGCAACAATGGAATTTTTAATGGTTCATCAGTCTTTGTCCTTTTAGTATATAGCCAGTCTCCGCCATCAAGACCAATGACCAAATGGTCAGCTTTCAGTTCTTTTACATCTATATAAGACAGCCCTGTATAGCAGGCAAAAACAAAAAGGTCTTTAATCTTCTCATAACTCGGCACCTTAAAAGTGGTTTCCTCGATAAGTTTCAGTTCTCGTTCCGTCAAAAACTGGCGTTCCGTTTTTTTGAATTTCAGTTTGAAGTTTACAAATGGGTCTTTATCGACCCAATCTAATCGTACGGCCAATCTTGACATTTTTTTTAGGCGCTCCATATGCTTCATCGCGCCATTATTGGTGCAACCCGTTCGAGTTGAAGGTTTGTACTTCCGTACATACTGCTCATAATCGACTATGAAGCGATAATCGAGTTTTTTGAGTGGAATGTCTTCGATATTATATTCGTCCTTTAGGAATCTTTTGATGCAACGTTCTGTGATGAAGTAATTTTTCATGGTTCCTGCTTTTAGGGACGTATGCATGGTAGTATTATGATAAGTGATCAAATCAAGCAAAGTTTTGCCCTCTTCTTCATCTTCTCCAAGATACCTGGCCTTTACTACGGAAGATGTAATTGTCTTACCTTCTTCCAAAAGTTGGCGATTTGCCTCATGTAATCCTGTAAAAACCTGATCCAATATATTTGTTTAGGGAGAGTACATATTTGGAATATCCCTTACCTCTTTTACGGTTTTTATCCCATAAATTGGCTTTTAAATCCCGATTTAAACTGAATTCGGCTCTTTTTCCGTCGATAGTAACACGTGCATAAATCTTTAATGCATCGCTTTCATTCTCGTGTTTTCTAGTAAAGAAAAGAATAGATAATCTGCTGTTTTCTAACATGATACATAGCTTTTAATTAATAAAATTAGAAAGTAAAAACACTAGTGTAAATACCCTCAAAAGCTACTTCAAGATACAATATTTAGGATGGTTTCAAAATCCCGATATTGACACCTTTGATTAGTTTTCTGCTAGTTTCATGTGGTTTCATGTGATACCCTTAAAAACTCAAAAAGCTGAAAATCAAAAGATTAACAGCTTTATGCAACTACATGAAAATGTAAAGTCGGGATGACAGGATTTGAATTATAAAATACAACTCCTTGAAAACCAATATATTATATCAATTTTTATCCAAATAGGACATGCAATAGGACATGTTCAACAGCGTTTTGGCGCTTTCGCATTGTAAATATAGACAAGGATTATCAAATGAATTCAAAGGAGCACAAATTTTATTCATTCCATCGTTTATTTGGACATTCGTAACACTTAGCTAAAAGACGTATGCGTGTGAATACCTACATCCTGGTCCCGTATTGCTGACGAAATTTACTATACACACTAAGAACCTCCAATAAAGCATATATATTGTATACCGTAACATCGCTTTAGCATGTTACCCTCTTGCTTTTCATTTTACCCTGCCAATGGCGGGCAAAAATTTCAAACAACCAATCCGTAACATTAGTACCTAAATGATCTTGAGTGCTTTTAAATCAACGAAAATTTATTAGCTTAGTGATAAACATATAGTGGATCTATGATGACCGGTGTTCATACCCGTACGTGCCTGCAAGCCTGTAAGACACAATAAATTTTTAACTAACAAATATGAAGGACGAAAAATTTATTACAGTGATTACCTCATATAATGAAGTAAAGCCTGACACAAAAGCTGGCTTACCCAGTTTCAAAAAAATAGCTGAAAAAGAAATCAAGATTAGCAGCGAGAAATTGGCACAAAATTTACAAGATTTTTTAGAAAGTTTCAAACCTGTCCTTGAAAAGCAAGAGACCAAATTAGGCAAGTTTGTAATCAATGAAATCGAGTTGAATCTAGCAATTAATGCGTCAGGAGGAATTGATTTAATTGGCAAATTAGATGTAGGTATAGAAGGAGGAATAACTATTAAACTTCAAAGACAAAGTGAATAAATCGAAATGACACCATTAGAATTTATTAGCAATGAGAAGTCCAAATATCCTCAAATTGATTTGAGTAACCTAAACTTTGAAAGCAAATTTGCAAAAGGGAACCTGGACGAATCTGAAATTGAAAAAGTAAAATCTGATTTTTTAAAAACAGACTACGCCCAGTATTTATTTCAAAGTAATGGTTATAGAGTTCCGGTAATCATAAAAGAACTTTGCAATAATGGCAATCTTGCAATAGGTGAATTAAACAACCCAATACCAAATGCGCACTGTCATATAATTGACGAAATAAACTGTGCAGTAACATTTAATTCTGGTTTAAGAGATTTTATATACAGAGTTGTTAGGGCATATTCCACAAGATATAATATAACTCCTCAAGAAAATTGGGAGGATATAAGCTCTTTAATTTCATTCGAGGAAACATGCAGGAAAATTGCAGAAATTTATTGGTGGTTTATGGAAACAGAGGGAAAATCTTTCGGTCCGAATTATCAAATAGATGAAAAGCAAATATTATTTGCAAACATTTTGGCACTAGAAGCTGAATTTTTCTTCTTGGCTCACGAATTTGGTCATGTGATTATTCACCATCTTGATTCAATGCAATCTTCTCCTCTATCTGAAATTATTTATAAAATAGAGCATGGCTCATCTGACGAAGAATTTCAAGCTGATAGATTTGGGTTATTAATAAGTATGGGCTGTATGCCGGACGAAAAATTGACAGCCTCATTCAATTATGAAATAACTTATTTCGGAATTGAACTTGCTTTAATGATTTTTTCTACACTTGAAAAATTTGGCTTAAAAGGTGAAAATACACATCCTCCATTTTTAGAGAGAATCAATAATGTTCGAGCAAATTTGAAGAAGATCTGTCCAGATGAGGAATTCTATAATAATCTTGTTAAGTTTTCTGACCAGAACATTGCTTTGTATGAAAAAATAACTGACCGAATCTTAAATCCGACTAAAGAGCAAGAATCACTTTACGAAAATGAAGCAAGAGAAATCATTAAGGGGATTACTAAATTGCTTGATAAATGTTCAGCAGGAAGCATACCTGATTATATGACATTTTATCTGGAAATGGAATCGCTTTTTAATAATGGATATCATCACAAATTAATAGAAGAAATATTTAGTGTCGGACAAGTATTTATTGCTGATATACTGAATCATAGAAATGGAGCAACTTACAAAGAA
Source organism: Flavobacteriaceae bacterium (assembly GCA_041743085.1). Classification (GTDB taxonomy): domain Bacteria; phylum Bacteroidota; class Bacteroidia; order Flavobacteriales; family Flavobacteriaceae; genus JAFMPW01. Next base: position 20,067 of record JBGTNL010000029.1, read on the forward strand.
GATAATAAAAGAAATTTCTTCAAGTATAAACTTTTTTTTGGCTTTATACAACGACTTCGAGAGCCTGCCAAAAGCTTGTTCATGGAAAAATTAACCCAACAGAAATAGCGTTTCCAAATGGCCAGCAGGCAACAGCGCATATAACTTATGGCGGGTAAGTTTTAAATTCGAGATTCAGACTTCCAATGTAGATTGTCCTTAGATGAAAAATGCAGATTTGAAAACCGCCCCAAGTCAAATGCGCAAAAAGTGACCAGCCATTACAAAGTATTACTTATCAACTCTCAAATTAATGTCAACAACTAGCATTTCCTCTACACAACCTTTTAAAATGGCAACGAGGATTAAATCTCAAGCAGAACGTGAACACCTACCGTCACTAGTGAATTATGAAGGCTACAAAAAGGGTAAGTCTACACCGTTGATAGGGATTGAAGAAGGTTTTGAAAGGAACATAATTCCAACTAATAAGAACCCTCTTACTCTTTTCTTCCTCATGTTTTAAAGTCACAGAAAATAAATTTACCGCATCAGTTTTGGAATAAAATTAATCCGTCAAATTAATTTTTAGTCAATTAGATAATCGCAAACGTATGGAGTAGAATATTGTGCGTGGTCAAATTATGTCACTATAGCAGCAGATCACTAATTAAATAAGTATCTCTGAAAAGTTTTGATTCATAACAAATATTGAAAAAAATAACGGAATACAAAAAAGAAAGAATTTCCAACTAATTCATAGCTGGGTTTGGACGTCAATAGCAAACAAAAATCTTGATTTTCATCTTCCCCTGAATGTTTTTTGGAAGGATATAAATACTCAAAGCTGTCTAATAAATCTCTTAAGATAATAGGTATTGTAAATTATTTTAATTATTTATACATTAGTGCAGGAATAAGATAATTTTCGATCCACTGTGTTTATTTAAATGATATTTGACCAGTAGCCAGCATGCCCACAAAGCTGGATTTATGAGTTGGTGCAAGAGACCTTTTTCTATCCAAATTTTTTTTTTCGTACTTGAACATAATTGTATATGGCCCTACAATCACGAAACTTGGTGATGGTTGGCTTAGGAGTTCGCGGAGATACTCCCCTAAATAATATTCAACCGCCGCTGAGAGACGGTATTCACTTGCGGTGGGCTTTCCCGCGACTGCTTGGATTTCCATGGCATGGATTTTACTTATATCGACGTAATCATCGCCCGGGTGATCCGGAGTGTTTGACCCGAGAGATCCGTAATAACATCTCTGCAGGGACATGGCCTGGTTTTTTCCTTGACGTTTCCTTTGCGCGTATATCCAGCGACACGCCACTTGTTTTCACCGAAGACTTTCGGGATCCTAATGAGGTTGAACTCGATCTCGATGGCAGAAGCTTTCTGCGTTTCACATTCACACCTCAAGCCCAGTCGAGACGAATCTTAATAACGCTGAGATTCAGGCAGACTGCCGATATCGATATCACTGCGTTTTGGGGGGATATCCCTTTAGAAACACAACACAAACATGGAGATGTCGGGGACCAGATCTCTTTTGATATGCAGGCTGATTTAATCACAGAAGTCCTTTTGACTGAAGGCCCCGTGTCACTTATAAATTTCTGCTATGTGGCAATTGAAAAGGAATTGGATAAAAACTGGGAGCCTGTGGCAGGATTGAATCATGCCATCTGCCTTCCTGTGAGGGCACCAGATTATCCATGCTCCCTGGGTTCAGAAAATCTCACATTGGCCCGTGATATCGCCTTCCCCCGAATAACTTATGGAGGTCTTAATCGATTTACGCCTGGTTCAGTTCACAATAATGGTACTGTCGAGACAATACGTGGATTAGCGGTTGTGGTTGGTTCGGGAACTAACTGGCAGCAAAATATGGCCGGCAATGTCCTCCAAATAACTGGAGATGACGCTGCTTATCAGGTCTTAACGGTTTTGTCTTCTACGCGTATGGTCCTAAACCGAAATTATAACGGTATTACTTCAATAGGGAGGGCATATAGCCTCGGGCCTGATCCCTTTGGGCAATTGCACGATTTTCTCGCGCAACTTGTAGCCGACGGACAATCAGGAGGTGCGATGGTAGACCGTCTATTGCCGCAGCCTTTTGCCGCTCTCGGTTCTGTAAGTGTTAGAAGTGGTTCGCAAACGGTTATGGGAAATGGAACCAATTGGACCTCAGCGATAGAAGGTCTTCGTTTCAGGGTGATCCGGACCTCCCAAGGTGTGATATCAGTTTTTCAAGGTTCAGGGATAGTGACAGGTGTAGGTACTGTATGGGGACTTGGGCTGGTCGGCATGGAGTTGACAATTCGGGGTGACGATCGGTCATATATTATTGCCGAAGTCAATTCTGCCAGCAGGCTCCGACTAAACCGTAATTACGTCGATATCGACAGGTTAAGAATTGAATTTACCATTTCAGAGCGTCCGATCTATACCGTTACAAATGTAATCGCAACGGACAACCTCACCTTAAATGTTCCCTATATTGGCATCACGGACGGCGATCTCTCTTACGAATTCTCCGTCTTATTGGAATCCCCTGGTTCACGAAGTGGCACTGCTCATATTCCTAATTTGCGACCTCTGGACATTGTGCTGCTTGCTGCCCTGAACCCTGCAATCGCCCAAATGATTGGTTTGTACTGGGTGGATCAGAGGGTTGTATCAAATCAGGCATATGACTATCTGATTCTGGCAGACAATACCGGCCTTGGAACAGATGCGATGCGTGTTTTGGATTCATGGATTCAATCCCGGTATTCAAATGCTGACGGATTCATTGCTTTTAACCTTCACTCATCGGCTGCCCCAGCTCTTCCCACGCCAGATGAGGTAAACGCTTTTGCCTTACCTGGCACGATCGAGACGAGCGTGGTTAATAATGCTGGCAGTGTCGGCTTGCGATGGCGATTGCCAACATCAGTGGACGGCGTTTTGCTTCCTAGAAATTCGATTATGTACCATATATGGCGTGCGGATGATGGAATATCTGTTCCAAACCGAGCACCAGCGAGGAACGAGTATAGACCTCTAACGAAAGACCGCCCGCTGCTAATAGCCAGCCTTAGCCATCCATCCCTGGAGACGCCACAGCGCCCGCCTGATTGGCCACCATTTCGATTATACTTCATTGACGCGAACCTAAGGGAAGGCTGGTACAGCTATCAGGTGAACGGAGTCGACATCTTTGGCCGTCATAGTGCTAATAGCACGCCTGCCCAATGGTTTCAGTGGTCTCCTGTTTCCACACCGCGACCTTGGTATTATATAGATCCTGAAGGGGACAGGGTGGTACATCAGTTTGCTATTGGCTTGCTTGACAAAACACCTCCGCCTATCCCTGCGGCAGTTGAGGCTTTTGCTCTAGATCCTAATGATCCGACAGTGCTGCGTGACAATTCCTACCGTGCCTGGTGGTCTGCGCTTAATGCCGCAGCATGGTACCAGGCACTTAATGAACAGCAGCGTAATAACCTCATCGGATTGCGAGTGCGATGGCGCTGGCGCCAAAACCAACAGTTGCAGGCGCCGGATACACGTGAATTCCGGATTTACTTTAAGGCCGACCGGTTTAATGCTCTGTTAGGGAGAATCATTACTACGACAGCTGCAGGTACCCAATTTACGGTGGTGGACACTGATATTGTTAATGCTGAACCTGCCGATGCATACACTGGAGCCTATCTTATCTGTGGAAATGACAGATGGCAGATCCTTTCAAGCGAAATTGTTTCACCGTTGCGGCTGCGTGTCCAGAATATCGGACCCTCGGATGAAATCCGCCCCACCGCTGCACCTTGCTCGATCTCTATACCAGAGCGCCACAGGCTTTTTGTGGACTATGGAAACTCAATGACATGGCAGGATCGATTTCATATAGTGTCTTACAGCAATAATTGGCACCCTGCAACTGATGGTGATGGTCGCCAATACGAAGTGTTCCTGCCAGATCCAAGTGGTCCTGTTCAGGAGGGCGTTCCTCTGCTTACTTCGTTGCCTGAACCAATCCGTTATGCACAAATAGGGTTAAGCGCTGCCGACAATAAGAGACACACGAACGATCCACCACGCTGGGGAGAAAGTGCACGATGGGCTGGTGGATTTTGGGGAGGTACCGACCGATACGGAAATGAGAGCCGGATTGGCGGACCAGCCGCCATCTTTCGTGTCCGGCGGGAACGTCCGGAGCGACCAGTACCCGTCCCATCGGATTCTGAAAAGGTCTATGCCAGCCCCGCCGATTATCATAGCCATTCATATTATACCTACCGTTGGGTGCGGCAAGCCGGCTTAAGAACACATATTTTTCGTGCTTTAGATGAGACACTTTTTAGGATTGACTGGGCAGCGCGTAAGGATAGGATACCTCTTAGCCCAACCAACCTTAAATATTTCCCTGTGAATGACCCACGGTGGGATGAAACAAAACGTATCCAGGTTACTAATGAGCTAAATGTTTTGAATAATTTTTCCCAATATGATGAAGCAGGATATCGGCAGGCGTTGCCCTATTATCATAATCTTTCTAACGATGAATTGCGGGTGCTTGCTGGTTTGGACGGATGTGAACAGGCTTTTACACAAATTACCATACAATCTTTAGATCCCGACGATCGTGCGAACGAAGATCAGCGAGGTCCTGATAATGATTACGGGTATCAGTTGAGGCCTGACCTTCGCGCTTATATTGACACGCTGGATGGAAGAGCTACAAACCGATATTTTTACCGGGCGGCCTATATAGATGGTGCTCAAAACCGAAGTGAACTTAGTCTTTCAGGACCACCTGTCTATCTGCCAAACGTAACTCCTCCAAAAGCACCTGTAATCACAAAAATAGTAGGTGGCGATCGGGAGATTACAATCAGCTGGGCATCGAACAGAGAACCGGATCTCGCAGAATACCGCGTCTACAGAGCCTCCACCGCTGAAGCAACACGAGATCTTCGGTTGATGACCCACGTTTTTTCATTGCTAGTGCGCGATATTCCAATAATGCGCCCGGCATCAGTTCAATGGACAGATAGACCCGTTCCTGGGTTGAGTGATTTTTGGTATTGTGTAGTGGCTGTTGATCAGATCGAACAAATAAACGGACATAGAAGTGGTGGCAATATTTCTTTACCATCTCAGGTAATTAAAGGCGTTGCCTACGACCAGACCTCACCGGAACCGCCAAACATTACAGCCATTACTTGGATTCGAATAGACCACCTCGGGGATGTGCACCCATGGTCAGAAAACCCAATACCTGGTGAATTATGGGAATCTGCTGTTCAATTAAATTGGGGTTCAGTGTCCGCCGATTTAAGTATTCTAATTGAATTAAGACGTGATTCTCAGGACCGCTTCCATACAATTTCTAATTGGCTTCGATCAGGGACAACTTCTTATATTCACAGAACAACCAATACGTTTGAAGACAACACCTACCGATTGAAAGTACGTAATTCCATCGGAAATGTAAATCTAAGGTATCGCCCCGTAAGACTAGCAGCGATATCTTAAAACAGACCAAGTTTTGAATAGCCCCTGTTTCTTTTGTGCGAATATTCCACGATACAAAAGGAGTAAACCGATAGACATAGAATGCCTATTTAATTCAATTTAAATTAAGAATTGTTATTATGCCGACACTCACACAGCTCAAGACTAAATGGTTTATTGGAATGGATGGAACCTCACCTGATGGCGTACCCTGGCGACGGCATACAAACCCGGGCGGCATCCACAGTCTCAACATCTCCACTGATGGAAATATTGTAACACCTTTAATCGATGGACGTTCGTTTATGAAATCTTGGCATGATAACGTGATTGCACTTCATGGAGCACCAAATAGTGAATTATACCTTTCGGCATGGCGGCTTGAAGACGTTAAAACTTTGGGTGAATCAGACCAAACAAGTGATGCACGTATGATCCTGGACGCAGCTGATGAGAATGGGGTTTTTGTTCGAGTCCTACTTTCTAATCATGCAACATGTCTAAAATTCAATGTGCCCTCTTGGGCTTGGCTAAATGGCCATGGGGTCATAACTATGCTTGATGATCGCTTCCCGACAGTAGGTAGTAATCATTTTAAGTACACAGTGATGAAGCAACAGGGTTCTTTTAATGCACTACTTGGATCAATTGACTTATCAAAATCACGCTGGGATGAACCCGATCATCTCGCCACCAACCCAAATCGTGCTATAAGAGGAAAGTTCCAAGGGAATCCCACACATGATACCGGCGTATTACTTCAGGGACCTGTGGTTAGAGACTTGGAATTAGCATTTCGCGAGCGATGGAATGACCAACCAGGAATTTATTCGATATTACCTTCCATCACAACCCCTGTCTCCAATCCTCCATCGATAGGGAATCATTCCGTACAAGTCCTTCGAACCTATGGCATTACTGTAAACAACGCTTATTCTTGGTCCCCACGAGGTGAGTTTACAATTTGGGCTTCCTATCTCAACGCTATTAAAAATGCAACAACATATATATATATTGAAGATCAGTACTTTGTTCCTTTTGATTGGCCACCTGCTTTTGCAATCACTAACACCTCCGCTAGCAATATTGCGCGTGACACAGATCTCTTTTTTCAACTTGGTCAGGCCATGTTTCGTGGGGTACGAATTTTCGTATTGGTCCCGAGCAATTCGGAGGATGAACTTAAAAGGATTCCCAAATATCAACGCGATATTGGTATAAATTATCTTCGTATGATTAAAGATTACGGTGCTACCGGTGAAGTTATTGTGGCTTCACTACAGAATGGAAGTGAGGATGTTTACGTACATTCGAAATTGATGATCGTAGATGATGAGTTGATTTTGATTGGGAGCGCTAACTTCAGCCAAAGAAGCATGACCTGCGATGGTGAATTGCAAGTAGCCATTGTTGACGAAGCCAACTTAATCGCGAGGGAATTACGAATTGCATTATGGTCGGAACACTTGGGTCAGGCAGTTAACCTTGACGATCCTATTGCTGCCTACCAAATTCTCGCATCAGGTGTGAGTAATCAGTCTGGTCATTTAAAGCCTTACACTCACGACACTAGGGCTCTTTGGCCGCCGACATCAAATTCGCAACGGCCCGATACAGGCCATTCCACCATCATACGTAATATATTTGATCCCTATTATGGACCACAAAGCATCCGATAACAGATCATAATTATGAGTACATCAAGTGGGCTATCGTTAATGCAGGCATTCAAGTCTGACCTCTTTCCAATTGACCGACTGGACTTCGGCGGCGATGTCAACGACTTCCTTTCTAACATCGTCGTTACCTCTCATACAACAGAGGAATTAAATCCAGGCCCTGGAGATCGATTCGAGATCGGACTATCAATTGTAGAAGAGTTAATAATTAATATAGTTGGACTCCAAGGCTTTTCACTCGTTTTAGGAGGAAGTACCACAAGTTTGATGACTATTGAAGTTTCTATGTGGCCTGACAGGTTAACTGTAGGAATTAGTGCTGGTGCTCGATTGCGATTTTCACCTTCAATGTTGAAACCAGTCCGACGCGAGAATGAGCAATGGATTAATGATGAATCTCGACAGTACGTCGAGGTCGGTATCACGGCCTCAATCATCATTGATCAGGACTGGAATGTATCATTCGATGGAACCAACGAATTTAGATTGGAACCAGTTATGATTGCTGACTCTGGAGTTGTACTTGTAGGAGAAATTGCACTCGACTTTTCGGAGACAATTGGATTGCCTGAAAGTGCAGCAATCGGTCTGCCATCTACATGGCGCGGAGTGGTTTTTAAATCCCTCGTCGTCTATTTGCCTGCGGCGTTTTCTAATGCAGTTCCGATTGACCACCTCTCGTTTACAAACTTCCATATCGGAAGTGGTGGAGTCTCAGGTACCGTCTCACTAAATGACACTCCACCCACAGGAACAATTGGTGGATTACCATTTCAACCCACATTACTTGAAATTGAACTTCGTCAAAACTGCCTGATTCGGGTAGAGATTGAGGGACAGTTTACACTGCCGTTTTTTGATGCACCGCTCAATGTTAACGTTGGATTTGATATGGCAGGCAACTTATCCGTTGCGTTATCATCCACTCAATCTCCTGACAATAATATTAATAACGGAATACTCACACTAGACAAGCCAGGCCTGTTCAGCCTGATTGTAGAAAGTATCGGATTTGCTATTAATCAAGGAGTGTTTTCTGTAATTCTAAGTGGAGACTTCAAGCCTGAAGTTCCTCCGATAATTTGGCCTTCGTTTCATGTTAAGGAATTGGTAATTGATTCCAAGGGCAACGTCAGCCTTGATGGTGGCTGGCTGGATTTACCCGATCAGCAAAGCTTTTCATTTTACGGATTTCAGATGGAGGTTACAAAACTCGGCTTTGGCAAGACCGATGATGGCGGTAAATGGATCGGCTTTTCCGGTAGCCTGCGTTTGATTGAAGGTCTTTCAGCAGGAGCTTCGGTAGAAGGATTGAGGATAAGCTGGTATGATGATCGTCCTACTAAATTGACCTTGGAAGGGATAGGCGTTGAACTTGACATCCCAGATGTATTACATTTTAAAGGAGCTGTAGCTTATCGCGAATTACCGGGAAACATTCATCGATTTGATGGACGAATTAAGGTCCAGCTATTTGCACTCGACCTTGAGGTTGATGCACTTCTTGTGATTGGCATCGAAAATGGATCACAATTCTTCGCCTTGTACCTGGAATCAGATTTACCCGCAGGCTATCCACTCTGGGCTACTGGCCTTGGTCTGTACGGTTTTGCTGGACTTTTTGCACTCGAAATGGAACCAAATAAGAGCGATAGTGAGGAATGGTATGAAAATCCAGATCAGACTGACGGTTGGTATAAGCGTCCTCAAATTGGGGTCTCTGATCTGACTGATAAATGGAAACCGGTTCAAGGTAGTCTTGGCCTAGGCGCTGGGGTTACCATTGGCACTCTGGCGGACAATGGGTTCACTTTTTCCGGGAAAATGATGCTGGTTATAGTTTTTCCTGGTCCCATCATCATTCTTGAAGGAAAGGCAAATATATTGTCGGAACGAAAGAGCTTGAATGATGAACAATCAAAGCCTTTACTTCGCTGTCTTGCTGTACTTGACGCTCGTGCGGGATCATTTTTATTTAGCCTGGATGCCCACTACCGTTTTGCAAGCGGCGGAGAACTAATCGAAATCGGTGGCAGCGCTGAAGTTTTCTTTAGTTTCAGTGATGGCAATGCCTGGCATATCTATATAGGGAGGCGAGAACCGAAAGAGCGCCGCATACGGGCACAAATTATCAAAATATTTGAAGCCAATGCATACTTTATGCTCGATTCCAGAGAGTTGGCAATGGGCGCATGGATTGGGCTTGCGGAAGACTGGCAATTCGGACCAATTAGAGCTATTCTGGAAGCATGGATTGAAGGCAACGTCGCATTAAGCTGGCGACCCGTACACTTTCATGGCGATTTGTGGCTTCATGGAAAGATATATGTCAGCTTTTTATTTTTCGATATTGGGTTAAGTGTCGACGCACGGTTGGCAGCTGATGTTTTCGATCCGTTTCATTTACTGGCCGAATTAGCGGTAACACTCTTTCTTCCCTGGCCTTTTCCTGATATTGAATTTTCAATTACATTAGAATGGGGCCCTGAACCAAACCTGCCAGCCATTCCAGCTCCGTTGCAAGAGGTTTCTATTGAGCATCTCAAAATTTCAACCAAATGGCCATTGGCTAAAGAATCAGGGCTACTTGCACCCATCTATAGGGATGGTGCAGGCAATTTGCAAAGCCCCAGGAATTCGGCTGATATGGAAACTAGTCCTGAGATTATTAAATGGCTTCCACCTCCAGCTGATGCTCCTGTAGTGCCGCTCGACTGCCGTCCATGTATTACTTTCGGCCGAACCGTACATGACAATGCGCAAGCCGGAGTAAATGCACAGATGGTATGGAAAAATGCCGATCCTGAGGGATTTGAACGAATTGGGGATCCGAAAAATAACGAAGGACCTGTGCGCGTAAGTTACGCACTCTCGGAGCTCGTTCTTGAGAATTGGAACACCACTACCTTTTTGTGGGAAATAATTGCTTCCGCTGGAAACGCAAATTTGGCTGACCGTTTATGGGGGTCATGGGCACCCGTACCACAATTACCATCTGGCGATCCAACCGGTAATTCAGATCCCCCAATTGCAAATAATAAACTACTGCTCTGGTCGAAATCCGGGTTTGATTATACTCGTAGTTCGGGGCGATCCTGGGATGAATGGTTTACCGATAGATTTCCGGGATACCCCTGCGTTGCTGCTATTCCGGAACGCGAAATCTGCTTCAATTTTGAATCTCTAACTGTCGGAGAACATATTTCATCTCCCTGGCGGTGGGATACAGAGCCTGGCATTTCTGTATACTGGATCGAACCAGTTCACCAAACTGTTGTTTCAAGGCAACAAACAATCTCGGGTCTTACAAATGCGATATGTTTTCCCAGCACGCGGGAAGGCGGTGTACCCGGAGACCCAGTCATTCCAAACTTTGTAACAATAGAATTGCCTGCCGGAATTTCAGCAGTGCATATTATAATTGTCGACCAGGAAGGCGTAGAGGCAATCGGGTATGATGCTCAGGGCAATAGCTATGGTCCGTTTTTTGGTGGCAGGCCCGGTAGTCCAAGGGTGGATATTGCAGGTACAAACCTGGTGCAAATTACTCTAAGGGGATCATCAGTAATTTGTTTATTTCAAATTTGTGTCATTTATCCGCCTGATCCAGGGACTATGGCTGAACGTGACAGGCTAGCCCAGCATATGGTAGAAGAAATTGCGCATTGGCAGCAGACGGATTCAGTCCTTGAACCTGACCGCGATTATCGTCTGCGAATTGTGACAACGGTAGAGGCGTTCGGGGAAGAAGAACTGGAAGGCTGGGAACCCTCTCCAAATCCACTTATACAAACGCAATTCGCTTTTTTTCATACACAAGGTCCTCCTGGATTGACAAATCTTTCCTTACCCGCTGGTATCGCAAATTCACAAGATAATAGCATGCGGGCAGCTGATGGTTCATTAATTCAAGTTGATGGCACTCCTGCTCAACGGTCTGTATTAGTGAGCGAGCTCAACTCATTAACGCCCTATGTGCAACAAACTGTGCCACCTACAGTTCCTAGTGCGGGCCAAAACCCGCCTCTGCCCCGGCCCGTATATCGCGCATATGACACTGGAGTGCAGTTTAACGAAAATTATGTGGAACTGATGTATAAGGCATACAAGCGCTCACTTGGCCTTTACCTATACGACAATAATAACCAACCTGTGCGTGATGCAGAGGGCAGGGTCATCGCAGTCTCAAATAACTGGGGCAATACTGCTCAACTTCGACTGGAAGAAAGCGAACAGCGATGGATAACGACAGTTAATACTAACGGTTGTGCGGGCATTGATACAAGTACCATCGTTCACGATCAAACATTAACTGCAGCCGGACAGGTGTTAGAGCCTGATACTTTATATGAAGGGCGATTAATACCATTACTATTGGAAGAAGATTTTAATTCTTATCCTGCTAACACAATAGCAAGTGGGTCAAATGGCACTTTTGGCGGTTGGCTTATAATAGACCAGGGCTTAAACCAGGGTCCGTCCCATTGGGGGATAGGGCGCGTGGGAAGTGTTTCTTCCCTAAATCAAGACCGAAGTATCTGGGGTGGCTCGCTAAACAGTCTCGATCCTGTTAAACCGGGAACTATGCTGGTCCGATCTAGTATTCCCGGTATTCCCCCAAACCACCCGCAACAACCCGCGAAATGGACAGACTATCGCCTAATCGTGGTTATGCGAAATGCAGATGATGATGCCTTTGGACTGGTTTTTCGCTATCAGGACAGTTCAAATTATTACCGGTTTTCGATGGATCGCCAGCATCGGTATCGACGCCTCGTTCGTGTGGTTCAGGATATCCATACGATTTTGGCGGAAGATAATTTCGTATATCAAGTCAATTCAGACTATATTATTACGGTTGAAGCGATTGGCTCTTCTCTACGTCTATATCAGGATGAGGTACTTATTTTTGCAGTTTTAGATGAATCACTAAGTAACGGGAGTATTGGTTTGTATTGTTACGCATCCGCAGGAGTTTCTTTTAGTCATGTGCGAATGGACGATTTTCGGCTAATTGCACCTGCAGTTTTCAAATACCAATTCACAACCTCCCTTTTTACGGATTTTTTTCACCAACTGCACAGCTACCAAGATGAAACATGGTTAATTGAATTGCCTATAGAAAGTATTTCCGATAATGATTTTGCGGCCATTCTTACTCGCTCTGTAAATCCTGCCACACAGACCTCCGAGAATGAAGTCCGGGCTTACGACCAAATGGTAACCGCTTTAAATCGATCATTAGTCCCAAATCCGCAGCGAGTTGAAGTAAACCGCATCGAACGTAATGGAAGAACTGTTGCTTTTTGGGTACACACGTCTGAACCACTGGATTGGATGCGTACGGAGCTGACCTTTCAGCGCTTACCAGGTGTTGCTCCTGCAATATCATTGCCTGGAATTGCCAAGTTGACTAAAGTTGCCCACGCAGCCGTAACACCAAACGAAGAAAGCGTCGATATTCTCCTCCGGGAGTCAGTGAATCCGTCGTTTATGCGTGTTGAGAAACTAGGCCTTCCCAATGTACTGGCAGAAACTGAAATGGATTCTACTTTATTTGAGGATAGTTTCTCCCGGGCCCGCGGACTGCTTTTTAGAGAAGACTTCGGTCCTAATGCTCTCGATCGCTACACAATAATCGATCATGGTAATAACCTTGGTCCTTCCGCATGGAAAATCCTGGACGGACAGATTGTTCAGACAAGTAATATTTACGGTGGTCCAATTATAGGCTCCTCGGTTTTAGAGCCCGGAACTATTGCATTAATAGGTTCGACTGAATTGGCTGATATAACTATTCATGCAACCTTTCGTTCCGAAAATAACGGCGCTATAGGAATCATATTCCGGTACCAGGATGAAAGTAATTATTATAGGTTTTCAATGGATCGTCGCCAAGGTGTAAGGCTGCTTATGAGATGTGTAGATGGGGAACCTCGTCTCTTATGGCAGAACATCTTTCAATATAATTTAGGACAGTCATATAGTATAGAAATACATGCCTGGAAGGATCAGTTGCTCGGATTCTTAGATAATGTGTTTTTGTTTAGTGTAGGGGATACTGGTATTTCCAATGGTCGAATAGGATTTTACTGCAGGTTCAACAATGGCGCCTATTTCGAGAGCCTTAGTGTTGAGTCTATTGAAGTAGATCCTGTATTATGGCAATCGGAATTCTCATCCACCACGGAATTGGAAATTATTGATGCATCGAATGCAATTCAGGGTCCATCAGTTTGGATGATTTTAAATGGAATAGTATCACAAACTTCTAATATCCATGTTGTAGGAAATAATCCAGCTAGAGGAGGTTCTTTTGCGATAATCGGGGATGATGCCTGGGAGGATGTGCAGATATCACTTATTCTCCGTTCGAGCGATAATGACGCGATTGGAGTAATGTTCCGCTATATAAATGGTGATAATTATTACCGCTTTTCCATGGATGCTCAAAACAGGTATCGCAGACTTATCAGGATGGAGGCGGGAATAACTACAGTCTTGTGGGAGGATCAATTAGCTTACTTAACAGATAGGGATTATCACCTCACACTGCGGGCTGAAGGTAGTATACTCAGTGGCTTTTTGGATGGAGTAGCCCTATTCCTTGTTTTAGACGCTTTTCATGCACGTGGACGTGTAGCATTTTATTGTTCTGCAAATAATGGTGCAACCTTTCGGGAACTTTTGGTGCTCGACATTATGCGCCGGTTAGGAAGTTGGAGTATCAGGGATGACGAAAGCTTAAACCTTCGATCACGATGGAAAACGTCGGATGGTGCTCTTCTTCAAAATGAAAACACATTTGGTGGAAACATTTCTGCCCAATCTATAGAAAAGCCTGGTACCTGTGCTATAGCCGGAAGTGCGGGCTGGCAAGATTACACCTTTCAAATAACACTTCGTTCCGATGATCCTGCCCCAATCGGCGTTATCTTCAGGTATATCGATAATAAAAATTATTATCGCTTTTCGATGGATTCGTTGCGAAGGTATAGAAGGCTGGTTAGAAACCGGAATGGTATAATGGATAGCATCTACGAGGATAGTATTACTCATGAAACCGGTCGGCCGGTCACAATTGTGATAGACGCAATTCGCGATCGTTTAAAATGTCACATAGATGGAGTATTGGTATTTGATTTACGCGACCCGACACATGCTACAGGGCGTATAGGTGTATATTGTTGGGGTAATTCCGGAGCACGCTTTGACCGAGCGTTAGTACGCCGACCGTCGCTGGAAGCATACGCATTATTCAGCGACCGGTTTACAGCAGGCGACCTAAACGGATGGATTTTTATTGATGAAGGGTTAGCTTTTGCCCCCTCTGCCTGGTCAATTGCCAATGGAGAACTTCGTCAAACCAGTAATATTTATGAACCCCCTAACGATCGGGCAACCCTCAGCAAATTAGGAACCCAGGGAATAGCAGGAGATCCGGGATGGCGGGATGTAATTTTTACGGCACGGCTACATTCGGTCGACAACGATTCTATTGGAGTTCTGTTTCGTTATAATGATGCCGGTAATTATTACAGGTTTTCCATGGATAGTGAACGTAGGTATAGACGCCTTGTTAAGAATGTTAATGGCACATTTGCCTCGCTGTGGGAGGATGAATTTTCTAATAATCCCAATCAGACTTATGAGATCATTATTGTTGTGATAGGTTCAATAATCCAAGGATTTATTGATGGTGTGCCGATGTTCATTGTCACTGATAGTGATCTTACCGCAGGGAGCATTGGACTTTACTGCTGGGCCAACCAGGATGCGCGTTTCTCGAACATACGGGTGTACCCTGCAGACCGCCTCGCCTCTAATTGGCTGTTGACCGAAACCTTTAACTCCGCTAATCCAGAGCGATGGACCTTTGTAGACCAGACCAGTGGAAGTTTATCGCCGAATTGGCAATTTGTCCCTGGGGAACTACAACATAGATCAAATGCATTTGGAGGAAGGCCGGGAGCCGACCATATCTTAAAGAATGGGACCTTTGCTGTAGCCGGTGATGAGACCTGGAGCGACTATCGCCTGATCGTACATATGCGTTCGGATAGTATCAATAGCATCGGGGTAATGTTCCGCTACAGGAATGAACGCAACTATTACCGCTTCTCTATGGATAATAAACTGAGGTATCGAATGCTCGTCAAATTCAATAATGGCCGGGCCACCGAGCTATGGGCTGATAATTTTCAATTCGAAGTCGGACGTGAATATTTGCTTACAATAGATTGTCTGGGTCCGGTGTTATCGGGATTTCTTGACGGTGTCCAATTGTTTAATTTGGAAGATGCGGATTTTAGCTCCGGGGGTATTGCACTTTACTGCTGGCGCAATAATGGCGCAAGATTCTTCGAAGTTCGCGTCGCACAGCCTGGCTGGTCGAATTACTATTCATTTAATAACGAGATGCGGATGCCAGCTGGAACTCGGATTCGGGTATATGCTGGCCACTCGGCAGATGCGCATGACAGTGAACCACGGATTCTTCGCCGATTCATCGCAGGACCAGGAGAAAGCGGTCGGATTCGATTCAATAATGGTTCCGTTACTTTGCGGTTGAATGGCTCTCAAATGGATCAATGGCATCAGCGCTCCTTCCAGGTTGGATATATTGACCAGATTGCTACTGTTTTGAGGAAACGTGATGGTACATCGTTTATTATCCTGCCTGTAGACCAACCAATTAATGAATCACAATACAGGTTGGGATTGACCTACCGTCGTGACATTACCAGAGATGACCCTGACAGTCAGGTATTGAGCGAGAATGGCGACACAACCGACGAAGTCGTCTGGATTGATGTGCCCTGAACAGTAAATCAGCAGACCTAAAAAGCAAAGGCTAATACATAAATTATTTTTTCCATCTTAGATGTATGTGCATGGCAAATTGATGTCTTATCCCATTATTTTTAAATATTGTCCAAGAAATAAAACATGAATCTACAGATAGTTGTACCCCTTGTCATTGGGATGGAGGTTCAGTCAAAAAGAGGAAAAATGAAATTTGCCTGATTTTATTTCATGCGTGCCAAAGATTATGCGTCATTGTTCAAAATGAAAAGAAAGTTGAGACAAGGCTCCTTTAACATGTTTTTCTACATCATTATCCGCTAATGGTGCTCTGAATTCCATGCGTTCCACAGTAAGAATTTGGCCGTCCGGTCTTCTCGAAGTGACATTTTCGAGAATTAAAGATGGTTCCAGCTTTTTACCAAGGGTCTCACGGGAGGTATTCCACTTTTTCCAACCCCATTTAACCAGAGAAATTATTGCCTCCGTAGATAAACCGATGCCGACAGCGATAAGAAACTCGATCCCAGACTCGTGTTCAACTACTGCAATTTCGGTCTTTGAATCCGAATGTGTAAGAACCCAGGCACGTCTTTGAAAGTCGAACCGGGTCTCAATTTGGGAGGTATTTTCGGAATACACCCAATCATTAGGAAACTCGTCAAAGAATTGGGTATATTCTTGAATGGCGTCATAATTCCATCCGCCATTTTCATTTATTGATGCAAACTTAATTCGCAAATCGGCATTATATTCAACTTTCTGGATATCCATGATCTATGGTTTGAAAATTTATCAAAGCACGTTGAGAAATAGTGTAATTATTTGATTATCATATAAATAAGTTGTATTTAGATATAATAAAACTCCGAAAATGAGTCTTCAGCTCGAAAAACGGATTTTTTCAATCTTCAAGTATGCACAAAATACGAAGAATATCCGACTTTCAACACACCTTTACATTCCCGCCCATATCCTATGACTTAATCAAGTTTTTGACCCTAAATTTTTTCTATAGTTTAGGATGCATACTTCATTGTATTGACATATGGTGTTACTCTGTTGGCCACTGCGAATGCCCTGGCCAAAAGTTTGTTCCTGATAATGTTCAGCGTACTCATCTTGATTTTACCCCCGGCTATTCTTTTTTCATAATAAGCCTTCATTTCGGGGCTGCACTGTATTGCCGAACTTGCACACATGCTCAATAATGTTTTACCTTCCTTATTGGCCAGGGAACTCACCTTAGTCCTTCCCCTGATACTTGTACCCGACCGGTTAGGGAAAGGGGCTATACCGCAATATGAGGCAAACTTCCTCCAGGTTTCAAATGCGGTGAACCCTATCGTATAAAGGATCAAAAACATGTGCAAAAGACCAGATCAAAAAGCACAAACCCCATACCATTAAGGAAGATCCCGGTATCCAGGGAAAATCAAGCTGGTCATTCAATATTTTCCTGGCACGTGCAATCTATGAATCTGCTGTCACGTGAGTCAATCACCTGAACCCTTAGACATTCGACCTCCGCTTAGCGGTCGACCCTCCTAACCGCTTGCAATGCCAGTATAATGATGTTTTCAAGGGGTTAGTTTTTATCAGGCATTTAATCAAAGGTTTAATTGATATTCTAAACCGCAATTGGAGTGTTTTATTTCCTAAATTATTTTAACTCTCTACCAACTGACACTTCCAGCACATTTCCGCTCCATTGCATTCCGGGCAATGAGCTTCGTACCAATTGTCCTGGACACTAGCCCATATTTTGAACTTTCCGCCCTGCACTAAACTGGAACGCTCCGCTCCCAAGCCCAAAATATGGGTTAGAGTCCGCTTCACCAGAATTCATCTCTTCATTTTGTTCTACTTCAAGAGGGTTTGAAATTTCACGATATGGGGTTTTCAATACACTGCCCGAACCGCCAGCCTTACCTTTATTTGACGGCGAACTACCAATATTCATTCCTGGACGACGGCATAAACGTAGTTCACATTTTGGATCCCCGAGAACCTAAATGTTAAACTAATTTGATCACAGACCTTTCCCAAGTATAACATAAAAGCAGGACACGCAATAGGACACGTTCGATATCAAATTTGTACTGTTTTGGCACGATTTGACAGTATTTTAAAAAAGACAAAACCCTGTAAACCAATGATTTACAGGGTTTAAAAACTTTCAGTCGGGATGACAGGATTTGAACCTGCGACCACACGGCCCCCAGCCGTGTACGCTAACCGGACTGCGCCACATCCCGAATCACTAAAATTCGCTCAAGTGTCATTATGTCTCAGACTCCTTAACCATTTGTTGACTCCCCCGTGGTGCAGCCTGCCCTGAGCGAAGGCGAAGGGCCACATCCCGAATCACTAAAATTCGCTCAAATGTCATTATGTCTCAGACTCCTTAACCATTTGTTGACTCCCCCCTGTGGTGCAGCTGGTCCTGAGCCAAGACGAAAGGCCACATCCCGAAAGGGGTTGCAAAAATATAAAAGTTGTTGCTAATAGTTCTAACTTTTGAAAAAAAAGTATGAGATAAGCCCCTCTCTTACCGCTATTTCCGATCAGACAGTTTTTCGGCCCGGATCAAAGTTGCTATATAGTCGCTTTCGTGACTTTAAATGGGCAAGCCCCTGGAAGTAATTAAGTACATTTTTTCATTCAAATCACTATTACAACAAGAATTCCAATGATTTGTTAACTTTCCCCGCGGCAATACCATTTTTCCTAAACTGGTTGAAAAGGAAAAATTAGGTATTATCTTGAAACGCCAACAGACTGTTTTAACTGGCGATGGTAGGGGAGGGTAAAATATAAAGATAATCGACACGCTATATAAGGTCGTCAAATCGGGAAAAAGGCAGTCTTAAATTAAATCCGCACAGTCGGGAATTTGAAAAAACAATACCCGTGTAAAAAAAAGTACATTTATTATTATTGTTGTCCGGTAAAACTTTTTAAAAATGCCAAAACTACAAGTATATTGGGCGTTTCCATTATATTTGTTATCCAAGGGCTTGCTTTTCATACATTGCCAATAAGTATGAACGTACCCTTTGGCGCCTGAAATCAGCTATATAATTTTCAGTTGGTTACAATCAAGTCTTGTGTCTTATGTCTTGTAACGCAGCGGTCTTACGTCTTTAACCGGACATTAGTGATTTATTATTATCTTGAATATAGAATATCGAACGAAAGCAAAGATTGTCTATAAATAAAAAGAAGAGACCACATGTCCCTGAAGAAGAACCTAGTATCACTCTTGTTCCTTGTTTTTGCTGCAACGACTTGTTCACAGCAAATTTCAAAGGATGAACTTAGTTTCTTGACCCCGGAATGGAAAGGCGAACGCTTTGATGACGGTCGGCCGAAAGTGCCTGATGAAATTCTTGCACGCATGAAAGGGGTGACCATGGAGGAAGCATGGGCCGTATTAAAAGGGGAAAATTTTAAGTACCAGTATGCAGAAGGCTGGCAGATGATAAATCCGGACAGTATTCTCGTGGGTAGGGCTGTGACCGCTGTTTTTGTTCCCGGACGCCCGGACATTCACCGGGTCATCGATGATAGAGGGCATAATAAGGACGGAAGAATTAAGTCGCAAAATGCGTGGACCATAGATATGTTGGTGAAAGGAGATGTATATGTGGTTGATCAGTTTGGAGCTCATATTGATGGCCCTACCATAGGGGACAACCTTGGGAATTCCATATTTGCAAAAACAGGCAATGGAATAGTATATGACGGTGCCATACGTGATATTGACGGTTTAAGGGAAATTGGCTCTTTCACCTCATTTTTTCGCAGCTACCATCCTTCCCACCACTTAAACAATCCTGATGGCGAACTGAACACAACCCTGGTGGGGATAAATACCCCCACCCGTATCGGAATGGCAACCGTTATGCCAGGGGATGTGGTGCTTGGCCGGGATGGCGGTGTTATCTTTATTCCGCCGCATCTTGCTGAGAAAGTAGTAAAGACTTCAGAAATAGTCAGGTTAAGGGATATGTTTGGTCACCAAAGGCTGCGGGAACAAAAATATACCCCGGGTCAGATCGATTCCCGATGGTCCGACGAGATTGAAAAGGATTTCTCGAAATGGCTCAATGACCATATGGACGAACTTCCTGTTCCCAGGGCACAAATACAGGAACTGCTAAAAACACGCACCTGGTAAAATCTTTGATGTCTGATCGCCATTCGGGGCATTTGTGACCTCCGGCCTTTAAATAAAAATAAATTTCCACAGATGAAAGGAACATTAATAAATTTTAAACTTTTTTTCACAAATGGAGATGTTTAACCCCAGAAATTTCGGGGTTAATGTGAGAGCGTAGCGGTTATCTACGTTCTCAACCTGCCTGTATCCTTTAGGTTTTTTAATTAATTAATTTTCAGATAATTAAAAGGATTTAAACGTATGAAAAACTCAAGACGAGAATTTTTAGCGAAAGCCGCGGCCACAACGGCATGCACAGCCTTACCCTTTGTAAATTATGGAAAAGTATATGAAACTGCCATAGACCGTTCCTCTAAATTTTCGGCTCCGTCTAACCTGAAGATCACTGATATAAAATGTGGATACACCCGGGGTGGACATAGTCTTTTTGTAAAAATATACACCGATCAGGATATCATCGGGCATGGCGAAGGTGTAGATGCCACACCGGGAACATATCATCTGGTCAAAATGTTCGGTAAGCGGCTGGAAGGCAAAAGTCCGCTAAATGTACATCGGTTGTTCGAGGACATCCGCAGATCCGGTTTTTTTGAAGGTGCCCAGGCAGGCATGTTCGTGGCGGTATTAACAGCGGTGGAAACCGCATTGTGGGATTTGGCGGGCAAGGCGTTGGGATTACCGGTATACCAGTTGTTGGGTGGAAAATTTCGGGATAAGATAAGAGTATATATGGATACCGCCCTTTACCAAAATAAACTACCTGCTCCGGAAGACTTTGCCGCTGCCGCCAAAGAAGCAGTGAATATGGGCTTTACAGCCGTAAAATTTGATCTGGATCAGAGCAATGATCCTAACAAATATGACCACTACAACTGGACGGCCAGCCCCGCGGAGGTGCAGCGAATGTACGATCAAATGGCTGCGGCGAGGGAGGCGGTTGGACCAAATATCGATATTTGTGCGGATATGCACGGCCGGTATGATGCGGTCACCGGGGAACGCGTGGCCAAGGTTCTGGAGCCGCTGAACATGATGTGGCTTGAAGAGCCGATACCTGCGGAGAATGCGGATGCGTATAAGAAAATAACGGCATCTACAAGTACTCCTATTTGTGCAGGTGAGAACCATTATCTGGCCCATGGTTTCAGACCTTTATTGGAGACCGGAGCAGTTGACATCATTATGCCCGATCTGCAGAAAGCCGGAGGTTTGGGTGAAGCACAACGCATTGCAAATCTGGCCAATCTGTACTATGTGCCGTTTGCCCCACATATGGTGGCTTCCTACCTGGGTGCAATGGCCTCGTGCCATGTCTGCGCCTCTGTCCCCAACTTTATGATACTGGAATGGCAGATCTATTTTCACAAGGATCCCATGTTTAAGGAGATCGTAACTTTTGACGGCCCTATGACGGAAAATGGATTCATCAGACTATCGGAAAAACCGGGGATAGGTGTGGAGATCAACGAAGAAGGGATGCGAAAATATGCGGTCAAAGAGGTGCCCTTTTTTGAATGACCATTTGGTAACCGGCTTGAATATGAAGTGGTAAAGAGCTGCGTCCCGGGCCTGACCTATAGATTAGCAGGGATACGAAAATCACTTGTAAAAGTAAAAGTTCTGGCGGTTTCAATGGTAATTCCTGAGATACATTGAGCACTTGACAAAAATTTAATCAAAATCTTGTATATTTAATAGGTATTAAAACAATTAAAATCGGATAATATTTGTTTATCAGCATTTGGACAAAAACAACTGGGTTGGAACCGAAATCAGGTCTGTTGAACACATTTATGTAAGTGGATCAATGAAAGCAGCGGGAACGGAAGAAATAAAGGGAATATTCCTAAAACACTACAGGGAATGGTGCCTGTGGTCATATAGTTACCTTGAAAACATGGACGAGGCAGAGGATGTGGTGCAGGATGTTCTAGTCAAAATTTTGGAAAGACAAGACAAAGAGGAAATTTTGAATCTTGATAGTTATATTAAGGCAGCGGTGCGGAATGCAAGTTTAAAAAAAATCCAGCAGTCCCGGGGAGTACAGAAAATCTACCAGGATACCGAGATAGCCGCACCGTCTTATGAAGACCACTTAATGGGCTTAGAAGCCGATGCAAAAGTCCAAAAAGCCATTGAAGGACTGCCTGAGCAAAGTAGAAGGGCACTGAAGTTCTGTGTAATGGACGGTTTGAGTTATGAAAATGCGGCGGATTCTATGGAAATATCCGTAAATACCGTAAAATATCATTTAAAAAAGGCCTATAAAGAACTCCGTTTCAAATTAAGGGATACTTATTAGTGAAACCCCATTTTAACAATTCCGCTTTTTAAGCGGGAGCGGTTAAAATGGATGGTTGAACTAACCCCGCTTCTTCAGCGGGGTCTAGGTTTCATACCTCGATCCCTGGGTCGGTTCCTTCTATTGGGTCCAGTCCCGATAGCTATCGGGATGCCCTGGGGTTTAATACCATTTATTTTACTGGACTTATGATATTGACATCCTGAAAGGCAATAGCGCCCCGCACAACTGCTGAAATAACATCCCTCAAGGCTTCCGTAATCTGTATTTTAAGCTCTTTTTTATGATAAATGAGACTGATCTCCCTGGCCGGTGACGGATTCCTGAAATATTTTAAATTCTTTTGCTTGGAGACATCTAGCTCGAGCGTGTTTAAATAGGGCAACAGGGTCATTCCCATATCCTCGTCAGCCAAATTCACAAGAGTTTCAAAACTACCGCTGTGCAACTGAAATTGTTCTTCCTTATAATTCCTGGGCAACGTGCAGAGATTAATTACCCCATCCCGGAAACAATGCCCGTCTTGTAATAGGAGGACATCGCTTAATTCCAGATCACTAGGGCTAAGAGCTTCAAGCCTGCTCAACCTGTGATTTTTTGGGACATAACCCACAAAGGGTTCATAGTACAAAGGCCTTTCCTTTATAAATTCGATCTCCAGGGGAGTAGCGGCGATACCCCCATCCAAATGTCCATCCTGAATATTTCGAATGAGGCTCTCCGTGCTCTGTTCCTTAATAATAAGATTGACTTTTGGGTATTTTTTTATAAAGGTTTTAAGGAACATCGGCAAGAGCGTAGGCATTACAGTGGGAATAATTCCCAGGGTGTATTGTCCGCCTATAAACCCCTTTTCCTGGTCTACAATGTCCTTTATCCGTTTAGCTTCATTCACGATATTTTTTGCCTGGGCAACTATTTTCTTGCCTGCTTCGGTAATGGATATTGGTTTCTTACTTCGGTCAAATATGAGCACATCCAATTCGTCCTCCAGCTTTTGTACCTGCATACTTAGCGTTGGCTGGGTAACGAAGCTTTTTTCTGCGGCAAGCGTAAAGTTTTGATACTCGGCCACCGCCAGTACATATTGTAATTGGGTAATAGTCATCAATAATAAATTAGAGTGATAAATGTATAAAAACTATCAATAAAATTGATGCTCTTTTAGATTTATATATGATAAATTTATGCTAAATATAAATTTATCCATTATGAAACTAAATAGCATAGGACTAAATGCGGAGAAATCCATAGCATTAGGCAAGGATCTTAATATTCTGCTCGCGAACTTTCAACGCTATTACCAGAATTTAAGAGGAATTCACTGGAATATAAAGGGCAAACGTTTTTTTGATCTTCATATCAAATTTGAAGAACTGTATACCGATGCCAATATCAAGGTAGATGGGATCGCAGAGCGAATATTGACCTTAGGTGGAGTCCCCTTCCATACCTTCGAGGACTATCAGAAAAATTCCAAAGTTCCGGTTGGCAAAAACGTAACCAGGGATGAGGATGCCATTCGCCTTATCGTGGATTCTTTGACCGAACTATTGGCCATTGAGAGAAGAATTCTGGATGCTTCCGCAGATGCGGACGACGAAGGAACTAACTCTATGATGAGTGATTTTATCACACAGCAGGAAAAAACGGTCTGGATGATGAAAGCCTGGTTGGCAGAGGAAATATGAATTGAGGGTCACTGTTGAAGGACTTCGTTTAAAAAGGTTTTGTAGTAGGGAACAGCGTACAATTAGCCGGCCAAAATTAGAATTGTGTTTTATCGATTCGATATTATAAGAGGCAAAACTTGTACCTGCTACCGATTTTCGGTATCTTAATCTTTTAGCCAATTTGTAAAAGTTTAAATCCCTTCAATATCATTTCTACCTTCATGGAACATACTGAATTATCGCAAATCGGGAAGATGCTTAATTCGCAGGGCTACATCAGCGAAGACGCTATAGCAATGTCCATTTTCCTGGCGATGAAATTGGAAAAACCTTTACTAATCGAGGGCCCCGCCGGAGTGGGCAAGACAGAGATAGGCAAGGTAATGGCGAAAGCACTGGACACGGATTTGATCCGGCTTCAGTGTTATGAAGGTCTCGATAGTTCACATGCGCTGTATGAATGGAACTATCAGCACCAACTGCTGTTCCTAAAAATGCAGGAGGGCAAAAATGGGGATATCGGCAGCATGGAAGAAACCATTTTCTCCGATAGATTTCTTTTAAAAAGACCAGTGCTCCAAGCAATTACCCACCACAAAAAACCTGTTTTATTGATAGATGAAATAGACCGTTCCGATGAAGAGTTCGAAAGTTTTTTACTCGAGGTATTGTCCGATTGGCAGGTGACGATACCGGAAATCGGGACCATAGCGGCAACGAGCAAACCCCAGGTTATTCTTACCGGGAACAGGACGCGGGAATTGTCCGAGGCCCTGAGAAGAAGATGCTTATACCTCTGGATAGATTATCCGGACTTTGAAAAGGAATTGGCAATAGTAAAAACAAAAGTGCCTGAGGTGGATGCCAAACTTGGCAGAGAGATCTGTGCTTTTATGAACGAACTACGGCAATTAAAGTTAGAGAAAACCCCGGGGATTTCCGAGACAATTGATTGGGCACGTGCGTTGACAATAATGCATCTAACGCACCTTGATAAGGAAATTGTTGAGCGTACTTTGGGGGTGGTACTTAAAGATTGGCAGGATATCCGAAGAACCCGGGACGCACTTTCTGAACTACTGGAAAAGACCGGGGTGGTTTCAAGGATCACTTGAAAAATGTCTTATGCACGGTGCTCGAAGCGCGATGACCAAAGTCCATCCGAGGAAAGGCTATGAAATCCAATACTCTTAAACTGAGATCTGGCAAGATACAATTTTGTCGCATTGAAACTATGTAAATTATGCGGCAAGGTTCGTAATGAAATCCGCCGAGCACCGAGCACCATGCAACACCCACTGATCACATATCAAACCGAGCTTTCAGGCAACATTGTTCTATTCTGCAGGTTTCTAAGGAAAAAAGGTTTTAACCTTGGCGCCACAGAGGAATCGGATGCCCTACTCGCTATATCCGAACTGCCAATTGGGGTCGAGAGCACCTTCAAACAGGCCCTTAAGACGGTATTGACAAAAAATAAACATCAATACACGAGTTTCAACGACCATTATGCCGAATTCTGGAACCAGTTGTCTAATGCAGTTGATTCCAAAATCAGAGAAGAGCGCAGTAAGGAGAACAACCGGTCTGAAATTCAAAAGAAAGAGGCGCAATTTGAATCCCTGAAAAACTGGCTTAACCTTAGCCCATCGGAAGATGAAAAAACCATTTCCTCATATAGTGATCTTGAGGTCCTTACAAAAAAAAACTTTTCTGATCTAAGCGAGGAGGAAATGTACCTAATGATGGGCCTACTAAAAAGATTGGCCAAAAAAGCCGCTCATCAAAAAAGTCGGTTGAGAAAAATTTCAGCGAGGAAGAGGCATCTCGACATAAAACGCACTGTCCGGGCTAACATGCGCAAGGGCGGGGACATACAACAGCTTATCTTCAGCGAAAAGAAGGAAAAAAAAATGAAACTGGTGCTGCTTTGCGATGTGAGTAAATCAATGGATCTGTATAGCAGGTTCTTCGTACATCTTATTTATGCCTTTCAAAATGCCTATGACCGGATCGAAACCTTTGTATTCAGCACAGCCTTGCATAGGGTAACCGAGATCCTGGACAATCAGGAGTTCACAAAGGCCTTCGATACCATCTCCGATCGCGTCCCGCATTGGTCCGGGGGCACAACCATTGGAAGTTGTCTGGAGGATTTCACAAATGAATATGGTTATAGCCTGTTAGACAGAAAGACTATTGTGTTTGTTTTGAGTGATGGCTGGGACACTGGGGAACCACAAATTATAAGGCAGGCCATGAAAACGATTTATAAAAAATCCAGGAAAGTAATCTGGTTAAATCCACTTGCGGGGAGCACAAATTTTTTCCCGGAAGCCATGGGAATGAAAACCGCCTTACCGTATATAGATGTCTTCACATCCGCTCATAATTTAGAGAGCCTGAAACATGCGTTACACCTTCTTCCCAAAAGGAGAATATTGAACAACTCATAAATTACATTACAATTTCTTACCCATTATATCAAGTTAGAAGTGAAATACTGAAAAACCGTTAAAATAATTCTCAAATTACTGATAATTATCACTTCTTATTTTTATATTAAGGGCAAAATGCCATGCTATGAAAATCAACGGGGAATACCGCTTTGAAACCAATCCGGAATCACTTTGGGCTTTGATTATGGACAGGGAAGTATTGGAGCGGATCACCCCGGGCATAAAAACATTGGAGGAGACGGACACAGATTCCTACAAGGCCATTTCTGAAGTTAAGGTGGGTCCTGTCAGAGGAGAGTTCAAAGGCAATCTCTCCCTGCGAAATAAAGTGGAAAATGAGAGTTGTCTGGTGGTTATTGATCAAAAAAGTAAAATGGGTAATGTAGTGGCCGAAATTGACATGCACCTGATAGGGGAAGACGGTAAGACAAGAATTGAATATACCGGGGACGCGAAAATGTCAGGGATGCTGGCGACTATGGGGCAGCGCATTATGAGCGGGGTAATTAGCAGTTTGTCTAAACAGTTCTTTCAGGCACTGGAAGAAGAGGTTTAGAAACTGCGGTACGGGTACGGTATTTTAAGTTTCTAACGGAATCAGAACACTATTTAAAATCGAATACATCATGAAAATTTCAGTGACGGTTAACGGGAAAGACTATTCCCATGATATTGAACCCAGGATCAGCCTGGTGCAATACCTAAGGGAGGTACTCGATCTTACGGGTACTCATGTAGGTTGCGATACAAGCAGTTGTGGTGCGTGTACCATTTCCTTCGATGGGAATGCAGTAAAATCCTGTACACTTTTGGCCGTGCAGTCCGATGGTCACGAGATCACCACCATTGAAGGGATGGCAAAAAACGGGAAAATGCACCCTATTCAGGAAGCCTTTAAGGAATACCATGGGCTGCAATGCGGTTTCTGTAC
Source organism: Flavobacteriaceae bacterium (assembly GCA_041743085.1). Classification (GTDB taxonomy): domain Bacteria; phylum Bacteroidota; class Bacteroidia; order Flavobacteriales; family Flavobacteriaceae; genus JAFMPW01. The sequence continues at coordinate 47,597 of JBGTNL010000029.1, forward strand.
CCCCGGGATGGTTATGACCGCTACGGATATTATTGAGCATCATCCTGAACCTACAGAAGATGAAATTCGTCACGGCCTGAAGGGCAATTTTTGCCGTTGCACCGGCTATCATAATATCATTAAATCTATTCAGCATGCCGCTGAGAAAATCAAAGGATAATCATGGGAAGTTTTATAGGAAAATCAGTAAAAAGACGTGAAGATGCCCGTTTCCTTAAAGGAGCAGGTAGATACACGGACGACATTAAGTTGCCCGGAATGACCCAGGCGGCATTCGTAAGAAGTCCGTATGCACATGCCAAAGTACTGAGCATTGATACCTCTGCCGCGGAAAAGGCCGAGGGAGTTGTCGCGGTGTTCACGGCCAAAGATGGTTGTGGTCAATACGGAGTGCCTTGTGGTTGGCAGGTTGATTTTAAGAACGGAGACACCATGCGAGAACCGGTTCATCCGTTATTGGCCGGGGATAAGATAAGGCATCTTGGGGAAGCTGTGGCCATAGTCATCGCGGAGAGCCTTGAGCAGGCGCGTGATGCAGCCGAATTGGTTGAAGTGGATTATGAAGAGTTAGCTGCGGTTACCGATCCCGGAAAGGCGATGGAAGAAGGGGCGCCGCTTGTCCATGATGATTGGGAAGACAATGCGGCTTTTGACTGGTGTATCGGCAATGACAGGGCCGAGGTAGAAGCTGCCCTGGAAAAGGCGCATCACGTTACGGAAATGGAATTTCGCAATCAGCGCCTGGCACCCAATGCCATGGAACCCAGAAGCTATATTGCAGATTATGATGTAAACGGGGATAAATGGACACTTTACACGAGCACTCAAAATCCTCATTTGATCCGTTTGCTGCTCTGTGCATTTGCATTGGGCATCCCAGAGCATAAAGTCCGGGTGGTGTCCCGGGATGTAGGGGGCGGTTTCGGCAGTAAAGTTTATCACTATACGGAAGAGGCCTTGCTGACCTGGGCGTCAAAGGAAATAGGCAGGCCGGTTAAATGGACCTCGGACAGAAGTGAGGCCTTCCTGACAGATGCACACGGCAGGGACCATGTGGTAAAATCAAGGATGGGCTTCGATAAAGAAGGTAATATTGTGGCGCACCTTACGGATGAATACTGTGCCATGGGAGCTTATCTTTCCACATTTGCGCCGGCTATTCCCACCTATTTGCATGGAACCTTGTTTCAGGGGGTGTACACCACCCCGTTAATTCATTTGAATGTGGTGGCCCCGTTTACACATACGGTTCCTGTAGATGCTTACAGGGGTGCCGGCAGGCCGGAAGCAACTTACCTTCTGGAAAGGATCATTTCAAAAGGAGCGCGGGAAATGGGAATGGACCCCGTGGAAATCAGGTTTAAGAATTTTATTCCGGCATTTGATGGTGTGGAACAGCCCGGTTACCAAACCCAGGTTGCCCTGCAATATGATAGCGGAAACTATGAGGGGACTTTAAAACGGGGGTTGGAAATGCTGGGTTATGAGGATTTCAGAAAAGAACAGGAAGAGGCACGTAAAAATGGGAAATTGCTGGGTGTCGGATTCTCAACCTACATTGAAGGTTGCGGTATTGCACCTTCAGCCGTGGTAGGTGCTTTAGGCGCGAGGGCCGGACTGTACGAAGTAGGGCAGGTACGCGTGCAACCTACCGGAAAAGTATCGGTCTTCACTGGCTCCCATTCACATGGCCAGGGGCATGAGACAGTCTTTGCCCAGTTCGTGGCAGACAAATTGGGAATTCCCATGGATGATGTGGAAATAGAACACGGGGATACCGATCAGGTGGCCTTTGGAATGGGTACCTATGGCTCCAGAAGTCTGGCAGTAGGGGGGAGCGCCATTATTAAAAGTGTGGAAAAGATATTAGAGAAAGGCGCTAAAATTGCGGCCCATAAACTGGAGGCCGCTGAAGAAGATCTGGAATACGCCGAGGGTAAGTGGACGGTGAAGGGGACGGATAAGTCCGTTTCTTTTGGGGATGTTTCCCTTACCGCCTATGTCCCACATGACTACCCCGAAGGACTGGAGCCCGGGCTCGACTTTTCAAGTTTTTACGATCCGGTTAATTTTACCTATCCTTTTGGAGCCCACATTGCCGTTGTAGAAGTGGATAAGGATACCGGCAGAGTACGGCTAAAACGATTTATTGCCTGCGATGATGTCGGAAATGTAATGAACCCCATGATCGTGGAAGGGCAAATACATGGGGGGGTGGCCCAGGGAATTGGTCAGGCGCTTTTGGAAGAGGTGGTTTATGACACCAGCGGCCAGATGATCAGCGGCTCCTATATGGATTATGCCATACCAAGGGCAGACGACTTGCCGATGATAGAAACGGACAGGACGGTTACACCTTGCCCGCATAATCCGCTTGGTGTAAAAGGAGCGGGAGAGGCCGGTGCCATTGGGGCAACGCCGGCTGTGGTGAATGCAGTTGTGGATGCCCTGGCGCATTTGGGGGTAACCGACATTCAAATGCCTTTGACCCCGCAACGGGTTTGGAAAGCCATGCAGAATTAGTTAAAGAGGTGAAAGTAAGAGGGTTGGTATAATTAATTGACAATATCCAGATTGAAGTTTGGTGTTTGGAATTTAAGCTGTTACTGTTTACAAATCTCTGTCTCTTTCATCCCTAAAATGGACCAACTCTAAAATTTAAATAATAAAACTAAAAACATGATACCAGCAAAGTTTGATTATGTAAAAGCTTCTTCAGTTAGCGAGGCCATAGATTTATTAGACAAGCATGGCTTTGATGCAAAGATCTTATCCGGGGGCCATAGCCTGATTCCTGCAATGAAATTACGCCTCAACAGGCCCGAGATCCTTATTGATATCAACGGGATTGAAGGCATGAATGTGATTAAAGAAGAGGGTGATGAAATTGTAATAGGTGCCAATTGTACCCATAGTCAGATCCTGTATTCGGCGGTGCTCAAGGATAAATTGAATATTCTGGTACAAGCCGCGGATACTGTGGGTGATGTGCAGGTGAGAAATAGAGGGACCATAGGCGGAAGCCTGGCCCACGCCGACCCTTCCGCAGATTATCCGGCAGTTGTGCTGGCCTGTGAAGCAAAGATTGAAGTTGAAGGAAAAAGCGGCAGGAGAACGATAGAAGCGGCCGATTTTTTTCAGGGAATATTTACTACTGCGCTGAAGGATGATGAACTTATCACGGCCATACGGTTTCCTAAAACAGAGAAGGGCACCTATCTGAAATTTTACCAATCGGCTTCCCGTTTTGCCGTAGTTGGCGTAGCGGTTGTAAGAGAGGGAGATGCCGTTAAGGTAGGTATAACCGGAACAGCGCACACTCCGTACAGGGCAACAGCCGTGGAGAAGGCATATAATGGAAGTAGTGATGCCGCGTCGCATGCCGTGGACGGGGTGGAGGTGATGAGCGATCACTTTGCGGACGAAGAATATCGTTCACACCTTACTAAAGCAATGGTGAAAAAGGCTTTGGAGGCTTAAACACTTGCCGTGGATATTTGATTGCGCACCAAATTTTGCAATGGTAGTAGCAGGTTGGAGAAATTGCCATCTCCAGATTTTCTTTACAACTGGAATTGCGAGGTATGCCGAAAGCTCGAACGGGCTGACGCTCTCTGTGCAGGTTGTGAATTTCCCTTCGTATTTGCGGTTGAGAGTCACAAAGTATCGTTTCCAAACACATGGTTTCGTAGCCTTAATAAATCCTATTCCATTTGAATATTGCAGCGCTCGTAAGGGGTAGGGGTGTCCGGCAACTTTCCTAAACCCCAGCTTGCGGTAGGGGCTTATAGCAGGCTTTAGAATAGTATTGCTATCCAGGTAGATCTTTTTCGCATTCAGGGATTCCGCCTTTTCAACAATCGCCTTCCCCAGCAACCAGCCAATGCCTTTTCCCTGTGCTTTAGATGAAACACCCATTTTGGCCAGTTCATAGTCGTATTCGGGGTGATTGATTGGTCTCAATCGTTAGTTGAAACCCTGCCTACCGCGGGCAGGTATACACTTTAGTGCAAGACTTCCGGTTTCTAAAAACTTTTTTCGAATAGGTTAATAGTTATTGGTTAACCGTTAATGGTATGATAGCAACTATTAACGATTAACATTTAACCAAAGCCTGCCCGTGCCCCGCCAGAACGACTTGTCGGGCTGGCGTTCAGGCGGGCAATTCCATTGCCTTTCAAAACCTCAGCCATAGGACGGACAGGCATGGATTATCAATCCATGGGATTGTTTAGTTTTATCAGTGCGCAAACGCCAACAGTTTCTCCTTCATAAAGCGCAACCAAAATATACCCCTCCTTATCACGGATGTATTCTTTGGGATGGTCTAATGCCCCTGGTCCATTTCTTCCATCTTGAAGTATTTTCGGATCCACTCTTCATTCAAACGTTTAAAATCTTACCGGTATTTTTGCCGGTAGTTTACAATTTTCACTTTTTGGGACACTCGCTGTAGGGTGATGATCACCACCTTAGTCCAATTCTGACCAAATCCTTTCAATCAGCGATTTAGTTGCTCTGATCCCATCCGCTTCGCTCAATTCTTCTCCCTCATATTCTATGCCGATATACCCGTTGAAATTTGAATCCTTTACGAGTTGCAGCAATTTGGGATAATTCAATAAGGTTTCGTTTCCGTCTTTATCAAACTCGTAAGATTTGGCGCTCACACCTTTTGCATAGGGTAGAAAATCGGATACGCCTGTATAGTGCTCATAGACCTCCGTGCATTGATTATTCATTGTACTTCCCCATTCGGCGCTCAGACACCAGTTGCCAAAGTCGGGAAGGGTTCCCAGCCATGGATTATCCACTGCCCTGATAACGTCCACCATAAACTTTCCATCGGAAGTATGCAGCCCGTGATTTTCAACAAGCACGTTTATTTCTTCTTTCTCCCCATAGGCCACCAACTCCCCAAGGCCATCTACCAGGGCCGCATGAAGCGCTTCCCTTGTTCCTTTCCCGAAAGCATTGACCCTGATGGAATGACAATCAAGTATTCTGGCGGCGCGGATCCATTTGTAATGATTTTCTACCGCGGATTTTCGGGCTGCCTCATCCGGGTCGCCAAGCTCTCCTTCGTTATCAACCATGATCAGCAGACTCTTCACACCTTCATCATTGGCCCTTTTTTTCATCTGAGACCAGAATTTTTGGTTTTTTGCCTGTGCCGTATAGAATTGATTTACATATTCTACGGCTGATATCCCGTAGCTGTTTTTTGCAACAGCTGCGAAATCCTCTGCTTTTAGTTCGCCCTTCCCCAACGCCCTGTGCAGGGACCATTGTGCCAGTGATAGTTTTAGCTCCTTCCCGGATGAATTTGCAAGGGTTTCGGCCCCATATGACATATATGACGACAGGGAAAGTGCAGTGACACCCAAGAATGTATTTTTCAAAAAGTTTCTTCTATTATTTATTGAATGGCCCATATTCCCGTCATCTATTTTTTATCCCCGTATTTTTCAAACCAGGCCAGAACACTGGCAAGCTTGGCAATTAGGTTGCTGGGTTTATTGGCAATTCCGTGAGATGCACCCGGAATTCGGACCATTGCTGTTTCCACTTCCTCCAGTTTGAGAGCAGCATAGAATTGTTCCGATTCTGCGATAGGTGTGCGGTAGTCTTCCTCACCGGTCAAAAGCATGGTAGGTGTGGTTACATTGCCCACATAGGAGATAGGAGAGCGCGCTAAATAGGTAGAAGGATCCTCCCAGGGTTTGTTGGGAAACCAGTATTTGCTAAAGAACCCCGGGCCATCAGCATACAGTACGAAGCTATACCAGTTGATAACCGGTTTTGCCACTACAGCGGCCCGGAACCTATCTGTTTTACCGACGATCCAGGCGGTAAGCACTCCGCCACCACTGCCTCCTGTGACAAATAGATTTTCCTCATCTATGAAGCCTTTGGCAATAGCTGCATCCACACCGGACATTAAGTCCTCGTAATCGTGGTTAGGATAATCATGATGGATGAGGTTTCCAAATTCTTCTCCATAACCGGTACTTCCCCTTGGATTGGTATACAGGACCACATAGCCCGCTGCAGCGTACAATTGAATTTCAGCAGAAAAGACAGGGCCGTAACTGGCAAACGGACCGCCGTGGATCTCGAGAATCATGGGATACTTTTTAGCAGGATCAAAATCGGGCGGAGTGACCAGCCAGCCCTGCACTTCCCTTTGGTCAAAGGAAGATTTCCATGTCATCTCTTCAACCTTGCCAATTTTCCGGAAGGAGAACAGGTCTTCGTTCAGGTTTGTAATTCTTTTGGAATCTTTTTTGTCCGAGACGGCAAGGTCTGCAGGGTGGTCGGCAGTGCCAAGGGTATAAGCAAGATGACCATTATTGGCTACCGAGTAGGAAGCCGCGTTATAGGGCCTGCCCAGAGATAGCCCACCCAAATTTCCGGCCAGCGTTGTTACTTTTTCGTTTAATGTTATATACCCGATCTTGGTTTCACCCCTGTCATCATATTGAAAGTACAACCCTTTACCGTCAGCATCCCATTTGGGATCCTGGATATCCCGGTCGAACGCTGCGGATAGTAGTTGCGAATTACTGCCATCAGTATTCATAACATATAATCTTGTAAGCTGATAGCCCTGATACCGGTCATCAAAACCGGTATAGGCTATCATCTTACCATCTGGCGATAGAACAGGGCCATCATCGGGACCTTGTCTTGTGGTCAGTGCTTTCACCGCGCCGCTATTACTATCAATTTCGTAAACCTCGCTGTTATTCGGATCCAATTCATGGGTATCGTGCAGGTTGGCGGAGAAATACAATTTTCGGTTATCAGAAGACCAGGCGGGTGTATCGTGATCGAATTTTGAATCGGTCAGTTGGCGGGGTGTACCGCCATCAGTGGATATAATGAAGATTTGATCATTCCCGCTTTTCAAATAGCCCTGCCCATCCCCACGATAATTCATTTGATCTATGTATACCGGGGGCTCATTCCATTTGGCGCCTTCCGGCTTGGGCGGCATTTTCACAATGGATTCTGCCTTGGTGGGGACAAACATTGTGAAGGCAAGATATTGGTCGTCCGAAGACCAGCTTATCTCACTAGGGGAATTGGGAGTGTTGGTGAGCACTACGTTCTCCCTGGTATCTAACCACATCATGTACAATTTCATTTTGTCATCGGCCATGTTGGACCTAAAAGCCAGTTTTTTGCCATCATGGGACCACTTTGGAGAAGCATCATTTTGATTACCGGTGGTCAAAGGCCGATTATTGCTTCCGTCAAAATTTACGATCCATAGATTGGAAAGATTCTTGTCTGTCATGATATCCTTGTAGTTACGGACATAGACGATCTTCGATCCATCCAGGGATATCTGTGGATCGGAAACATATTCCATATCAAATATATCAGTTAGTTCCAGATTTGATTTTACCTGGCAATGTCCGGCGGAGAGAAGCCCGATAAAAAGAATGGCTAATAACACATTTTTCATAAGATTTATTTATATAAAGGTTTTAAATAATGCGCTTGAAGATAAGGATTTAATCTAAGTAATTCCCCTATGGCTTGCCTCGGGCCTGCCTAAAGGGTAGGCAGGGATAGGTGCCCGCCAGAGGCGTGTAAACTTTCAAGAAATTTTTTATTCCATAATTTATCTTTCCGGGCACCTTTAAAAATTGATTTGAAATGTTATTTGATGCCGTTAATTAAGGAATGGGAGGCATACATTAAATAGGTTGGCAGCAGCTGAAATAGACAAGTAGTTTGTTTCCGTGGATCACATGAAAGTAGATTTAAATCGTCTGCAGCCTGGACAGCAAAATTTCTTTGTAGGATTTACTCACAGGGACAACTTTCCGGCCGATCTCAAGATGTGCGTCCGCCACGACATCTACTTTGGAAAGATTAACCATATACGAACGATGTACTCGCAAAAGCTGGTCATCTATGAGTTTGTTTTCAATGGCTTTTAAGGTGCTAACTACCAAATATTTGCCATCCTTTGTTACAATATTACAATAGTTCCGATCCGCTTCCAGGTATAAAATACTTTTCAACAGCAGCTTTACCATTTGACCGTGATGCCGCACAAAAATCCGGTCGGCCAGAACCCGCAGGCCGCCATCTCCCTCCTTCTTCCCACTTTCTTTGCCTTTCCTTCTTTCCACAACCAGGGCAATGGTCCGCTGAAGATCGAGTTTGTTGAACGGTTTGGAAATAAAGGCTTCGGGATGGGTCTCCCTGGCTTTGGAAAATGTCGTCTCATCACTATTGGCCGTAAGATAAATTACCGGAATATCCGCATTTTTCTGAATTGCCTTTGTGGTTTCAATGCCGTTTAAGACCCCTTTTAAGTGAACATCCATTAAAATAATATCCGGCCTGTTTAACTCGGCGTGGATAATGGCCTCTTCTCCCCGGGATTCGATTCCCGTTACCGCGTATCCCAGATTTGTCAACTGTAAAGAAATATTCGCAGCTATGATCATATCATCCTCAACTATCAAAATGCGGACGGCCTTATCCATAACTAAGCTGCTTTATTGTATTGAAATTCAAAAATGACAGTAGTACCCTTGTTCAGGTTAAGCTTCATCTTCCCATCTAACTGTTTCGTTAACAAATCAATAAGTTGACTTCCGAATCCCGTTCCCCTGGTTGCAGTATCAGCCATTTTTCCAACACCATTGTCAGTTACAGTAAGGTGTAATAGTGAACCAACTTCCTTAAGGTCTACAGTCATCCGGCCCGGGCGGCCATCAGGGAAAGCATATTTCAGGGTGTTGGTAAATAGCTCGTTGACTATAAGGCCTATTGGGATTGCCATATCTACATCCAATTCCAAAGTGTTCATGTCGCATGTAAGTTCTACCCGGTCGTCGGCGCCATACGCATTGATAAGAAAGTTTCCCAAATTAACAAAATAGTCCTTCATTTCTATGGCTGCAATGCTTTCGCCAAGATACAGTTTTTGATGGATCATACTCATACTTTGCACCCGTTGCTGGCTTTTTTGGATGGCTTCTGTAATGTTCGGATCATCTAATTGTGCGGATTGAAGCGATAACAGGCTGGAGACAATTTCAAGATTATTCTTTACTCTGTGATGGATCTCCTTTAACAAAAATTCTTTTTCTTTATTTTGCTTTTGCAACAGTCTGGTTTTCTTTATATTATTCTGAATAGCCTTGTATGAGAGCAACAACAAAAGCAACAACAACGCAGCTATGATGATCATCATAGTTTGCATTGATCGTTGTCTGGAGATCGTGTTTTCCTGCGATTGAATTTTCCCGTCCTTCTGTGCTACTTCAAATTCGGTTTGAAGCAGTGATATCCGCTGATCGGCTTCTGCAGTGAACACATTATTTTTGAGTTTGTCGTATGCTCCAAAAGCCTGGTATGCCTCCTCATACTGATGGTTTCCTGCATAGGCCTTTCCCAGGGTCTCATAGGCCCGACTCAAATAATAGGCATCCCCAAAATCACTTGTAGCTATAGTTATGCATTTTTGCAAGCTTTCAATGGCGCTAATGTATTTTCCCTGCAGGTTTTGCAGCTTTCCGATGGAAAGCCAGGAACGCATAATCATAAAATCGTTTTCGAGTAATTCGGCATATTTAAGGGCGTTTTCTCCCGCATCGGTTGCTTCTTCAAAACGATTCAAATAGGCATACAGGTCTACCAGGGAGATGTAAACATCACTTAAATTATTGTAAAAACCATAGCGCTCACCAATAGCAATTGAATGCTCATAATAATTCAGGGCCTCCTCATATTTTTTTAATTCCAGGTAATTATTCCCGACAACATAAAGCGTAAAGTCATAATCCAGGTCATTAATTTTTCTGGCCTCAAATAATTTTGCAGATCTAAGCCCATATTCCAGGCCCTTTTCATATTTGGATTGCTTCCAAAATAAATTACTCAGATCGCTATAGGCCAAGGCAATTGCCTTTATATCTCCGAGATCCTCCCCGATCCGGAGTGATTCAAGGGCATAGTCTGCAGCCTTGCCCAGCTTTCCCCGTCTTTCATAAACGTATCCAAGCTGCGTATTGAGAAATGGTAAATCCTGTTGCAAAACCTTGATTTTGGCAGACGCCAACACGATCTCAGCACTATCCAGTTTTTCCATTCGTAGCAAAATAGCTCCCTGAGTAATTTGAAATCTCCCTTCCCAGACCCTATTTTTTGCCATTCTGGTGAGCGCCAGGCCTTCTTTGGTAAAATCCAGTGCCGTATTGAGATTTCTCGTATGCCAATAGTAGGCCAGATCATTTAGCATCGAAAATCTTAGGGAATCGGGCTTTGCCTTAGAATAGGAATTTTCTAAAGTATCCAGATAGGATGCTCCAAAATTATCTGTTGACACAAAGACTTTTTTGTAAGGATTTTCGCTGTGGAAATCAACAATCTGGGCAGTAAGAGAACCGTAACTCCCTGAGGAAATTACAAGTATAATTAGGGCTTTCCACGAACGGTTTCTCATTCTGGTTGATTCTCACAGGGGGAAATAATGAGGAAGTTAAATATACAAATTTTAGCTTAAGTATTGTTGGATAACTGATAATGATCCTCCGGACACTAAAACAATAGGTTCGTCCTGCATCCTTTTGTTGGCTTCAAATAAATTAATTTATTAGCCACCGCATGCATTAATTGCTTCCCCTGCTTATCAAATAGAACAATAATGAAATCAGCGAGCGCGATAATTTCATTCCTATGCCTCCTGTTTCTTTCTTGCAAAGATCAGCAGAATGAGCAACGTCTTCAAAATGAAAGAGATATTATGGCCCGGAATTTCAATAGTTTCATTGAAGAGGGCTGGAATAATAAGGATATGGAAAAATTTAGAGCGGTCTCTATTGAAAAGTATATCAGGCATCTTAATGGGATTCTGGTGGCCGGCAATCAAAATGAAATGGAGGCTAATATGAACATTTTTTTTACCGGGTTTCCGGACTTAAAAGTAAACGTAGATGAATTTAAACTAACCGATAATGAAATTTTTGCGAATTGGACTTGTAGGGGAACCAATACCGGAATGTTTGGGGAGTCACCGCCAACCGGTAAAAAAATCAAGGTAAGCGGCTACTCCAATATACAATTTAATGAGGAGGGAAAAATGATCCGGGAGGAGGTGTATTATAACGAATTGGAATTGTTACAGCAACTGGGTTACACCTTGGTTCCCCCTGTGACCGAATAAAATTCAATCAAAACAAAAAAGAGTATTAACCACTAAATTAAATAATCATGAGAACACAAAAATTCAACTTTTTAATAGCAGTACTCTTATTGTTTCCCTTTGCCCTTCTTCAGGCGCAGGATGACAAATCGCAGGCCTATTGGATCCATGAGGACGTGGTAAAACCATCTATGGTGGAAGAATACGAGAGCATTTGCCAGGAGCTTATCTCAAATATGAAAGAACACAATATCCAGGAAGTGAACATGATCGTTGCCAACCTTATTGACAATAGGTACTGGTACATAGGTCCTATTGTGAACATGGCCCAGCTAGACAATCCCGTTTTCGCCACTTTGTCTCAAAAAATGGGGCCGGAGAAAATGAGTGACCTTTTTGATCGCATGAACAAGTGCTATGACATTGAACATGATTATGTCATGAACATGGATAAAGACCTTTCCTATATGCCCGGCGGTATTACCCAGATCCCAGAAGGTCTGAATTATAGAAAGTTCCATTTTTATTATTACACCCCCAGTAATGAGGATGTTGTAAAAGAAAGAGCGGCAGCGATAAAAAAGCTCTACGAAAGCAAAGGTTCAAAAGTGGATTATAGGGTGTACAAGAGTGGTTTTGGTACGAGAGGTGCATTTTATTTGGTGGCTATTGCCGCCAAGGATGCTGCAGACTATGCCAATAAAATTGCCGAGAACAATGAACTGTTGGGCCAGGACTGGTTATCCACCTATAATGACTTTATGTCAAGTTTGGAAAAATATGAGGCGGCTGAAGGCCGGATGCGGCCGGATATGGCGTATTCACCGGAAAATTAAAATTAATCCTTGAACCCAGATCTGTCAGGTTTGGCGCATTCGGCATCTAAAACCCGTGGGGTCTCAACGAAAAAACAAATACATGAAAAAAATAATCTTTTTAGGACTTGCATTAGTTCTTTTTACAGCCTGTAGCGAAAAACAGCGTTACACCCAGAACTCTTCGGAAATTGACACGGTCAAAAAACTATTGGCCAATTACAACGGTAAAACCTATGATACCGGCATATACGCCGATACTTCAAAAACAAATTATAATTCTAAGACAAATTCGATGACCCCTGATGAAACGATGGCATATCACAAAGAAAATGATGCCAATTACACCAATAGGGGGTTTTTAGAGGAAGATCAAGAGTTTGAAATGGTCGTTACCGACAAAGGCCAAACTTGGGTCAACTGTTGGTTGGATTGGAAGGGAACCCTTTCAGGCAATGGCAAGGTGGTAAACATCCCCATTCACCTTACCTATCAGTTTGTCGATGGAAAAATTGTGAGAGAAGTAGGCCATTGGGATCCAACGGAAGTGGTATTGGCCCTACAAGAGATGGAAGCCAAGAACGCCTTGCCATCCGATCAAAAAGTAATGGATCGGAACTTTGATGATTTTATAAAAAAGTTTCACAACAAGCAAGATATGTCGGCCCTTGACGACGTGGTGGCTTCCAACTATGTAAGATACATGAATGGAACAAAAGCCGCTACCGGTGCGAAAGAACTGGGTGAAGGCATGAACAATACTTTTATGAAAGGATTCCCTGATATGAAGATCACCACTACGGAAAGGATCTATGATGACAATAAATTATATGTCCACTGGAATTTTAATGGCACCAACACCGGTGAATTCAACGGAGCAGCTGCGACGGGCAAACAAGCAGCCGTACTGGGTCTGTCGGAAATTCTCTTTAATAGTGACGGCAAAATATATCTGGAAAAAGTATTCTTTAATGAACTGGATCTGATGACCCAATTAGGGTATACGGTTAGTCCGCCCAAATAATAGTTATAAAAAAAATAAGTAACAGGCAGGTTGGACATTTTCGGGGGAATTGGTGGCAATATCCAAGTAGATTTTCAGAATTAGTCCGAATTAGAACTGAGGTCGACCAAAAACTATTGCCATCGTCTGCCTGCCTGTTTTTATACCGATAACCGGCTCAAAACAAATTGCCCAAAGCGGCAGGATTTACAAAAATGGGCATTATGCCATGGACGGGAACCTTTAAGTGCTGCAATTGCCATAAAATAAGTCATATTCCAGAACTATTAAATCAAAACTAAAATGAAAAAAATTACACTATTATTGGTTCTTTCTTTTTTAGGCATTTCAGTCCTCTATGCCCAAAAAAACAATATCGATAGAGACCTTAAAATGTATTCTCAGGTTTGGGACGACATTATCAATAAACGCCAGATTGACCAGATCAACGACAAAAATTTTGACACCGGTATTACCCTCGTCACAAGTCCGGAAAATGTGGTTGGCATCGAAGACTTTAAGGCATATTACCAAAACTTCCTTACCGGATTTTCGGATATTCAATTCACTATTGTAGATGTATTTGGTCAGGATGCTAAAATTGTAAAACACTGGAATTTTAAAGGCACGCATACGGGCGATTTCTTCGGAATTCCAGCTACAGGGAAATCGGTCGATATCGATGGCGTCACACTCGTTAAAATGAAAAAAGGAAAAATTGCACAAGAACAGGACTTTATGGACAACATGGAGTTCATGCAACAATTGGGTCTGGTGCCCGACCCTCAAAATGTAAGCATGATCGATAGTATTTATAAAGCATTTGGAGTTGGTGATATTCCTTCCGTACTTGGCGTATTGGATGCCAAAGTTATCTGGAACGAGGCAGAAGGAAATGCTATGGCGGATGGCAATCCATATGTCGGACCAGACGCCGTATTGAATGGTGTTTTTACGCGCATTGGTGCAGAATACGAATATTTTAAGCTAAAGGACATTCAACTGCACGAAATGAGCAATAACCAAGTGCTGGCTACCCTCAGGTACGATGCCAAGGTAAAGGAAAATGGTGCGCTAATCGATGCCCAGGTGGCACATTTATGGACCCTTAAGGATGGAAAAGTGACCGCCTTTCAGCAGTATGTAGATACGAAACAGCTGGACGAGGCTTTGAATAAATAAAACGGAAAGATGATTTTAAGTGCTAAACTATGTTACCATGGCGATTGACTTCTTCTAGGCCTCTAATCCCATGATCTAATTCTTTCGCAACATTGATCAGGGAGGGAACTGGGGAAGAAATGGATCGTATGGGTGAAACATTTACAGAAACAGATACGTAGTCAGTTGGCGTTTTTAAGGTTTATTTTTTTACACCTTTGGACTTCTTCATTTCCCCGGCAATTTTTTTGCTGCCGGGGTTTCCGGTCTGTTCCAATTCATGAATAATCCTCTGGTGGTCTTCTTCCCTGCCTTGAGAAAGTTTGTAGGTGGCCTGTATTTCGCCGATCCGGATCTTAAAACCTACAATGCCTTTAATCTGTCGCATCGTATTCTTGGAAAGGTCATGCAGCGTAATAGGATGTTTGGAGTTTTGCTCGTACTTATCTACCAGTTGATGGAGCGATTTAAGTACAGCAGCCTCATCGAGTATTTCCAGTGACCCGTAAATATGTACCGCAATGTAGTTCCAGGTTGGGACCTCTTCTTCCTTATACCAGGAAGAGGAGACATAACTGTGCGGCCCGTTAAAAATGCACAAAACCTCATTTTGCCGCTCAAAATATTTCCATTGCCGGTTGGCTTTGGCAATATGGCCCACAAGAATGTCCTGCCCATTTTCATCCAGATCAAGTTCCAAAGGGATGTGCGTAGCCCAGGGTTTTCCGTCCACCAGATTGATCAGGATGGCAAAACCGTTTTGCCTTATGAATTCCCTTATCTCAGTGAGGTTTTCGTTTCTATAGTGTTGCGGGATGTACATGCATGGCTGTTTCTATGCGAAAGGTAAAAAATAGCCGTAATAAAAAGAATCTTTATCACAAAATAACAAAACAGAAGTGTAGCAGTCCGGCCATTGTCCGGAAATCAATACTAAAATTCTTGGAACTTGCCCTCCTGGGTTATGGTATTTACACCCAGGTTGCACCGGAAGCATCCGTTAGAATTGGGGGAATGAGTGTAGAAGCCCAGGACAACACCGATTCTTACATGACTATCGGCCTGGGAATCCTGGCCCTGGGGGTTAGTTTTCTGGGTAAACGCGATGGCTGAAAGAATTACCGATGCAATTGGCAAATATTATCATGGATTGCGTTAAACAGTTTGCCAAAGGATGCTTAGTTTATAAAAAAAATAAGATATGCCTTTTATTACAAACAAAAACGGAAAAGAACCAGTAGATATTTTTTATGAGGATTATGGAAGCGGACAACCGGTTATTTTAATACATGGCTGGCCGCTAAGCAGAAAATCATGGGAGCATCAGGTATGGAAAATTGTAGAATCGGGCTTCCGCTGTATCTCCTATGACCGCAGGGGGTTTGGCATCTCGTCATCCCCGTGGGGAGATTATGACTATTCTGCCCTGGCAGACGATCTTCATACCATCATAAAGGAACTAGACCTGTCTGATTGCATTCTGGTTGGATTCTCCATGGGTGGGGGAGAGGTGGTCCGCTACTTCACGGATCATGGAGCAGATAACATTGCCAAAGCTGCCCTGATAAGTTCCATCATTCCACTGGTTAAAAAGAAAGACGATAATCCTAACGGGGTGCCGGAAAAAGCCCTGGAAGAGATAAAATCCGCCCTGAAAAATGACAGGGTAGGTTTTTTAAAGGATTTTCACAAAGGTTTTTACAACTATAAGGAAAACAAGGATAAAGTAAGTGAGGCACAGCTTGACTATGACTTTACCATTGCGTCCTTTGCATCGCCCCGGGCAACCATTGAAACGGCCAAGGCCTGGATGAATACCGATTTCAGGCCCGAATTAAAAAACGTCACTGTCCCAACCCTCATTGTTCATGGAGATGCAGATGAAACTGTGCCTCTTGAAACGTCGGCCAAGCAGGCAGCGGAAGGGATTGCGGATAATCGCTTGGAAATCATTTCCGGAGCGCCACATGGCCTTAATATTACCCATAAAGAGAAGTTGAATGAAATTTTGATTTCTTTTCTGAAAAAGTGAAAAGTACAATTTTCATGAAAGTCGGGCTATGGTGGCCCGACTTTTCCATATACCGGGGAATCATTATGACTATAAAATTAAATTAGTTACGGCAATGTGCTTGAAATGGAATAAAAAATATATTATTTTAACTCTTTATTGTATCGGATTTCTGGGATGTAAACAAATTACCAAGGCTACTGACCTTATCATAAATCCGACCCCCAGGGAGGTGTACGCAAGGGAATTTAAAAATGATTCCCTCAATTTTCCGGAATGGAACCGGGCTTACGAATCCGCTTTGATGGATAGTTTGGATATTACGTTTCCCTATGTTGAAACAGGCTCTTTTTTTTCCGGGGCGGCGCCAAGGGTTTACAGTTATAATTTTCAATTGAGTGAGGGAGAAGTCTTTCATTTGGATATGCGAATAGATTCGTTGGATACCCGCATTTTTATTTCATTATTTCATAAATCTTCAGCTTCTTCCGCTACCTTCAAAGAAGTGGCATATAACGAATTGAACAGCGGAAAACTTACCCATCGGGTGGAACAATCAGGTAAGTACAAGTTGCTGATTCAGCCCGAACTGTATGCTGATTCGGGATTTGTTTTAAAAACCTATACCCGGCCTCTTTACGATTTCCCCGTTCAAGGTAAGGACAACAGTGCAATTCAGAGTTTTTGGGGAGCCTCCAGGGCCGGGGGGATTAGAAATCATAAGGGAATAGACATCTTTGCGGAAAGGGGTACGCCGGTTGTTGCGGTTACCGAAGGCAGGATCGGTTTTGTAGGGGAACGCGGCCTGGGAGGAAAACAGGTATGGTTACGGGCCGGTCTCTTTGGGAATTCACTTTATTATGCCCATCTGGACAGCATTGCAGTCAGTGCAGGGAAACGGGTCCGGACAGGGGACACCCTGGGTTTTGTGGGGAATACTGGAAACGCACGGACTACCAACCCACATCTGCATTTCGGTATCTACCAGGGATACGGGGGCGCAATTGATCCCCTACCCTATGTGTTTGAAAGTGAAGTACCGGATTTCCCGAAAAAGTCGGACTTTAGGATCCCTCAGACAGTCGTCATAAAGGCGCTTAAAGCGAACTTAAGGAATTCGGCCTCCCTGACTGCAGATAAAATTGGGGAAGCAGCCCTACAGGATTCCCTTGGCGTACTTGGCAAAACAGGTAAATGGCTTCATGTAACGACATCCGCAACTCAAAAAGCTTATGTTCATATTTCGCTGGTAACAGAGACGGCAGGACAGGATGCTATATAAGATAAAATTTGCATTATGGCCGAAACCAGGAGCAATCATTCTAAATAATTCCCCTATGGCCGGCCGGCCTCAACTAAACGGAAATCATGGATTTTTTGATGATTTTTTCGGATTTCGAGGCTGTTTTTACTAAGCATAGCAGGCTACGTGTGCAAAAACGAACGAAAAAATACGGAAAAAGGGCGAAAAAGCCACTTTTAGGCTTAGTGTTAACACGCCCTAATGAAAAGAGGAGGGGAATTCACGAGGTTGGGACTGGTTTTTTTGGCGGCTCCCGAGTGCGTAGGGCGGACTAATTTGAATATTTTTCAACTATATCTGAAACATCTTTATATTCATTCCAGGTAGGAGGCCGCTCAAAATCCTGGTTGGAAATAAGCACTTTTGCCTCCGGAAATTTATTCTTTATTGTTCGCCAGTTGGTGTCCTCCCAAAAGGCGTCTTCAAGCTTTATCAGTGGCATTCCTTTCATATCACCTGAGACAGCTTTGTCTATCAGGGGCCACCAAAGGCTTTCGGTTTCCCTGTCCCATAGGATAAATCCATCAAGCCCATTCCAGATTTCAGGATCATAATAGGTATACCCGCTGACCGCAAACGTAAATACGCTGTCGCTGTAGGTTCTTTTATAAATGGCACCGAGATCGGCCAGAATACAATAGGCGGCAAATACAGGCTCGCCGGCAATAACATCGTTTACCACCTCGTGCCTGGTGAGGTCCCTTACCGAATAGGCTCTTACGTCATTCCCCTTGTAGGCTACCAGGAACCTGTCGTCCTCCTGCCATTTGTGGGCGGCCTCCCGGACCGATTCAAATTCAGGTGCTATAAGCGCAGGAAAATGTTCCCTCCCCAGACCATAATGGAATTGGCCCTCGTGTAGTTCTAAATTGTTGATAACAAAATGGTTGGAATCCGATTTTCCTCCGTAGAGCATTTTGTTGCCGCCTTTTTTAAAAAATTTACCCTGCAATTCGGCAATGGGCCTTTGGGCAACGCAGGGAAGCATCATAGCTAGAATTAGCGGCAAAAGCAATGTTCGCATGCGGCGTTTTTTTTACGTTTATCTATTTGAAGTTATTTAGTATTAAAAAAGGCGTAATAATTACAATTTGTCCCTTAATTAACACAATTCAGCCTTTCTTTTTTCGCCAAGAATGGCATAACCCGCAAATTTGCTGTACACATATCCGAGAGTTTAAAATTAACCAGAATTAAGAAATGACAAACAATTGTAAAAGGGTTGTTGCCCTCCCGGCGAGGAAGATAACAAATTCTCTCAGAAAGTGTAAATAATGGCTGTATTGTTTGGTTTTTCAGAGCAGGACGGGTTTCATCGGATATTTGGCCCAGGCATATTGCGCTATTGCAGGGTTTCCAGCGCCTGCTTTGTAACTTTTTGTTAATTTTAAACCGGTTTTCGAATTTCACCTCCGCGGAGGATATTACCTGGTAGAAATGATGATGGAGTTGTGTAAAAAGTAGTGCCTAATAACGGTATTAATGCTAATGGGAAATTTAAGAAAAACACTATTAACAGGGATGCTTATTGGGGTAATCATAATGTTGATCGTTATGGGTATTCAGGTGATTGGGGGAAGGGAATTCGTATTTGATCAGAATTTTCTCAGAGAAGTCTTTTACTACCAACTGTATTCAATTGTTTTAACGCTGATCAATGTCTTCTTTTTTAACTACTTAAATGATAAGGTAGCATGGAATAGATTCGCAAACTACAGACTACTGATTGGGGCTGTTGGAGGAGTAGTACTGACCATGACAGGCATATTCCTTATCCGCATGTTTACTGAAATAGCCATTGAGGGAGAGGGGTGGCCCGAATTTATTTCCGGGGAGCAATCCATTTATTACGTGTATTTCCTTTTGATTACGGTTGTGATGTCCATTTTTTTTCATGCCGTCTATTTCTATAAGGCACTACAGGAAAAGAAGGTAAAGGAACATAAAATAATTGCCGGTACTGCCTCTGCCAAGTTCGACGCGCTCAAGAATCAGCTCGATCCGCATTTTTTATTTAATAGTCTCAATGTGCTTACCAGTTTAATAGATGAAGATCCCGGGCAGGCACAGAAATTTACGACCTCCCTTTCTAAAGTATATCGCTATGTGTTGGAGCAAAAAAACAAGGATCTTGTCAGGGTTGATGAAGAATTGCAATTTGCGCGAACTTATGTACGCCTGTTAAAAATGCGTTTTGAAGATAGTATTGTTTTTGACATCCCTGAAAAGAGCGGCGATCCGGACGCTAAAATTGTGCCTCTTTCCTTGCAATTGCTGCTAGAAAATGCCGTAAAACACAACGTGGTCACCGTTTCCAAACCTTTACATATATCCGTAAAGGAAAATGACGGTATGCTAGTGGTAACAAACAATCTTCAGGAAAAACAGGTTGTAAAAAAGAGCAGTGGGGTAGGACTTAGAAATATTCAACAACGCTACAATATGCTGTCATCACGGCAGGTCATAATTAAGAAAACCGCATCGGACTTTAACGTTTCATTGCCGGTGCTTACAAAACAAATTTCAGTTATGGAAACACAGGAGACCTATATCGCGGATAAGCGCTATCAGAAAGCAAAACAACGGGTAGAGGCAATAAAAGGGTTTTACGGGAATTTAATGGCTTATTGTATCGTAATTCCGTTCCTGGCCTGGCTCAATATCAGAACAACGGACTTCCCGTGGGTTATTTTTCCGATTCTCGGTTGGGGATTTGGAGTTACCATGCACGGTTTAGAGGCGTTCGGATATAATCCGCTTTGGGGCAAAAGATGGGAAGAGAAGAAAATAAGGGAATTAATGGATAAGGAAGATTTTTAAGGCAGTTCAATATTAATTGGGCACCATGACAACTCATCGCTTAAATTCAACAACTCGTAAATTCAAATTTTCAATGTTTCCGCTCCTTTTAGAAATTTGATGCGTAATTTTAATCGAAAAGAATTCCTCGCAGCTTGCTCTGGGCCTGTCTGCGGGCAGGCAGGGATAGTTGCCCGCCAGAGACGGGTAAACTTTTAAGAAATTCTTTATTAGGAATCAAAGGCAACTTAACAGAACAATTATGCAGGACTTTAATAAAGAAACCAGATATTTTAAGGCTAAAGAAAGGGTAGAAGAATTAAAGAAATTCTATGGGAACCTGGCGTCGTATGTGATCGTAATTTCCGTATTGGCCACTATTAATTACTGGACTGATCAATGGCGCTATATGTGGTTCTTATGGGCCGCTTTCGGTTGGGGAATTGGTTTGTTTTTTCATGCCTTAAATACTTTTAACTTAAACCCCTTTTTGGGAAGGGACTGGGAACAGAGAAAGATCCGGGAGTTTATGGAGGAAGATGAACGTAAAACCCGATGGGAGTAACCGGTTGGTTCACATCTTGAAAAGAAATATGATCATGGAAAGTTACAATGAAGAGAAATTAAGAAGGGCTAAAAAAAGGGTTCAGGAACTTAAAGGATTTTATATTCATCTGGCCGTTTATCTCTTGGTCAACATATTTATACTTATCAACATTTATATTGAAACTCGCAACGATGGCGGAACTTTTTGGAAATGGGGCCATTTTTTTACACTCTTCTTCTGGGGTATCGGATTGGCCTTTCATGCAATTAAGGTTTTTAATTTAAATCCGTTCTTTGGAAAGGATTGGGAGCAACGCCAGATACGGAAGTACATAGAAAAGGATAAAAAAGAGGCCAATAAATACAGATAATGGAACCGCAGGAACACTATTCCGAGAAATTTGAAAGAGCCAAAAAAAGGGTAAAGGAGCTCAAGGACTTTTATGGGCATTTAAAAGCCTTCATGATTGTCAATATTCTTCTGTTTTTACTGAGAAGCAATGTTTTGAATTCTATCACCCTGGAGCAATCATCCATTGACGCCGATTTTTTGCATTGGTTGGACTGGAATTTTCTGATAACACCGGTGTTGTGGGGAATTGGGCTGTTGATCCACGGTTTATACGCACATCGGTATAAATTTAAATTCATTGCAAAATGGGAATCCCGGCAGATACAAAAGTATATGGAGCAGGAACCGCAAGAAATCAGAAAACAGAAAGAATAATTTTTTTATAATAAACCCTTAAAGTAAATGAATGTCCTGATCATAGAAGATGAAAAACCCGCTGCCCGCAGATTAGCCCGTCTTCTGGGCGATCTGGAAGTGGAAGTTACGACCATGTTGCATTCTGTAGAGGAGTCCATTGCGTGGTTTCAAAATAACAGGCATCCGGATCTTATATTTTTGGATATCCAGCTTTCGGATGGCTTGTCGTTTGAAATATTTGAAGCGGTGGAGGTGAAAAGCGCCATTATATTTACTACGGCTTATGACGAGTACGCATTACAGGCTTTTAAATTGAACAGTATTGACTACCTCCTTAAACCAATTGATGATGAGGAACTGGAAGCAGCGGTAAGGAAATATCAAAATATAACTTCAGCGGACGTAAAAATGGTCTTGGATTTTGATGATATCAAGAAATTGCTCGTGAATCCGGTGGAACGCGAATACAAAAAAAGATTCACCGCCAGGGTAGGACACCATATCAAGATCATCAATGCGGACGAAATAGAATGCTTTTATAGCGAAAATAAGGGAACGTACGCTGCAACTTCAGATGGAAGGAATTACCTTTTGGATACTACCCTGGAAAATCTTGAACCGGAATTGGAACCTGAAATATTTTTCCGGGTAAGCAGGAAATTCTATGTAAATGTGAACCATATCAAAGATATTATTTCGTACAGCAATTCCCGTCTGAAAATCATCTTAAAACGCTTCAACGAGGGAGAAATCATCGTAAGCAGGGAACGCGTTCGAGATTTCAAGTTATGGTTGGAATAAGATAATTTAAAATACTGGAAAACAGTAAGTTAAATATAGTTATAGATTTTTCTTATAGTGACAAAATTTCAGAAAATCACTACTTTTTTTCAATCCTGTTGTCGTCGAAAGAGGAAGGGAGCAACTGAGGAATCAATTTGATAAAAATGGGCAACAGAACCGCCCCCCCCGGTAGTATAAAAATCGCCAGGGATGGGATGCTTTTAAAAATATCGATGAGCTGGTTTTGCACTTTTTTCTTTTCCTCGGCGGTAAGATCTTTTATGGTAGATTTTGAGATCAGTGCCATCAATTCCTTACTCTCGGAAAGTTCTTTTCTCAGTCTTTTACTATTTCTCAAAATTAATTTTTTTACCACCTTGGACATGCTGTCATAAAACTGGATGGCAAAGTTGCTGTCATTAATAAAGGGGATTTTACTGGCATTTTTCTGAAAAAAATCCTTAATTTCCTCAATAGCTTTCTTAATGTCCTTCTCATCAAAACTCAGGTCCTTTCCGATACCGTAAATAAATTCTGATTCCTGGTATTCCAGGTTTTTGTCTTCCCAGACTGTCAAACAGGCCACATCAAGAAAATAGCACCTTTCCCATTTAGACGGGTGGTTTACGAGTTGATCGCGATAGGTGCCGTCAAAATGTTGTACTTGTGCACTTATAAAGGTTAAGGACGACTCAAACAACTGCACAAGTTTTTCATCATTCCTGTTTTTTTCCTTGGAATGAAGCGTATGGTATGTTACATTGATGGTAATGTACTCCAGGTTTTGGGCATACTTCTTTATATCAGAGGTCTCCTCAAGGTACTTCCTGAACGTTAGAATGTCTACAAAGAGCAGGGAATTGGTGATGATGCTGTTAAAGGTTTTGCTGATCACATTATCCTCCAGATAAATGCGTGAATCTATTAGCTTCTCCAACTGTGCCGAGGTCTTTTTGCCGGTGAAAACCTTATTGAGAAAGGAAATACTCCCAATGCCCAATTCCTTGTAAAAATGGAATACCGTTTCGAGGAAGGCACTGAATTCACTATTGGGGTTCTTAAAATTATACGTAAAGTATAGCCCGGTGATGAGATTAATTTTTGCCTTTTCATCCTCGGACATGTGATGTTCTACCGGTATGAAACTCGGTATTTTTATATTGATCCCGTAAACGAATCCTGTATTTTTTAAACCGCCGTACAATTGCTGGAAATCGGAATACTCCCGGGCATTGTCCTTAACGACTGATCCGAATTTTTCTATCCAACCGGCTGCGGAGGGGTTCATTAGTCTGCTGATTTACTAGTTCAAAAATAGCCTAAAATATAATCCTATCACATACTTTTTAAGTCCTTGTACGGAAACAAAAACGTACGGCTTAATAGTTTTTAACAAAATATTAACATATAAAACCAAACTTTCCAGCCGTTTTTCCGATAGGTAAAGTGAATCTAAAAATTTAAAATATCTTAATGATGAAAAAAACAAAACTTTTATGGGGACTCGCAGCTTTAGTAGTTGCTGGTAGTATTTTGGTTGCCGCCGACCATATTGACGCCCCTTCTTCAATGGGCACAACAGCGGATATTGCAGACTATTTCGCATTTGAGCCCTCGGAAGGGTCAGACAAGACCACTTTTGTGGTGGATGTCCAGTCAAATGTATTGCCAGATCTGGCATACGGTACCTTTGATGAGGACGTTTTAACCGAGATCAATATTGACATTGACGGGGATCTGGTAGAGGATCATGTTATCCAGGCGATTCCAAGAGATGGAAGAATGTATTTCTTTATCGGGCCGGTCGATCAAACAGGACTTAATAGCGAAGTTATGGTAGATTCTCCCTTGGGAGATGTTGAAATTTCCGGAACTACAGCTATAATTGAGACCTTGGAGGATGGAACGCGATTGTTTGCGGGGCCAAGACAAGATCCTTTTTTCTTCGATTTCTTTCAGTTTAATGCAGTTATCAATCCTGATGTAACTTCTGCTCCTGGCGGGTTTCTTCCGGCTGGCGAAGCAGCGGACACTTTTGACGGTGCAAACACCCTATCTATTATCTTGGAACTTCCAAATACATTTTGTGATCCGCCAACGGCCACAAATGCCCTGGGAGTTAATGTGTACAAAACATGGGTAACTACAAACAGAAAACAATAAATATTAATCTAAAAGAAATTAGAATCATGAAACTATATAATATTAAATACCTCTTTTTATCGCTTTTTGCGATCATGGCCCTCGCATCATGTAGTAATGATAACGAATCACCGGATCCGGTAGCAATTGCTACTTGTGATGACGGAATTATGAACGGGGATGAAACCGACCTTGATTGTGGCGGTTCCTGTACCCCCTGTATGACGGAAGCTCCCGACTTTTCAGGAACTTATGCCCAGGTAGATTTTATGGGACGCCCCGGGATAAACACTGTATTAAGTTCTGATATGGATGGCCAGCCCAGTGTAAAGGATGCGCACAACGTGAGCATACCCTCGGAGATGGTAGCCAAATTTCAGGCAGGATTTCAGGCGAGACTGGAGCAATACCATGACGTTTACGCAATGAAATTAGGACTGGATCCTGCAGACGTAAACTATGAGAATAACATTCTTGGGTTGGATGCCGCTACTTTAACCACAGTTCTTGCCGCCGATGTACTGGAAGTGGCTCCTGATGCGCCAACTACCTATTTTAACCCTGGAGAAGGCGGTCTTGTACCAGATGGTGATGAAGTGGCCCTTACGGGAAGAGCTCCGCAGGATGACGTAATTGATGTATCCCTGATATTGCTTTTCGGAGGCATGAACGGAGACCGGTTTAGCGGACAGGATACCGATATGGATGGTAACGCCGATCTGCCAAGATTAACTTCAGATGGGGTAAGCTTAACCGCAAATATAGCTGCCGATTTCCCTTATTTAGGGGCTCCTGAATAAGACCTCGGTCTATGAAAAAGGAGATATAGGGGGGATGTCTCGCATCCTCCCTTATTTAAAGTGACAGGAAAATACTTAAATACAACAACTATGAAACGCATTTTACTACTTTTTTTCTTGCTACTTATAGTATCATGCATGCAAAATGACAAAACATTTAAAACGAGTAAGAATGATTACGACAAATTTCTTTCGACCAAAGCTGCAAAAACTACATCAAAGTATTTTGAATTATGGAATTCAAAAATTCAACCAGACAGCATTCAGCTTACCAGTTTTGGTATTGTTGCGGGTGAATACAACAGGTACTTTAACAATACGGGAAAGATAGAATATCTGAAGAAAGCAGAACAGGCCCTCACCAGGGCAGTGGAAATAGCTGCCATCGGAAAGTCAAATTACTACAGGGCTTTGGCGAGAAATTATATTTCCCAGCACAGATTTAAGGAAGCCTTACAGTTAGCAGATTCTGCACGTGCAAAAGGAAGCGGTGTAACAGAATCGCAAAGCCTTCTTTTCGATGTTCACATGGAGCTCGGTAATTATGAGCAGGCGGAAAAATACCTGGATAGCGTAAAAAACATGTCGAGTTTTGGGTACCTGATCCGGTTGGCCAAATGGAATGATCACAAAGGCGACCTGGACACTACTATAAAATTTATGGAGAAAGCCAGGGAAAAGGCAGAATCTTCCAAAATGACCAGCTTGCTTCTGTGGTCGTACACCAATCTTGCCGATTATTACGGTCATGCCGGAAGAATAGAGGAATCGTATCAACATTTCCTGAAAGCGCTGGAACTGGATCCGCAGAATGCTTACGCTAAAAAAGGCATAGCCTGGATTGTTTTCTCTTATGAGAAAAATCCTGAAGAGGCGTTAAGGATATTAGATTCGGTTACCAAAACATATAAAGCGCCAGATTACTATCTGTTAAAGGCTGAAATAGCGGGATACATGGGGGACGATAAGGAGCAACTTAACAATTTGGACCTGTACTATAAAACAGTTAGTGATCCCCGGTATGGAGCTATGTATAACGTCTACAATGCCGGTCTTTACCTGGATCAGACTCACCAATACAACAGGGCCCTGCAATTGGCAAAAGAAGAAGTAAAAAACAGGCCCACCCCCGAAACCTATGGGCTTTTAGCCTATGCGTATTATAAAGATGGTCAATTGGATGAGGCACTGCATATTGCCCAAAATGAAATTCTCGGCAAAACGTACGAGCCGGGTGTGCTCTTATACGTAGCAGAGATATATAAGGCTTCCGGCCGGTATATGGAAGAGGTAGCACAACTAAGGTCCGAGTTGATGGGTTCGGTTTACGAACTTGGCCCTTCTGCGGAAGACAAAATCAAGGACCTGTAGAGGTTGTTTATACAGATTGTAGTTCTGTTGTTTTTAGGTTGGCCCCATATTCTCAGGAATATGGGGCTTTTAAATTTTAAGGGATTTATGTTTTTTTTAACTTTTTTATAGGATATTCTAGATGAAATGCGTATGTTTACCGTCCAAGTGTTATAAACCGACTTCTGAAAGGCACTGAGTGTTAACAGAAAGCATTGTAAAAAAAGCTTAACCAAACCTAAACCAATCTCCCCACTTTATGGAATACTTCTTGTTTTTTGCATGGATTTCGATAATGTTTCTTTTAAGTTATCGGGTTTTAACTGCCCATAAATCATTAAAAAAGCCCATCGAGAAAGAAATTGAATAGTCTATTGGCGTTTCCGCGGCCTTCAGGCCGAATATCCCTATCGTTTATGAGGGGCTTTTTTTAGTATAGAAGGGCGCCTAAAACAGTACTTTTCAAGACACCTTCAATTCCCGTATTTCGGATTGAAAATAACGCCGGTATGCTGTGACCAATGGATACTTAGAGCGTTTTAGAATGACCCATCCGGGATCATTTTTTCTTCTTTCATTAAGTGATACCAGCTGCCTGAAAATTGGATAATCTGCAATCTTTGGGCAAACCTTTCCCATAATTCGGTTCAAATGCATATATTTTTAGACGACAGGTAAAACTTTCCGCATCAAATTTCGTATATGTATTAGGATAGGATGCTGATCCTGACCTATGAATATTAACCCAAATGAAGCGTATGGTGGACTATTACTTAATTCTTCTCTGGTTAAATATAATGGTGCTTTTTGCGGTAAAAATTCTGAAAGCCCGAAAATCCCTTCAGGATATCCTAAAAAGGAATCGATTAACTAAGCTGAGGCGTATAGATTTTATATAAAATATTCTCCTCAAATTTGGGAACGAATATTTAGGCAATGCGACCTCAGCGCAATTGGAAAAATAGGGCGTCATTTTATGGTAAAAATGGAGATGTTCCTATTGCGGAGATCAAATCTTCAAAGGCACTGATCCTATAATAGCTTCCTTATCAATACAGGTATCAGTAATAGGTCAAAGATCAGTGCAGTTAATAACGTGGTACTTATCATTACCCCGATGGTAACACTGGGCTGGTGGACAGAAAATAAAAGCACCAGAAAACCAAAGAAAAGAAGTACTGTAGTAATGATCAAAGCCCTTCCCGTCTCCCTAAACGTTTTTCTAAGTGCCTCTTCCCTATTCAAACCTGTTTGTATACATAACTTGTATTTCGCCAAAAAATGTATGGTGTCATCTACCGCAATTCCAAATACGATCGCAAAAGCAATAGATAGCGTAGCTTCCAGCGGTATTCCTAAAAATCCCAATAAGGCCCCGGCAAATAGCAGGGGTAATACATTAGGGATCAAAGATATAAAGACCAGTTTTATATTTCGAAAAAGCAGAACCATAAAAATGCTGACTAATAGAAGCGCAAAAAGAAGCCCCTTCAGCAGATTATTTCTTATGTAAACGGCATTCTTGTCTAATAAAAGACCCTTTCCTGTAAGTTTAAAATTTACGAGGGAGGTGTCTGTATTGCTTATAAAAAATGTGTTAAGGTCCGAATAAAGTTTTAAAAGACTGTCTGTGCCTACATCCAGAACCTTTGCGGTAATTCGCCCTTTGGTGCCAGAGGGGTTTACGTAAGCCTGTAAGCCCCGCCCGAGGAATTTTCGGGCTTCCTTCCGCTGTGATTCAAAGACTTCTTCTGTTTCAGGCAGGCTATAAAATGAATCTCTATTTAAATTATTGGCTTTATTCAGGGATTTGTGAAGCATATTAATAGATTGGACACTTCTGATATATTGGGAAGTGCGCATTTTACGTGTCACCTTTTCTATTTCTCTGGCTACCTTGAAATCTGTAACACGGGCATTCTTTTCAGCAATTACGGCGACCTCCAGTGGCCTGAAACCGGAATAATTCTTTTGAAAAAAATCAAAATCATTCGCTATTTTACTCCCCTTGGGAAGACTTTCCCTGAATTGATAATTGGTATTTATCAGGCCCACACCGACGGACAAACAAATGAAAAAAAGTAGCGAGATACCTAAAATAAGATGGGGTTTATTTCTCGTAAAGGTATTAATCCGCAATAAGTAACTATCCCACATCCCCCAACTGTCTGCTTTTGTCTTCATATCTTTCAGGTTAAAAAAAAGCAACAGGCAGCCGGTAAAGAATATAACGGTAATATACATGATCAATACCCCTAAGGCCGCGTAAATTCCGAAATCCCTAATGAATTCCAGCTTGGAAAAAAGGAGGGAAGCAAAGCCGGCCGCAGTTGTAAGCGAGGTAAGCAGGGTTGATATCCCAACACCTTTCAGGGTTGTATCAATTGCCTCGATCCTTGTGCTGCCTGCCTTAATTTCCCTTAAATAGCCATCCAAAATGTGGATAACATCCGAGGTCCCTACGATGACGAGCAACAAGGGATAAAAAAGGGCCAGAAGATTTAGCTCATTGTCCAGGAGAGCCAGGGTACCCATAAAAATAATAATCCCTGCCACAACCGATACTAATGAAATCAATACCACCCTGGCACTCCGATACACCACAAAAAGCACCAGGGCGATCAGGATAAAAGCAACGCTGGCAGTCAGGCTGAACTCCCGCTTTTGCATGCTTACAATTGCCTGGTAAAATGATGCCCTTCCGATAATATGCGAATCCCGAAGATTGTATTTTTTTAATTGTAGATCCAGTTCTCGCAGTAGCTTTACAGATTCCTTGTAGTTGAGCTCTTCCTTAGTGACCAGAGCTACCACCAAGGATCTTGCAGTACTGTCGATCATAGAATTAAGATACAACTCACTCCTTTTAAGTTTTTCCCAATCCCCGTTATAGCTGTCAGGGGCATCTATATGAATGATGGGTAACTTTGTATACCCAAATGAGGTTTTTAAGGGATAGGATAGCGTCGTAAGCGATTCGGCCTTTTGAACAAAGGGTAATTTTTTGGATGCAAGGGAAAATTGATGAAAACGCTCTAAAAAATCCTTTTCAAATACCGAGTTTTTATTTTTGACGGCTATCAAAAGAAAATTATCATCAGAGCCAAAATCCTTGCTGAATTCCTGGTAAAATTCAAGATCCTCATCCCCTTCGGGGAAAAACTGACTAAAATCGAACGAAAACCTAAGATTTCGCAGGAGCAAAGTTGAGATTAGGGCAAGAACAATAAACAGAAAGACTATAACTTTTTTATAGGCAAATATTCTTGTCATGGTCTTTTGGGGTTCCTCCGGTTCAGCATAATTTAGGTTGCGACATATTTGGCAATTTAGGGAATCGGTATGGTTTTTTGTGTATAAATTACCTCTGGAAGGTTAAATTGTGTAAATTGAAATAATGGACATAAGTAGACCGCTTTTCTGCATATTCATTATACTTTACGTGCTGCCTCTTTGGGGGCAGGGCGAGAACACTGTCCGGGATTCTGTCGGGAATTTAAAACTTACGGCATTTCCTATCGTATATTATTTACCCGAAACCGGTTTGGGTTATGGGGCCCTGGGAGTGGCAACTTTTAGATTTAATAAAGAAGAGAAGGATTTTCGGCCTTCCTCCCTTCAACTTGCCCTTAGTCTTACCACCAAAAGGCAATTTCTTTTGTTTGCGCCATATGAATTGTATTGGAACAGGGATAAATGGCGGCTAGTTGGTGAATTGGGATACTATAAATACATCTATAATTTTTATGGTGCCGGTATCAATTCACTTGAAGCTAATAAAGAGACCTATGATGTAACCTTCCCCAGGTTAAGAGTCGCATTATTGCGGGAGCTTGTGCCCTCCTTCTCAACGGGCATAAGTTATGAACTGGACAATTACATGAATCTTAAATTTGATGAGGACGGAGAATTAGCCGCTTCGGCAGTCGAAGGAAAAGATGGTGGTACCGTCTCTAACATTGGGATTACTGCACTATTTGATACCAGGGATAACATTTTTCATCCTACCAGAGGATTTTTTATTCAGGGCAGTGCCCACACGTCTTCCGGAATACTGGGATCTTCCTTTGACTACCGCAAAATTGAATTGGACGCCAGGTATTATCAAAGGCTTAAAGGGCGTCATATTCTGGCAGGGAACATATTTACGGCCGTCAGTAGTTCCGGGACTCCCTTCATGTCGTACTATTATATTGGGTCAAAACGGACGAGGGGATTCAACGATCGCCGGTTTCAGGATAAAGCCGAGTTGACGACGGTCCTCGAATATCGTTTTCCGATTGCCGGGAGGTTCGGGGCTGCAATTTTTGGAGCTACAGGAACAGTAGCAGAAAATTTCGGGAATTTGTTTACTTCTACTTTTAAGACAAGTTACGGGGGAGGATTGCGATATATTCTCAATAAAAAGGAAGGTGTAAGACTACGTGTGGATTACGGCTTGTCCGACGAAGGCGGTAACCTGTATTTCACCATCAATGAGGCGTTCTGATTTTAACTTCCAGCTAATTCGGGCTCGTTAATATTGCAGCCAGGTGCCAACCAACCGTTGTAGCCCATAACTAAATTTTTGGATTTAACACTGCATCCTTAATATTAGTGAAACCCCATTTTAATAATCTCGCTTTTTAGCGGGAGCGGTTAAAATGGATGGTTGAACTAACCCCGCTTTTTCAGCGGGGTCTAGGTTTAATACCTCGGCCCTTGGGTCGATTCCTTCTATTGGATCCAGGGTTTGCCCTGGGGGTTAATGCCATTTATTGCGCGGACTTTTTTGGTAATTTAGAGCTCGGTAAAATTATCCAGGTCCAGGGTCCAATCATAATCCTTATAGATAATATCCACTCCCTTAGTCTGTGGAATTACCCCGAAATCCTTAAGAATATCTTTTACCCCGCTCTTGCAGCCAAAATCTCCGAGGAACCATTTAAAGAGGGAAGTGACAGCTACTTCTTTCGTTTCGGCCTTATATTCAGAGGTGCGTTCAAGATATTGTTTTGTGCCTTTGTTAAATTGTTCCTCCAGTCGGTCCGCTTCATATATCGCTACAGGCGGACAATCTTTTGCGCCACAATTAAGGACAAAATGTATGCGATAGTCCCTTTTATCAACCCGTAATTTTCTTTCAAACTTATTTGGGAACCATTTTCTGATAAGCCCAAGACCCAGTTCCCATTGCGATTTTCTAATAATGCCATGCTCAATTTTAGAGAAGGAAAGCAGCTTTCCGGCAACAGGGATCCGCTCTTTTTTAAAAAACTCCCTCCGATCATTGTACAGATCCGGGTTTTCGGATAAAATCACCTGAATGTACGCATTGTATATATTCACCCAAAAAGCTAGTTTATGAGCATCCGTAGGAAGCCCGGCTTCCAATTCTTCCAAGGTAGTGGTATATAATTTAGCGCGGATATCATTGGTTGCCGCCCCCTGTTTTAAATTCCTGAGCAATTCTTCGGATAGGCCGTTCATATCCGTTGCGGCCTCTTTCTGCTGAGCTTGCAGGGATTTGACGGGAACAATAATAAGTAGAATAATATAAATGCCAAGTTTCATAAAGTACTGATTTTCCCGTTAGTCGAAAATTACGAAAATACTTTCTAAAAAGATCTTCTTCCGTATATTGAGTTCATTTGAAAACCTTTTGCGATAATATTCGTACCTGCCATTGTATACTATTGGAAAATAGTATTATTGCAGGAAAGCTTTTTCTTAAGTATTATAGCGGATAATTCCGATGATAAAACAAAAGTATTAAGACTAATATGATAAGTGTCATTATACCGGCGCATAATGAGGGCAATAATTTAAAAAAACTGCTTCCTTATCTATTGGAAATAGGAGAGGGGGAGTTGTTTGAGATTATTGTTTCCAGATCCAGTACCTGCGGGGATTGCCCCGAACCTGTTTGCGAGCATAAAAATGTGAAGTTTATTAGGGGCGATAAAAAGGGCAGAGCCGTGCAGATGAATGAGGGTGCGGCGAGAGCTAAAGGAGATATTTTAGCATTTTTGCATGCCGATGTTTTGCCGCCCGAAAGCTTTTTTATGGATATGCGGAACACGCTGGAGCGTGATTTTGAAGCCGGTTTCTTTTCCTATCGATTTGATAAACCCGGGCTATTACTAAAGATCAATTCATCTTTTACCTCCCGGGATGGAATTTTTACAGGTGGGGGAGACCAGTGTCTTTTTATCAGGAGGGCTGTTTTTGACAATTTGGGAGGGTTTAACGAATCCCAGGTATTGATGGAGGATTTTGAATTTTTTGAAAGGATGAAGAAACACAATATTTCATATAAGATCGTAAAGAACAAATTAGTAGTTTCCTCAAGGAAGTACGAAAACAATTCCTATGTTCGTGTAAATCTTTCGAATCTTCTTCTGGTTATTCTATTTAAACTGGGATACCCTTCAGAAAAATTGAAATCTCTACATAATCGTTTTATCCGAATGCCGGAGTAATATACCTCGAGCCAGATTTATGCAAAAAATTATAAACGGCATACAACAGATAGGAATAGGTGTAAATGATGCCAAAAAGGTTTTCAATTGGTATCGCCGGCATCTTGGTTTCGACATCCTTGTTTTTGAAGATAACTCCACGGCACATTTAATGTTGCGTTATACGGGGGGTAAACCAAGGGACAGATATGCTCTCTTGGCTATGAATATGAGGGGAGGGGGCGGGCTCGAAATTTGGCAGTTTAAGAAAAGAGAGCCAAAGGCTGGTTTCAACAGAAATGTACAGCTGGGCGACCTGGGGATTAACGCTATGAAAATTAGATCACGCAGCGTAAAGGAAATACACACCAAACTTTCAGTGCATCATAAACCGTCCATTTCAGAGATCAACGCCACTAAAAAGGAAGGGTTATATTTTTACTTTGTTGATCCTTGGGATAATCTGGTGCAGGTTGTCGAAGATGACTATACCTTTTGTAACACAAGGAATGCTGCAGGTGGGGTGTTTGGGACCATTATTGGTGTGTCAGATATGGAGAAGTCACTATCTTTTTATGGAAACGTTCTGGGTTACAACCAAATTATTTCTGACAGAAGTGGGTTTTTCCCGGGATTTTCTTCAATACAAGGTGGTTCAGGTGAATTTAGGAGTGTGCTGCTGGGTCATCACAATAGGGCAACAGGGGGATTTGGAGAGCTATTGGGCCCTTCTAAAATAGAACTTATTCAGGCATTGGATAGAAAACCCGTTAAGATCTATGAAAACAGGCTTTGGGGAGATTTGGGTTACATTCATCTTTGCTTTGACATTTACGGTATGAAGGAATTGCGAAAGGAATGTGAAAGTTACGGACATCCATTTACGGTTGATAGTTCGGACAGCTTTGATATGGGCAATGCGGCCGGGCATTTCAGCTATATTGAAGACCCCGATGGTACCTTAATAGAGTTTGTAGAAACCCATAGAGTCCCGATTTTAAAAAGACTGGGAGTATACGTTAACCTAAAAAACAGAAATCCTGGAAAACCTCTTCCAAAATGGTTGGTAAAAGCAATGAGGCTACATAGAAGATCCAGGGATCTGAAATAAATTCCTACTAAGAGGATACGGCACCCAGTGTATATAATTGCTCCATGGTTGGAGCTTCACTACCCCCTGCGGGTTCTAACGTAATCCCAAAAGCTTCGGATTCGTTGGGGTTGGCCAGCGCAAAGATCTTGTTGTCATCCGCAAGGAAATCCTCCAACAATCCCAAACTGGTAGGGGTAAGCGGCGATAATTTCAGGGACCATACCTGATAGACCATTCCATCGGGAGGTTCGGGTAAACCTTGGGCATCTACCAGTACTTTCCCCTCTTCCTGGTTCCAATAAACTTTTGCATATGAGGAAGGAGACACTTCCTGACCGCCTAACGGAACCACTGTAATATTTTTATCCCTTATTGAATTGAGTAATTCTTCAGAAGAGGCCAGGGAATTTCTGGCTTCAAAAATCTGTTGCTCCAACACCTCGTTCTCTTTCTGCACTACTTCAATTTCGGATTGCAATTTATCGCTTTCGGTATAAAACCAGAATAATCCTGCAGCCAATAAGATAGCCGCAGCCCATCCTGTATACGCAGCCCAATTGGTTTTTTCTTTTGGAAGCTGAACAACGGTGGTATCTTTCCTTTGACCAATACGAACCTTAAGATCATTAAATCCCTTCTTCCCGGAAATCTTTGGACCGGCAGTCTTGCTCAAGGCAAGGATGGAGGCTTCAATGCTCTCGATCTCCTTCTGAATCTTCGGGTATTCTTTGGCATTATGGAACACTTCCAGGTTTTCCTCATCGGAGAGTAAACCGGCAACATACAGTTCCAAAATTCCTGACGCTATGTACGCTTCTACATCCATTCTAAAGTCATATTCTCCCGCAATCGGGATATACAATTTCTATTCCTTGTTTTAACGGTACCCAAAGGAATATCCAGTTCTTCAGATGCTTGCTTTTGAGTATATCCATTAAAATATAACAGGCTTATGATCCTAACACATTTGTCCGTCAGATTGTTCAGCAGCTTTTTAAGGCCATTGATATCGACGTCTGTGTTCTTCTCATCCTCCTGTTCAAGTATACCTACGAAGTAATCTGTAGAAAGATTCTTTTTCTGATTTTTAAAGGATTTTGAACGCACTTCATCGATTGCCGCATTTCTGGCAATGTTAAGTATCCAGGTAAAGAAACGCCCTTTAGCAGGGCTGTAACTATCCGAATTGTTCCAAATTTTCGTGAATACATCCTGGCATATCTCTTCTGCCAGGCTTTTATTGCGGACAATAGTATAGATTACGCCGCAAATATTCTCCCAATACATTTCATAGAGTTTTTCAAAAGCGATAATGTCTTTCTTTTGAAAACGTTTTACTAGGGCGTCGAGATCCATAAACTACATTAGTTGGTGAGGCGTAAAAAAAGTGTTTGGTTCGCGGTTTTGTTAGTTCTAAAGAAAAAATTATTGTTCTTATTGAATTATTCCCGTACAACTTACACGAGCACCGGCATCGCCGCTCGGCTGCGAGGTGTAATCATCTACGCCTTGATGGACTATGACAGCTTTACCTACAATATTTTTGTTTTCATCATCACAACCAATGCACCATTCGTCGGTGGAAAACTCACGAGTGGCATTCCCATCGGCATCGGCCATAAAATTACCTATATCACCCCTGTGATACCCTTCTGCAGCTCCCCACTTGCCGTGCGGTTGCGCAGTTGGATTCCAATGACCCCCTGTAGATGTGCCATCGGCCGACGAGCAATCTGCTTTTTCGTGAATATGAATGGCATGCTCTCCTTCTGTTAAACCTGTTAACTCCGCCGTCATTTTTACGGTTCCGTCTTCCTCTGTAAAATTCACCACTCCTTCTACCTTACTGTCACTTTTCGGCTCCATGGCAAATTGAATGCTATTTACATTCATCTCTTCTTTCATATCTTCCGCTGCTTCTTGCATTCCTTCTGAAGCTTTCTCGGATTCCTTCTTGACTTCCTTACAACCAAATCCTGTCATGAGGATCAGAGACAATACTATTAATTTTATATTTTTCATTTTTATACAGTTTTAAATTCTGTTCGAAAGTTACATAATATTCATTGGTTAGTCAACCAAATTTTAAAAATGATTTTAGTAGTCCTTTACTATCCCCGACACCACGCTTTAGATTTTCGGACAGCAATAGGGACTTGTCAATTCGGGTTTGGGAATTCTTATGTCTTGAAATCATATAAAAGATACTGCGTTTCTTCCCGGTCGTAAAAGTCTCAAAAATCCGGGAAGTCTAAATGAAGTTAATCGAAAAGAATTCCTCGCAGCTTGCTGCGGAAATGTCATTCCCGCAAAAGCGGGAATCCAAATGACGGAATTTCGTTTTTCGACCTTTGAGTCGAAATAAAACCAGCGAAACCTGTGCCGAGCCTGTCGGGGCATACCCCTGTAGCCTGCTCTGGGCCTGCCTGCCGATTTCTAAGGGATAGTTGCCCGCCAGAGGCGGGTAAACTTTTAAGAAATTCCTTATTTCCTTAACCATAGTGTAAGTTTCAAATTCATTGGTCTCATTCGTTAGTTGAAACCCTGCCGGCAGGTATGCCTCTTAGTGCAAGACTTTCGGCTTCTAAAAATATTTTGGCCATAATAGTTATTAGGTTATGATTATAGAGTTATTAAGGCGTTCCGACTAAATAACGAACAACTTGGTAACCCGATAACCGTTGGCAATTTCATTGCTTTTCAAAACCTCCGCCATAGGACGGACAGGCATGGATTTTCAATCCATAGGAGTGGTTTAGTTTTTTCAGTGCTATTATGCACTTGTATTTGACCCCTGGGTTTTTACGCTATTATAAGTCATTTAGCATCGATCAGTCTTGTGATCACCTGGGTTTCGCTATGTAAGGTTCTATGGACAGGGCATTTATCCGCAATTTCAAGCAAACGTGCTGTCTGTTTCTCGTCCAGATTGCCATCAAATTTAATTTCCCTCATAAAAGTATCGATTTTGGCACTTTCCGCTTCACATTCTTCACAATCCTCGGCATGAGTCTTACTATAGGAAATATGGACCTCAACATTTTTTATGTCCCATTCTTTTCGCCTGCCATACATTTGTATGGTCATTGCCGTACAAGCCGAGAGGCCTGCGGATATCAATTCATAAGGTGATGGGCCAAAATCATTGCCGCCGAAATCCGAGGGTTCGTCCGCGAGCATATAGTGATTACCCACTTTCATTTGTGTGGTAAATGCATTGTCGGAAGCTAAACTGGCTATTACCTGGTGCTTGGTTTTTAGTTCTGTATTTGTGGGAATATCGAGATAACGATGAGCCCAACCGGAGATTACCTTCCCAACGTAACCGGAATCTTCCTTGTTTGATAATAAGTGATCCGCACCATCGAGAGAAACAAAACTTTTGGGATGATGGGCGGCTTTGTATAATTCCTCCGCATTTTTTATGTCCACGGTTTCATCCTGTGGGGAATGCAGGATCAATATAGGTTTGCGCAATTGTTTTAAGGTCCCGGGCAAAGATTTGGTTTCCAGGTCATCCAGAAACTGTTTTTTGACCGTAAAATCCCGGCCGCTTAAATTAACTATGGCTTTCCCTTCCGACTTAATTTGTTCCACACTGCTTTTGAGCAAATGTTTCACATGAATGGGATTGGATGGCGCGCCTATGGTTACAACTGCCTTCACCGAATTAATTTTCGATGCCGCAAAAATCACTGCAGCCCCTCCTAGAGAATGACCTATCAGAAGGGTAGGGGCTTTGTAATTCTTATTGAGGTAGTCAGTAGCCGAAACCAGATCCTCCACATTACCGGAGAAATTAGTGTCGGCAAAATCCCCCTCACTTTCCCCCAGGCCTGTAAAATCGAAGCGCAATACCCCAAAACCGTTCGATGTGAGTGCCTTCCCTATATTTTTTATCGCAAGTAAATTTTTATTGCAGGTGAAGCAATGCGCAAAGAGGACAAAATTGTGTGGGTGTCGGTCAACCGGAACTTCCAGGCGGCCTACAAGTTCCTGTCCTTCTTTATTTTTAAAAACTATTTTTTGAAGATTCATCGGATCGAATGTATTGAAGATTAATTAACGATTGTAAATTCCACTTTGGCTTCTTCTTTTCTACGGGCCTCTTGGTTCTTGAGACCGCCGGGTTCCTGTTGTTTATGGCTTAAATGCCAAATAATCAATAGTGTATAATGCTCTTTAGGGTTCATAGGGAGCTATAAAGTATCAGTTAGTAGAAGGCTCATTTTTAGCGCTAAACATCTGTCTTAAGTCGGGATTAAAGGAGATTCCTATCTGTAAACGGTCAAAAATGACGGTCTTGAAATGATTCTTTAAATATCCGATTTGCATACTACTATTACCGGTAATATGTATACCTAAAGCTGCATACAATCTGTTTTGGCCGAATACCTCATCCTGGAGATTCATGAAAATCTCATCATAAAAATTCAGAAAGAAGGTATTGTTCAGTGGTAATGTTAACTGCAATCGGTAGCGCATTCTGTGCGCAGCGCTCTTTATATCCTCGGGATCACGGTCGGGATCCTCTTCTTTGATAAAACGCTGTTCCAGTCTGTAACGGTGTTCGAAAAGGATCTCTCCGAGCTTGTCCCTTAAAATAAATTGTTGGAATATACGATGTTCATTTAAATTAATTTCATTAGGAAATTCACCAAATGAGGTGTCGGTTTTAATGTATCCATATCCCAGAGTGGCAATCGCAGTGGGTTTGAGATGGTAATTTAATCCGGTCCGCAGCAATAACTGATTAAAATTTCCGGTAGTTCCATAAAACCTGAACTGGGCTTCCGAATGAATACTGAACTTCTCTGAAACCTTATTAGTGCCAAAATACATATACCAGGCGCCAAGCCTGTCTTCTCCGGTTTCCTGCGCTCCAAGACAAAATGTATAGAACGATACGACCAGTACGGTTATTTGTTTCATAGGTTATTGCCTGTCTCCCGGCATTAATCTACCCGCCTATTCCATAATTGAATTATTCCGGTATTTTTAATGATTCGAATACCTTATGTATTTATATA
The DNA here is from genome assembly GCA_041743085.1 of Flavobacteriaceae bacterium. GTDB lineage: Bacteria > Bacteroidota > Bacteroidia > Flavobacteriales > Flavobacteriaceae > JAFMPW01. Next base: position 86,755 of record JBGTNL010000029.1, read on the forward strand.
TCAATTGGTGCCGGACGGGATGTTTTTTTAATGTACTTACCTTTTCATTGCTGTATACAATACCATTGCACTGGTACATTTTCAAATTTTCACATTTACGAATAACCCACTTTTAAGATTCCGCATCCATCTCCATAGCCTCCCCATCCTCAATTGGCTTTCCTTTATCTCCTTTAAGATATACATCTAAGAATTCCAATACCTTACTATAGGCTTCGATCTCATTTTCCTTTTTCACGAAACCGTGTCCCTCGTCTTCAAAAAGTACATATTCCACAGGAACGCCATTTTTACGAACTCCGGCAACAATTTCATCGGATTCTACCTGTAGTACTCTGGGATCCTTGGAACCCTGTAATACGATTAAGGGTTTGGTCACTTTATCCGTATGGAAAAGCGGGGATATTTTTCTTAGTCGGATCGAATCCGCACTGTTGGGATCTCCCAGTTCCAGATAGAGGGCATCTTTAAATGATTCCCACCACGGCGGAATACTTCGTAAGGTCCTGATCCAATTGGTAACACCAAATAAATTTACGCCCACATCAAATTCTTCAGGGGCGTAAGTGAGTGCAGCCATGGTCATATATCCTCCATAAGAGCCGCCAATGATCCCGATCTTTTCACCATCTACCTCCCGTTGTTGCGCCAACCAATTTTTCCCCTCCACGCAATCTTTCAGATCCTTGTCGCCATGGTTAAGGTCATCCATCTGATAAAATGTTTTTCCATACCCGCTACTCCCCCTGTTATTTACGGCGAGTACGGCATAACCGTGATTCACCAGGTATTGGATAAAAGAGCTGAAATTTTGTCTGGACTGCCCCCCGGGACCTCCATGTACCCAAACAAGGGCCGGAACCTTTTTATCCTCGGAAGCCTGGTGAGGTTTGTAATAAATGGCGGGGATCTCCACTCCGTCAAAGGATTTAAAACGAACTACCTCTGCCATTACCAGGTGTTTCCCGTCAATTTCATTATTCAAAACATCGGTGAGTTGGGTCTGTTCACCAGTTTCAATGTTGTATACATACAGATTCGAAGGAGTATTTGATCCTCCTGCATAAAACCTCATAAGCTTTTCATCATCGGAAAATCCCACATTGGTGATATCCATATCTTCAAATGAAGGCAGGTCCACGTTCTTGCCGGAGGCAACATCTATCACTTCAATAACATTTTTTGCATCCTCATTGATGTACGTGACCTGGTAGCTGCCATTTTCGGTGAAATAGGTTCCCATGATGTCCCAATCCTTTTCCATAACTTTTTCACGGGTTTTATCGGCAAGATTATATTTCATCAGATACGAAAATTCAGCGCCGTCATCCGTGGTATAATATAATGCGGTACCATCTGGCGAAAAATCCTGGCTGTTATTGGCACTTTGAATCTCATTTATTTTGCTAAGCGATTTATCCTTGAAACTGTAAACGAACAAATCACTGTCATTGGTGTTGATAGCTTTGCTCAAAGGCAAATAATTTTTATCTTCCGATATACCCCCTATTTCATAGCCGTCATTATTTTGATACAGCATTTTTGGTGTTAATGTCGCTATATCCATTTCGTAGAAATCGTTATATTTTTCATCCCTTTTGTTTGAAGTGAAAAAAAAGCTTTTATCGTCCTTGGCCCAACCGTAAAAGGTTGCCCGTGCTCCCTCAAATGGGGTAATATCCCTGTGGTTACCTTCTTTATTCAGCAGGTATATGTGGTAGATCTCATCCCCGTTATTATCCATTCTGAAAAGCATTCTTTCGTCCTCGGGAAAATACGAAATGGAAAATACAGAGGAACTGTCGGATGCTGTCACCGGGATAAATTCTCCTCCGGCAACAGGGACCGTGTACATATTGTAGATCCCTGAGCGATTGCTCGACACCAGTAATTTTGAATTGTCGGGAGAAAAACTTCCGCCGCCGATGGCTTCATTGTCCATCATCTGTTCAATGGTGTACGTTTTGAGGGTCTCGGCAATTCCGGGTTCTTTTTTGTCTTCCTTGCAGCACCAGATAAATACCAGGGCCAGTAAAATGAGTGTTCGTTTCATGAGTTCTGTTTTTAACGGATTAATGAAATTATGTTGAATGCGCGGTACTTGATGCGCGATTGGTTCAAAATTCAAAGTTTCAGGTTTTCGCGTTTCAGGGAATTGGATTAAACCTGAAAACTACTGAAACCAGAAACTTATTTTTCTGTTACCGGTTTATTTTTTACTCCTAGCTGTTTGCTCATTTTTGGTGTTCATCAGTTATCTTGTAATTGCGTCTCCCATAATATCGCATGTTTTTCCTATTCCAAACTAAATGTCTCCGTCTCTTTGAAGGGAGATGCCTCCAGGGCTTCAATACCTGCTCTATAGGCCTTCCATCTATTACTGAAAAACGCATTTGTCTTTTGAAGCGCCTTTTTCAAATCCTCCTCTGCGAACAGGATCAATCTCTTTTCGGTGGCTGTGATACCGTTTTTTCTTGAGCCTACGTAGTAGCCTGCATCATTTAATCGCTGCATTACCGTAATTTCGGGATTACGGGTTATTCCCTGACGCTTGTCCTCTTTGCCAAGATACAAGGCAATGGCAGAATCTATCGCCTTTGCCATATCATCGGACTCCTTTATCTGGTCCTTATATTTTTCCTTGTCGAGATCTTTAAGTTCTTTCGAATACTTATTGGCCACATTTTTGCTCTCTACCAACTGTTTTACGGCATCCGCCGCCTTTTGGGTGAGAATCCCCAGTTTTTTGCCCGTTTCATACACTTCGTTTACGGCGGCAGAAGACACATCTAACCTGGGATCCGATTTGACCGTTATAGTGGTCTCATCGGTAGTTTCGCCATGGGTTACCTTTACCCTGTATGTCCCGGGTTTTACAGTAATGCCTCCGGGTTCGTTTTTGTCCTTGCTTATCTTTCGCGAAGGGGTGTCCGGTCCTTTTTCATCCATATTCCAATAGATCCTGTGAAAGCCTGCCTTCTCGGGAGTTTTATATTTCAGGGTCCGTATTAATCTAACCCTGTCATAAAACTGAAATAGCAGGGAGTCTTTTTTCTGGACCCCATTCAATTCTTTTCCGTCCTTACCGGGATCTTTATTTTTATCTGAAGAGACAATCTCCTCATTCACTTCGGCATCCTCCTTGTCTTCCTCCTCATCTTCGTTTTCCCTAGCCTCTTTTTTATCTGCCGCTTTCTTTTTACCTTCTTTTAAATAATAGGTAATCATGGCCCCTGGCTTCCTGTTCTCCCCATTATAAAGGCCATCGCCGCCGAATCGGCTGCCGGTAGGCTGTTGGTACGCCGCCTGATACGCCACGGGGGACTCAAATAGTTTAACGTCCTGCTGAAGAATACCCATATCTGAAGCCAAAGCCCTTAGCGGACGAATGTCATCTAAAACCCACGCCGCCCGTCCAAAAGTCCCTATGACCAGGTCACTTTCCCTGGGATGGATCGACAGATCCTTGGTTGAGACGGTGGGATAGCCCTCCGTCCATTTCTCCCAGGCATTCCCGGCATTGAAGGAGAGATACATTCCGTCATCAGTACCCAGGAACATAAGTCGGGGATTCTCGGGGTCTTCTATGATGCAAAGGGTATAGCTTTTGACATCCTTTTCATCCACAATCCGCTCCCATGTTTTTCCATAATCTCTGGTGCGATAAGCGTAGGGGGTATAATTAAAGCGCCTGTAGTCATTGGCGATGAGCAGTGCTTCGCCTTTATTTCGGGCAGAGGCCTTTATTTGCGGGATCCAGCTTCCGGCAGGGAGGCCTTTTACATTTTGTGTCACTTCAATCCAATCTGTCCCTCCATTTATGGTATAGTGCACCCTCCCGTCATCCGTGCCCGCCCACAACATATCTTTTTCCACCGGGGACGGTTCTATCACCAAAATAGTAGTATAATTTTCCGCTCCCGTGGCATCCATTGTAAGACCTCCACTGTTGCTCTGTTTTTGTTTTTCGGGATCATTGGTGGTAAGATCCGGGGAGATCACTTCCCAGGTAAGCCCCTTGTCTTTGCTTTTATGTACAAACTGACTGCCAAAATAGACGGTACCGTTTTCAAAGGGGTCCTGACCTATTCCTGCATTCCAGTTAAATCTTAGTTTAGTCTCCGCATCGGGTGGCGTTGGGCGTACAATATAATCGTTTCCGGTTTTCCAGTCGTACCGTCTCACAAAACCCTGCTGGCTCATTGCGTAGCCAAATTGAGAGTCGTCTCTGTCCGGCACAACATCAAAACCATCCCCGAAAGCAATTTCCTGCCAATAGCTATTGCGAATGCCCTGTGTGCGCCATGCATACGCAGGTCCCCTCCAGGAACCATTATCCTGCATGCCACCATAGACATTATAGGGGAATTCATTATCCACATTGATATGGTAGAACTGAGCAACCGGAAGATTACCGATAAAACGCCAGGACGAACCGCCATCCCGGCTTATGTTCAATCCCCCGTCATTTCCATCTATTAGAAACTGACCGTCTTCCGGATGAATCCACCACGCATGATGGTCCGGGTGCACCCCGTTGTCTGCCCCATAGGCCGCCATTAGCTGGGAAAAATTCTTTCCGCCATCTTCCGAAACATTAATATATGTAAAGACAGAGTAGACCCTATTTTCATTCTGGGGGTCCACATAGAGCTCGGAATAGTAGAAGGGACGATCCCCTATATCAGCTTTATCGTTCATCTTCTTCCATTTAAATCCGCCGTCCTCAGATTTGTAGAGTGCGTTCTTTTTGGCTTCCACCAGGGCATATATAATGTTTGGTTTGTTGTTTGCTATGGCTACCCCAATGCGCCCCAATTCCCCTTTAGGCAATCCGTCTTCCTCAGTGATCTTTTTCCAGTTCTTGCCTGCGTCGTGGGTAATATAAAGTCCGCTACCCGGGCCACCCGACTTAAAAAACCAGGGATCCCGTTTGTGTTCCCACATTGCTGCGATGAGCTTGTTTGGGTTGGTAGGATCCATGATGAGATCGGCAATTCCGGTTTTGTTATTTACAAACAGGATCTTCTCCCAGCTTTCCCCACCATCCGTGGTTTTGAAAACCCCTCTTTCCGGGTGCTCCCCCCAGGGAGAACCAATAGCTCCTACGTAAACGGTATTTGGATCGTTTGGATCGATGATAATTCTGTGGATATGCCGGGTATTTTCCAATCCCATGGAAGTCCAGTTTTTACCGCCGTCTAGAGAACGGTAGACCCCGTAACCGCCGTTTAAACTGTTCCTGGGATTGCCTTCTCCCGTACCTACCCAGATCACGGAAGGGTTGGATTGTTGTATGGCGATGGCTCCGATAGAAGCGGTAACCTCCTTGTCGAAAACAGGATCCCACTTGGTCCCCCCGGAAGAAGATTTCCAGAGTCCGCCCGAGGCAGTTCCAACATACATGATATCAGGCTCCTCATGTACCACGTCAATGGCCGTAACCCGGCCACTCATCCCACCGGGGCCTATGTTCCTGGGTTTCAGGTCCTGAACCAGTTCCATCTTAAAGTCCTGTGCAAACAGCGTAAATGATGCAAGCAGCATCAGGAGAGGGGGTATTTTTTTAATCATTTCTATTACAACCTTATTTAATCGGCTAAATATACTGAAATCTTCGGAGGGAACTCTTAATGGGGTGTTAAGGTAGGGAGGTGCGGCTTAGACGGCCCCACGGAAAGCGAGCACAGCAAATTGAATAGAGGGCACATAGGACAGTCGGCTGTGTGCAATATAAATCCATCCGTAAAATGGTACTCAATAACGGTTGACTTTTCATAATAGTATTGTGGGTGATCGGACTGCGGATATGAATGGTAAAGTCCTTCCACGGAATTCCGAAAGAGAGATTCAAAAAGTCAATGCCTTTATTTTCAAAACAGAAGTATTTAACCCTGGCGATGATAATTTTAGTATCTGGATTAAATCTAAATAATTCCCCGATGGCTCTGCCTCGAGCCTGCCTGCCAGACAGGGATAGTCGCCCGCCAGAGGCGGGTAAACTTTCAAGAAATTTTTTATTAAATTAGTTTTAAATCAACAATTTTAGAAATACTTGCTCATTAACAAAATATACAAAATCTTAAAACCGAATGGGAAAGAAGATAATTAGGGAATATAACCAGTTAACAATTTTCCATGTTACATTCACCGCGCACATCCACCGACACGTATATTAAAAAAATTAGGTTACTTTATGAAATAAATCCATCCTTAAAAGATGTTTATCCTGACAGAAGTTCCTTTATTAGAAAAATTGTCCCAGATCGCCACCATAATTGGTGCCTTTAGCTTTTTTCTGGCTATTATTATCTTTTTTGTGGAAACCCGGAGACGCAGGTACGAGAGGGAACTTTCTACCTATGACAACCTGGCTAAGGAATATAGGGACTTTCTTAAATTATGTTTTGAGAATTATGAATTGCAGGTATACAATTATACCTTTTATGAAGAAGTAAAGATTGAAATTGGCAAAGCTGAGAAGGTTAGAAAATACATTCTCTTTGAGATATTGGTTTCATTACTTGAATCCGCTTATTTTCAATATAAAAATCATACCAATAGTTTTAGAAAGGCGCAATGGGAAGGATGGGTTCAATACATGAAGGATTGGTGCTCAAGAAAAGATTTTCAAATTGCCTGGAAGGAACATTTGAGTTCCGAGTTTGATAGTGATTTTTTAGGTTTTATGAATGATTTAATAAGTGAATCTTTGGATGCCGAAAGATCAGAAAAAAAACCTTGAGCTTAACCATTTTGAAATTTAGCATTCCGTATTTATTAACTTTCACAATCTTATCTGCAACTGCCCAATCTTTCACCGGTAGCTTTGACCTGGTTGCCACACAAAAGTACAAAAATGGCAATGTGCGGAGTGATACCGTATCGTACCATTTCGGAACGAATAAAACGTTACGGTCATTCACTTACACGGCAAAAGGGCGGATATGCGCCTTATTTTCAACCTGAAAGATTCTACTATTACAGGCCTGTTTGACGAACGATAAAATGGCGGGCACATCTTGCCTATGGATAAAGGCACATGGCCGGGAATGATTTGGGCCACAAGCCATACTTAAAACCGTGGCAGACCCTTTACCTAACTCCATTTACCTTTGCCATTGAATGATGTCTATTTACCTAGGGGACAAGGTGGTAATTGCGTAATTTCCATGAACGAAGACAGTTCAATTATTTAATTGGCTCGTAGTCTATCTCAAGAAATTTTTCAACATATTTCATCCAATAGTTCTGGATAAACATAATATGATCCGGGTGCTGGTTATATGCTTCATAAGGTTTTAAAGTCTCAAATTCCATGGATAAACCATAATCAAAATCATTTTTCTTACTGGTTTGCCGTAGCGATTCAAAATTACGGACACCTGATATTGAAGAAAGCTTGGCGGCTGCACTTAAAAACTCACTTTCTTCCGGGGAACCTTTGGGATATTTCAGTTTAAAAGCAACGGTGTGACGAATCATAAAAGAAGATTTTAACTTTGGTCATTTTAATTAGCCCTGGCGACCAAACAAGATTAAAAAAATAGGCGTGATGTCCTTAGCATTAAGGGTTATCATTTAAATCCTGTGAAGCAAATGTGATTCTAAGATTGCAAAAGCAGACCTTCTATTCTACCCTTCTATTCCTTCTGATTAAAAATCTTTCCATCCTTCATCACAAAGATAACCTTCTCCATTTTAGCAATATCCTTTGTAGGGTCATCGTCCACGGCAATGATATCCGCTAAGAATCCTTTTTTGAGTTGTCCGAGCCTGGCCAGGTGAAAGACCCTGGCATTCACTGAGGTCGCTGACTGCAGGGCGGCCAAAGGTGTCATCCCATAGTGGACCATCAATTCGAGTTCCCTGTAATTTTCACCGTGCGTAAACACTCCCACATCACCTCCGAAAACAATGTCAACACCGGCCTCCAGAGCCAGTTTAAAAGAAGCTTTTTTACTTTTAATGCGATCTGTCTCCGGATCTGTGCCCTTTTGCCAGCCGTTGTATTGCTCCACGGCATCGCCGGCCGCCAGAGTAGGGCAGAGAGCTACTCCTTTTTCCTTCATTAATTTAAAAACATCCAGGGTGCCATCATCCCCATGCTCAATGGTTTCCACTCCAGCCAGAATTGCCCGCCGCATGCCTTCCGGGGTATTGGCATGAGCTACCACATACCTTCCAGCACTTTCCGCAGCTTCTACCATCATTCCAATTTCTTCCTGAGAGAAGGTAGGGTGGGAGGGCTCCCCTTTCCGCCATCTGTAGTCGGCATATACTTTTATAAAGTCGGCCCCGTTACCTATTTGCCGCCGTACGGTTTCAACAACGTGGGTGCCGCTTGCGGGCTCCGCGCCCAGCGGAACGGTAACCCCGCCGTGAAAACCCTTTGGCCCATAGGCTCCGGTGGCCACGATAGCCGGCCCTGCAACTAACAATCTGGGTCCGGGAATTATACCTTCTTCAATGGCCTTTTTGAGATATACGTCCGCATAACCCGCACCCTCAGAGCCCAGATCCCGCATAGTTGTAATACCCGCCCGCAGGGAATTCCTGGCATGCACGGATCCCCGGATGGCCCTTTCAACCGGCGACTCCTTCAGTACCTGATCGTTCCAATCGGTTTCATTATAAGGATGTAGTAGTAAATGGGAATGCCCTTCAATAATTCCGGGCATTAAAGTACTTCCTCCGAGATCCATTATTTTTGAATTTTTCGGAAGCTGTATTCCGGCCTCTTCGCCGGCATAGGTAATGGTGTTCCCTTCCACGAGAACTACCCAATCCGGATGGATCACCTCCCCGTCGAAAACAAGGTCGGGTTTTAAAAGAATTTGTGCCTGGACCCAGGGGCCTGATAAAAAAAGGAGCAGGGAGATATAATATTTCATTCGACGTAGTGGTTGGTTAAAACCCGCCAGCGGGCAGGGAGGTATGCGCTTTAATACTACCGTTTGTTCCTTACGGCTATCCCGAAGGATACGGTTGCCAAACCTTTTCTTTCAAAAGGTTTACCAGGTTATTAATCCAGGAGATATCAACTTTTCCAATTTAGATCTAAAGACCCCTGAAGCATAACATTTCAAGCTGTACGCATATATGTTAATCGAAAAGAATTCCTCGCAGCTTGCTGCGGGCCTGCCAGCCGCAGGCAGGGATAGTTGCCCGCCAGAGGCGGGTAAACTTTTAAGAAATTCTTTATTTTGTTTACTATTGTTGCGCCATTTCCAGGTTGATCACCATTACCACTTTTTCTCCAATGGGAAAATCCTTCATTCCTACTTCGAAGTCTTTTCGGTTGATGCTCCCGGTCAACTGTAATCCGGCTTTTAGCTTTTGGCTCTTCTGATCCGTGATTATCCCATTGAGTTTCCCTTCCAGGGTAACCGGTTTTGTAGTACCGTGGAGTGAAAGATCACCGACCAGCTTAAAGGCTTTATCTTCCGTTTTTGCAAAGGACGTGCTTTTGAAAGTCATTTCCGGATGGGTTTCCACGGCAAAGAAATCATCACTTCTAAGATGGTCATCTCTTTTGGAAATGCCGGTATCAATACTTTTAGTTGCGATGCTGACGGTAAAAACCGGCTCGCTAAATGTCTCATTTGCCTTTGCCGTAATTTCAAACTCCCCGAAAGTCCCGGTAATTTCAGAAATCGCCAGATGGGATATAGAAAAATTTATATTGGAATGCGCCGGATCTGCCTTCCAGGTCATCTGAGCAGTTAAGGAAACGGTAAGCAATAAACAAAGGATAAAGGATAACTTTTTCATAATACTTGTGTTTTAAGGGTTATTTTATCAATATACTCAATTTTATGTATGGGTGCCATCCACTTGATTTCAAAATTCGCTTCAAATGGCCCGTAAAAAGATAGGGATTTTTAGTTTAATCATGCAGGTATTCTTCAGGTTTAAGCTTTCCCATATTGCAGGCAAAACCCCGCCCGACTTCCTTCGGGGCAAATTGAACTTTAAGTGAATACCTGACGTTCGGCTTGTTAAATCTGTCGATCACAGCTTTTTAAACTAAAACGAGCAGTAAAACCTTAATTTTGGTGCATGGCAAATAACACTAGAAAGAATACAGCTGTTTTTAAAGAGGTTCTCTTTCAGATCCTGCTTCATGTGCTGCTGTTCCTTTTCTTTTCCTTTGATAAGGATCGCCCGAGCATACAAGGGCATCAGGTGGCTTTTTTTTTAAATTACGCCATTGGCGCCCTTATTATAAATTATATACTGCTACCCCGTTTTTATTACGGGAAGAAGTACATACATTTTACGCTGTCGGTTCTACTTGTGATCACAGCGGTCATTATGGTTGAGGAACTGGTCATTGAGAGAATATTTTTTCCGGACACCAGGGGAAAATATTTCCCCGGGGTTATTTTTAGCCTTCTGGACGTTATGCCCATGATCATGATCCTTTCAGGATTTAAATTTGCATGGGATGCCTCCATAAAACAACGAGAAGTAGATGCGCTCAGAACATCAGTGAAAGAGAGCGAACTTCAGTTTTTAAAATCGCAGATCAATCCGCATTTTTTATTCAATAATTTAAACAATTTATATTCCTATGCCATTGACAATTCACCCAAAACGCCTTCCCTTATTTTGGAACTATCTTCCGTATTAAGATACATGCTCTACGATTGTAAGGAAGATTATGTGCCTCTTGAAAAAGAGATTTCACATTTAAGGGATTATACCACGTTAAACGAATTGCAGATAGAGGATCGGGGTACGGTTACTTTTGAAGCCGATAATATACCCATGGGCTACAGGATAGCTCCGCTAATTTTGATGGTTTTTATTGAAAATGCTTTTAAGCATAGTACAGCAAGCCAATCGTCTAACATCAGTATTGCAGTTAAAATAGAGGTAACTAACGATACTTTGGAGTTTGAATGCAAAAATACTTTTGAAAGCTATGCCAACACCGAAGCTCTTCCCCATGGAATAGGCCTGCAAAACGTAAAAAAGAGGTTAGAATTATTATATTCGGGCGCTCATCATCTGATTATTGATGAAGCGGATAATTGGTATATTGTAAGCCTGTCTATTCGATTGAAAAAATAAACCTGCATGCTACGTTGTATCATCATTGAGGACCAGCCACCTGCACAACGCGTTCTACAAAAATATGTAGGCGATTTGGATTACCTGGAGTTGAAGGGCACTTTTTCAGATGCTTTACAGGCTGTTGAATTTTTACAATCGGAAGTTATAGACCTAATTTTTTTGGATATTCATTTACCCAAAATTTCCGGTATTGACTTTTTGAGGACCCTGGCCCATAAACCATACGTCATACTTACCACCGCCTTCCCGGACTATGCCCTGGAGAGCTATGAACACGATGTTGTGGATTATCTGCTTAAACCGTTCTCCTTTCAGCGATTTATTAAGGCGGTCGTTAAAGTTCCACAGCGGGGAACTGAAACTGTAAATCCTGATAATCAAACGGGTTCCTTCCGGGATCCGGATGTCATCTTTGTTAAGTCGGGTTATGAACATATTAAAGTGTCTATTTCCGAGATCCTTTATATTAAGTCCGAAGCGGACTATACTGAAATTTTTACTGCAGACCGTAAGCACCTTACGTCGCATTCATTGCGGCATTGGCTCGAAAGGTTGGGGCAGATGGATTTTGTGCAGATCCACAAATCATTTGTCATCAATACCGCCAAAATTGTCAAGGTTTCCGGGAATAGGGTGTATTTTAACAAGGAATCCAAGGTACCCATTGGCAGGGCTTACAAAGAGTATTTCGTTGAAAAATATTTGAAATAATCCAACTGTAGTCTGTTTCATTGGTCTCAATCGTTAGTTGAAACCCTGCCTGCCGCCATGTACTTTAGTACAAGACTTCCCCCCGACGGTTCGGGGCTAAAAACTTTTTTCTAATAGGTCAATAGATATTGGTTAACCGTTAATGGTATGATATCAACTATTAACGATTAACATTTAACCAAAGCCTGCCCGTGCCCCGCCAGAATGACTTGTCGGGCTGGTGTTCAGGCGGGTAATTTCATTGCGTATCCAAACCTCCGCCATAGGACGGACAGGCATGGATTTTCAATCCATAGGAGTGGTTTAGGAGCCCCTAGTCGTCCGTTTACCCCCTGTAGCCTATCAATTCCCGGGCTGTCTTCTTTTCATTACGAGGCTGTCCGCCGGATATGTATTTTTCAAATAGGTCATTTGTGCCTTTGCCCAATCCATGATCATTTTTCTTTGGTCCTCTGTGAGATTGGCCTCGGAATGAAGACCCAAATAGGTGTAGTCCGGCAAGGGCATCTCGTGTTCTTCAATCATTTCGATGATTTCTTCGAATTTGTGATTTTGAATGGCAATAGGGCTCTCGGTAAAATCTGAAAAATTTAAATGCTCCTTCCCGTGCGTAATATGATCATTGAGCCACCAGGCCACTGGCTGCACCTTGCTATACCATGGGTATTCCGTTTTATTTGAATGGCAGTCATTACAGGCCACCCGGAAAATATGGTTTACGTCTTCCGGAACGGGATATTTTTTAGAAATAGCATAAGTTTCAACGTTCGATTCGTTTTTTTCCGGACGAATGAATTGGATGAGGATAAATAGGATCCCCAGGCCCAGAAGAATTTTTTTCAGCATTCTAAAATTTCTTGGTTATGGTTTGTATGTCGTATGAGGGAACATTATATGTCACAATTGGGCGTATAAAAAACATCCTTTCTTTCTAATTCTTATCCGAGTGAAAGTTTTTAATCTAAATAATTCCACGATGGCTCTGCCTCGGGGTTTCCGAATCTACCTCCCCTTGGGGGAGGTCGGAATTGCCTTTTCGCAATTCCGGGCGGGGCAAAATACAAAATTTCGGTTTTTGGCCCCGAGGCCAAAATGAAACCGGCGAAACCTGTGCCGAGCCTGTCGAGGTATACCTCTATGGCTCTGCCTTGAGCCTGCCTGCCGCAGGCAGGGATAGTCGCCCGCCAGAGGCGGGTAAACTTTCAAGAAATTTTTTATTGCTTTTAAAGATAACTATTCCTGCAAAAAACAGGCATTAAACAAGATAAAAGATACGTGTTGGCAATTAAAGATTATCCTGGGTGGAGCTAGCTTAAACTGTTTGCTCCCTGGCAAATGTATTTTTACTGAACCCTATTGGGCGTATTTTTCCATGGAAGCCAATTCCGGGCTGCCTCCTCTGTTCCCGCTGCCCGAAGCGATATATAAGTCGGACTGGAATTCCAATACCCCGGTCCCATGCCGCCCTTCCAAAAGAGGTGGCAGGCTCTGCCATGTATTGCCGGTAAGATTGAGCGCTTCCACCTCTGAGTGGGCTTTCTCCTGGCCGTCCGACTCACCCCCAATGACCAATACCTGGTTATTATAAAGAATAGCCGCATTGCCTGCCCGCGCTGTTGGTAACCCGTTCGGCAGAGTGCTCCAGGTGTTGCTTTCCAGGGCATAAACATCCACTTCCTTAATCGTATTTCCAAAAGTATTGTCGGGTGCGCTAGTGGTTCTGCCTGCCATTATATAGATGTTGCCATTTGCATAAACTGCCTGAAAGTGATCCCTTGGCCTGGGCGCATCGGCCAGTACTTCCCATTGTCCGCTGGAGGGGTCATAGCTGTCCAGCCAATTTTTATGATCCCCGATATGGCCGTTTCTAATGCCGCAGGAAATATATATTTTTCCTTCATATAATACGTTACCGGTAGATCCTCTATGCCTCATTTCCGGAATTTCATCCCCCTTCGTCCATTCGTCATTGGAAGGGTCATAGATATAAACATTCGGAACCGGTGTTTCGGAGGGAAAGGTACCGGTCATTGCACCAACAATGTAAATCTTGTTTTCAAGCACTATGGGCTGAAAATGATGCAGTTCCAATGGAGGCGCAGCACCCGATGTCCAACGTTGTGTCTGAGTATCGTAAATACTAATGGGGCGAATACCCCTGCCACCCAGTAGATAAAATTTCTGGCCAACCCTGATAAAAGCCGCCTCATGCCGCTCCACCGGTTTACTGGTATCACTGGCAACAACCGGTTGCCAACTTCGTTCATCAGCATCAACTTCCTCCCCGGCAGGCTCTCCTTCTTCTAAGGTAACAGGCTCTTCTGATTTATTACATGCTGCCAGGAACAGAAAACTTAATATTAGATAAGTATATATTCTCATAATTTCCAAGTATTAATCATATAGGAATAAGTATCACATAAAAGGGCATCTCTAAAAAACCCTACTTTAGTTGCCAACTTGTTCTTTTTCCCGGCTACTTCGTTACTTAAATACTTCCCGAAAGCTATCGGGACTAAACTCCGCTTTTGGCGCCTCGTATCCGAAAAAAATTCCTGCGTTATCGTTCCAAACAGAGTTATTAGAGATGCCCTAAAGTTAAGAATAGGGATTTGGAATTGTGATCTTTATTAAGGCGAAAATTAACAGGAAGGAAATAACTGCTGACCATAATAACACCTTCAACTGTTCCCTCTCAACACCCTTACTAAAGTAATTGGGAACGTAACCAACAAAATTGGAAGGCCGGGAAAGATGTGATAGTACTCCCACGTTGACATCCGCTTCCTCACCCAACGGCCTATGTCTCATCTGGTGTATTGTTTATATGATACTTCCTATTTTTGAGGTAGGACAACACGTGGTATCAATACCATAATTTTAGCAAAAAATTAACAATCTTCTTTTTTTAGATCAAAACTATTTATATATTCGTTAACGTTAACGTAATTTTTTTTGGGACCATTGTGAAATTCATCCGGCAAGAAATTATATAACTCAAAAAGACACTATCGGCCAATGATACTTGGCCTGCTGGCAACTAACTAACAAACAAACTATTCCGGTATGCCTTCCATCGCAATTGCCGAAAATTTTTACGGGTGAAACGAAAAAAATCTCTTTTGATATGTCTTATTTATATGTTTTCTCTCGCCAGCCCTTTGATGCCCCTGGGAATTAAGATTAAACCTTTCGTTCCTGAATTAACGGGAAGTAAGGTGAAATACTCAATAGAACTTTGAACTAAACAACAAATAAGCAACTAAAATCTCCATTCAACATGAAAAAATTATTCCTAATTAAAGTACGGCATAAAGTACGCTTTACGCTGTGGTTTCTTCTATTCGCTCTGGGGGCATCTACCCTCTACGGAAGTGATAAATTTGATGAGGCCATTTTTAAAGAAGCGACGCTACAATCAACTGTTACCGGAGTGGTGACAGACGTGAACGGAACCCCGTTACCCGGGGCAAGTGTTACCGTAAAAGGGACAACCAGGGGGACAGTTACTGATTTTGACGGGAATTTTACCATAACGACTGATTTACAAGGTACTCTTGTATTCAGCTACCTGGGCTATAAGACCACTGAAGTCCCCATAGATGGAAGAACCACTATCAACATAGGACTTGAGGAAGATGCCGGTCTCCTGGATGAAGTGGTGGTAGTTGGCTACGGTACCCAGAAAAAGGGCGAGGTTACCGCGGCAATAGCATCGGTAGAAGCAGAGCAGCTAGGTATCGTTCAGACCTCAAGTACTATAGATGCCGTCAAGGGCCAGGTTGCCGGTGTTGACGTTCAGTCTTCGGGAGGAAGGCCGGGGCAAACTTCTACCGTACGTATCAGGGGAAGGCGTTCGATTACCGCTTCCAATGACCCGCTATATGTCCTAGATGGTATTCCGTTGATCGACGGTCCCGATTCGATGTCCGATATCAACCCACAGGATATCGATAATATACAGATACTTAAGGATGCCGCCGCAACAGCGGTCTATGGTTCCAGGGGTGCCAATGGCGTTCTTCTGGTAACTACAAACCGCGGTAGGGTGGGAAAGACAGAAGTTCGCTATAGTAGCCAATATGGTTTGACTTCGGCAACTCGATTGGTAGACATGATGAATGGCCAGGAGTATGCCGCTTTAAAAAGAGAGGCAAGGCGTTCATCCTGGAATGGAACGATACCGGCGGACGTCGATGTATTTTTTGATCCTGTTGAATTGGAATCCTTAGCGCAAGGCCGTTCAACCGATTGGCTTGATCTGGTGGTTGGCAGCGGGTACCAGACCAATCATCAGGTTGGGGTTAGTGGCGGCTCTGAGAATACCACTTTTAATACCTCTTTGGGCTACTTTAAAGAGCAGGGGATTATCAGTAACCAGGATTACGAAAGATTTACAGGTAGGATTAACCTGGATCATCGCATTAACGATATTTTTAAGATCGGCGCTTCAGCTTTGATTTCAAATTCCATACAGAATTGGGGCTCAAACGCTACGATTGGCGAAGCTTTGGCGAACAATCCATTGGGAGTTCCCTTTGATGCAGAGGGCAATCTTTTGTTTTTACCTACCAATGATGGTATACGTACAAACCCCTTGAACGAATTGGTACCAGGGGCTTACATTGATGAAAGAAAGATTACGCGTATTTTCGCTCCGGTCTTTCTGGACATAAATATTGCCGAAGGATTGCTGTGGAAGACAACTTTCGGGCCGGATATTCGACTGTTTAGACGGGGTCAGTTTAGGGGCAGTTTGACCAACGATAACCGTGGCGGGCCTGGCGACGCTTCTATACAGCATCTTGATAATTTTGGATACACCATAGAGAACTTATTGACCTTTGACAAGGCGATAACGGAGAACCAAAATTTAAAGGTCACCTTGTTACAGAGTATTCAAAGTTCCCGAACGGAAGGTTCTCTTGCATCGGTAACGGGAATACCCTATGAGTCACAGGCATTTTATAATTTGGGATCCTCTTCTAATAGTATTACTGATTCTTTCTTGTCCGAATGGAAGTTATACTCCTTTATGGGTCGATTGAACTACGATATCGGAGGTAAGTATTTGTTTCAGGCATCCTTAAGGGCCGATGGTTCCTCCAGACTGGCGGAGGGTAATAAATGGGACTATTTTCCCGGGGTTTCTGCCGGTTGGCGAATATCCGAGGAGACATTTATGGAAGACTCGGCCATTTCCGAGCTAAAGCTTAGGGCTTCGTATGGTGAAGTGGGTAACACTTCCGTAGCTCCCTATCAAACCGCGGGGAGGTTAGAGGGTGTCCCGTATGCCTTTGGAGAAGATCCGGCGCTTGGTTTTGCACTTTCGGAAATACCCAACCCTGCTTTAGGTTGGGAAGTCTCCAAGACTTTGGACGTAGGTCTTGATTTTGGCCTGCTCAACGGTCGTATCAATGGTACTTTCGATTGGTTCAGGACCAATACGGTCGACATATTGTTGAACAGAAGCCTGCCCTATACCTCAGGCTATGAAAGTATTTTACAGAATATAGGGGCTACCCGTACCCAAGGTTTGGAATTTGCCATCAGTGCCGGTATTTTTGACAACCCGGAAGGGTTCTCCTGGAAGTTGGATTTCAACATTGCCGGTTACAAAGAAAAAATCACGGAATTGGCGTTAAGGGATGAGAATGGAAATCCGATAGATGATATCGGTAATGCCTGGTTTATTGGTCAACCGATAAAAGTATGGTACAACTGGGAGAAAATAGGCATTTATCAGGCCGATGAGGTGGCCCTGGCAGAGGCACAGGAGCAAAAAGTGCCCGGAGAAATACGACTGAACGATCTGGATGGTGATGGCTTGATAACACCGAATGATCGTAAAATTTTGGGTACGGATACCCCGGATTATTATGGGGGCCTTACCAACAAATTCTCGTATAAAGGATTGGAATTGGGTGTTTTCTTTTATTTCCGCCAGGGGCAAACGATACAATCGAACTTTCATGCCGGTAACAATTCGCTGTTTGGCCGATATAATAATTTAGATGTGGATTACTGGACCATAGACAACCCGAGCAATGCGAACCCAAGGCCTAATGAGAATCAGGAAAGCCCCAGAAACGGATCTACACTTACCTATTTTGACGGTAGTTTTATAAAACTGAGAAACATTTCGTTGGGGTTTAATCTACCCAAATCGATTACGGAGAAGTTGGGAATGCAACAATTAAAATTTACCATTTCAGGGCAGAATCTGTGGTTTATCACCGATTATGAAACCTTCGATCCCGAAGTTTCGGAAGATGAGGAATCCTTGGATAGCGGTGTGGTGCCAAGTAGTAAAATGTATTCCTTAACCTTAAGCGCTAAATTTTAATCATGGATACATTTAAAAAAAATAATTCAACTATTATGAAAAGAAGAATATATTTTATTTGGTCAATGGCCCTGGGGCTCTTGATCAATTCGTGTGAGAAAGCTCTCGAGGAAGATTTGGTGACCGATGTTTCGGCGGCCTCATATTACACAACGGAGAAAGGTTTGCAAGATGCGGTCACTGCAACCTACGCCTTTTTAAAACCTTTTTATGGGCAGGAGAGGGGTTTTGCGATGACCACTTTTGGTACCGACATCTGGACCAACGGAGCCGACGGTGGCCACAAGTTTTTTAATTTCTATGACACCAGTCTAAATGGGTCGTCGGAGTATGTCCGAGACACTTGGCGGGACTGGTACAGAGGTATTAACCAAGCCAATGGCGTAATCAATCGTGCTACGGAAGTGGAAATGGACGAGGCCGAAAAGACCGTGCGGTTGGCGGAGGTACGATTTCTACGGGCCTTATATTATTTTCAAATAGTTACCACCTACGGCGATGCCCATCTTAGTCTGGAGGAAACACTCGATGTTGAGGTCGAAGCGAATAAAACCTCACAAGCTGAAATTTATAGTCAGGCCATCATACCTGATCTTGAGTTTGCCATTGCGACCCTGCCCGACTCGCAATCGGATTACGGCCGTGCAACAAAACCGGCGGCTGAGTTTTTATTGGCCAAGGCTTTGTTGACCCGTAGCTATACCTCGTTTGCAGATAGCAACGACGCATCACGTGCCGAAACCTTATTTGGCACTGTCATAAACAACTATGACTTTGCGCTGTTGGACAATTTTGCAAGCCTCTTTGATATAGCCAATCAGGAGAACAGTGAAGTAGTTTTTGTCATTCCCAATTCCAAGGCGCAGGTTGATAGCGGTATTGATATATATGGACATCGAGGTCACCTATACTTCTTGCAAGAGTACGACGTGCGACGTGGGATGACCAGGGATATCGCCAATGGCAGGCCCTGGAAGAGGCACCGACCTACCGACTTTGTGTTAACACTTTGGGACAGAACGGTAGATACACGATACGATGCTTCCTTTAAGCACGTCTGGTTCGCCAATAAAGAAGAACCGCCTACTGAGGCCACCGCTGACGAGCCTGCCAGGGCAGCGTTGGCTATTGGGGATACCGCAATCTATATCCCTGGCCCCGGTAAGGATATCGACTGGCCCCAATCACGTCAGGACATGGTGCCTTATATCGTAATCACAGATGATGAATATTCAGAAAGGCTCTTTCCGTCTATGAATAAATGGATCGATCCCACAAGACCCGATCGGCAGAAAGAACAAGGACAGCGCGATTTTATTTTGATGCGCTTGGGCGATGCTTATTTACTTAGGGCCGAGGCCCGCTTGCAGCAGGGTGATGTTGCCGGAGCAGCAGAAGATATCAATGTAGTCAGGGCCCGGGCCGCATTACCCGGAATGGAGGCAGCGATACAAATAACCCCCGCGGACGTAACCCTTGACTTTCTTTTGGATGAAAGGGCACGTGAATTGGTAGGGGAAGGTTGGCGTTGGTGGGATTTGGTGCGTACCGGAACATTGGTTGAGCGTACGAGACTCTACAATCCTGGGGCAGCACCGAACATTCAGGATTATCATGTTGTGAGGCCTATTCCCCAGGAACAAATTGACAGAACTTTAGGTGGTTACCCCCAAAATCCCGGATATCCGCAATAATTTTACGTTTGAGTTAGTTTTCCAACGAAAAGGTCATTACATGAGGTAATGACCTTTTCATTGTAACCATACCCAGAAAGGATATATTAGAGGGAACCGCTGTTTTCCTTAACAATAATTTCAACCGGGATATCAATGTTCAATTCGGTATGATCTTTCTTTGTCAAAAAATTAAACAGTCCCTTTATGGCAGTATACCCCTGGTACTTGGGTTGTTGATTGATCAGGAAATGGATATCATTATTTCTTAAATACTTTAAATTCCGTTTATCGAGGTCGAACCCAACAAGGAAGGTCCTGCCAATGTTGTATTGCTTCAATATTGCCGGGAGTAAGTGGGATTTGGAATTGGTAACAAAAATTCCTTTAAGACCGTCCTTTTTGAACCAGGTTTCCATTTCCGGAGTGACTGTAAATTCATCATTTAATGAGTAGGTGATAGTCTGGATATTTACCTTCTCGTTAATGGTCTCAAAAAAGGCCCTGAAACCCCTTTCTCGCTGTTTGTTGTTTGCATGAATTCCTTTATCATTGAGCATATTAACTACAAAATACTGCCCTTCCTTTCCCACCAGGCCATGAAGTAGCCTGCCGGCTACCATCCCTGCATTGTGTGAATTTTGGCGTATAAAATATGCGGGACCCTCGAGTTCTATTTCCGTGTCCAGGAAAACAACGGGTACGTTTTGGGCCCTGGCCCGGTTTAACAGTACATTGCTTTCCTTTTCGAAAAAAGCGACAGTAACAATGGCATCATAATTTTTAAGAAATATCTGGTCCCCCTGCTCCCTGAAGGATGTAGAGTCCCAAAAGTCAAAATAGTCTGCCTTAACTCCTAGTTCCCTGAGTTCTTCAACAGCTTTGGCAATGCCTTTTCTGGGTAGCTTCCAATAGCTCCACTTCTTCTTGACTTCCGGTATAAGGACGGCAAATTTAATTTTTTTTACAGAAGCCAGTTTAAGCCTGCTGGCGGTTGTATTCTTAATGTATCCCGTTTCCGCAATTACTTTTAAAACTTTTTTTTCCGTTGCCCTGGATACCCCGGCCCGCTTGTGCAACACCCTGTCAACGGTCCCAATTGATACATTCGCAAGTTTTGCTATTTGTTTTATTCCCATGTACTAACATAAGTTGGACTTCACTCGGAGCTCTGAAAATACCAGGTTGTTATTGAGCTTAAAAACCAACATCTTCTGACTATCTATAATTCCTTTATCTGTATATTCTTAAACCGTATGGACATTTCATTTCCCGGATGCAGTTGCAGGCCAACGGGGCCTTTTAGATTGGCATTATCAAGAGTATAGTCCATCACCTCCTGCCCATTGAGCCATACTTTGTACACATTGCCAATGGCTGAAGCCTTTAAGGTATTCCAGTCATTCTGTTTTAATAGTTCCTTCACTCCCTTGGCTTCCACAGGATACCCCGCTCCGGGGACATAAGGGGATCCGGTCATATCTCTTTTTAAGGAGCCCGAAATCCCAATCTGGATTTGGGGATTCTCCTCATCTTCCCCTCGCATAAAAATCCCTGAATCAATGGTCCCGTCAACGAATTTAAAATCCATTTGAACCACGAAATCCGTATACTTCTTTTTTGTCCATAATGTAGATCCCTTTTTGTCAGGATCACTTTTTGCCAATAAAACTCCCTCACTAACAGACCACCATATATTATTTTTCGGAACATTCCATTGTTTCAAATCCTCGCCTTTAAGAAGGGATTTCATTTTGGAAGCTTCTGCCTGCCCAAAGGTGGTAGAAACAAATACAAGGATAAAAATCATCAAAAAAATAGTTTTCATACGTTTCATCTATTTGTTATTGTTTTTCGTTTGTGAACAAAAGTCTCAGTCTAACTATGATTTTTCCCTAGGGACTACTATCCATTACCCTTAAGGGGGAAGAGGGTGTTCGTGAATAGCGATAATAGATCCGCCTACAGGTCCACCTTCCTTTACTTAAAACTCACCGTTCAAATTGTAAACTCCGCATTGCGCACCCCCTACTTCGAATTTCGTCCCTCGCCCCTCGTCCCTCGTACCTCGTACCTCGTCCCTCGTACCTCGTACTTTGTACCTCGTCCCTTCATATTTCGTATTTCTTTTCACTGAATAACCTTTCTAGAACGCACCCCTATACTAAAACCACCTGTTAAAGGCCTATTCATTGTTAAATTCCGTAAATGCCTGATCAATCGCCTCCTTTTTCAGCCCGGAACCATCATGGATCAGAAGGCGGTATTTAAAAGTTACGGATTCGGATTTGTTCAATTTAAAGTTTAATGCTTCAGCACCTTCCGAAAAAACAGCCTGTCCAAGAGGGTTTGCCGCAAACAGGCCATAGCCCCGGGCATGCCAATAAGTGGGATAACCAACGTTTTTTTTATTATCCAATATGGTGACCGAAACGGTATCCCCTTCAATTAGGCCTTGCAAGCGTACCCAATCGTTGCGGGTACCCCAAACATCATCTCCCGTTTTTCCTTCGCTTCCCAGATAATCCCCGGTAACCCCGTCGTTATTTAATGCCTCCACGGATGTCGTATTGCCCGCTGCGTCCGTGTACACCGCCGGTTCATCCGAAGGTAGTTCCAGCTCCCGCGATACCCGTATTCCAAGCATTCCTTCCTTATTGTCCGTGAAAGTGACGTCTTCGAGTGCGGTTAAGGTTGTTGTCCTGTCGATAAACCTCGTATCGCCTTCCTCCCCGAACTTAAATTGAGTGGTTTCCTGCAGCAAATCCAGGCCGTCAGGAGAACGCCACATTGCTTTTATTGTCAAGTTGCCCTCGTCTTCATTGATTTCGGAAATTCCTTGGTGAATAATGGAACCGTACTTGCCTTTTTCATTCTCAGGAATGGCATAGGAATTGTTCCAGAAATCGAGCCCGTTTACATCGCCGTAATTGAACCAATATCCTACATGATGCGGATGGTCCACACGCTCATTAGGCCTGGGGTTATACGGAAAACCCCTTGTCACTGTTTTACCACTTTTGGTGATAATAGGATATAGAACAGGCTTGGGGGTCTTTCCATCGTAGATATAACTGGTAAAAAGTTCTCCATTTATTTTCACGTCGACCTTCTTATTTTGATCATCCCTCACAAAACTGACCTTTGAAGATCTAACTTCAAGGCTGTCAACGCTATTTTCCGACTTGGCCGTCTTATCCGTCCCCCCCTCCTTGCACGCAAAAAGGAAAATGATAAACATCAACCCACAATACAGCAATTTCTTTGGCATAATTTATCTACTTCGTCTTTAATATTGGAATATTTCGCCGCCGGCCAGGACATCCTGGTTTTCTTCATCGAAAGTTGCCCTCAATCCTGTTCTTAGAGCCGCTGTGGTCATAATATTGGCAATGGAATGATTGTAGCCGGCCTCAACAGGGCCATTGGTAGCTTTGCGACTCCTTACGGATTCCATCCAGTTGAGCATGTGCATAGATGTCATATCATCGGCACCGGTGTCTGCAGAAGTTACCACCTCAGGTGCGTTCTCTGAAAGGTTGAACCCTTCTAGTTTGTTTGCCTGCATATTCATCTCTTTCGCATGGTTTGCCGATAGTCCTCCGTTGTCGCTCACTTTGTTGGTATCTAAATTCAGTTCCCCGCCGTTGGAATAATAGATTTCCTTAGTACCCCCGGCAGAATTCGTAAAGCGTGAAGAATAAGTTACCTGAAAGCCGGTGCTTGGGTCATCTGCAGGGCCGTAGTCAAACACGGCGGTCATGGTATCGTAGTTTTTTCTGCCATCATTCCACAGGTAGATACCTCCGTTTGCAGCAACGCTTCGTGGATGATTAAGACCTGTAAACCAGTGCACGGTGTCGATCTGATGCGACATCCATTGTCCGGGAATGCCCGAGGAATAAGGCCAGAATAACCTGTACTCCAGATATTTTCTGGGATCCCAGGGTTCCGAAGGACGATTCATTAAATACCGCTTCCAATCCGTATCCGATTCTCTTATTTCAGAAACTAATTTTGGCAATCGCCACCTTCCCGGTTGATTAACGTTCCAGGTCATTTCCACCATGACAATATCCCCGAATTTTCCCGATTTAATATAATCGGCGGCAGCGTGGTAATTGGATCCGCTTCGCCTTTGGGATCCTATCTGGAACACAATACCGGACTCCTTTACCGCTTTCATGCCCGCACGGGCATCTTCCATAGTCTCTGCAAAAGGTTTTTCCACATAGGCATCTTTTTTTGCGCTGGCGGCCTGTACGGTGTGAAGGGCATGCTGAAAATCCGCAGTCGAAATAATGACTGCATCGATCTTGTTTTTATCGTACATCTCTTCATTATTCCTCCATTGATCTATTGTATTTCCGGTGAGCTCTTTGATATAGGCCACGCCTTCATCCCTTCGTCTGTTCCATATATCGGAAACCCCGACAAACTCAAAATTCTGGGCCTTACTATGGCCGTTAAAAGCGGGGATCAACGCACCCTTTGCCCGATTGGAAAAACCGGCTATTCCAACCCTCACGCGATCATTTGATCCAGGGATTTTTCTGTAGCTCTTTGCGCTCAATGTTCCCGCACCCATGACAATGCCACCAGAGGCTAAGGCGGTTTTTCGTATGAAATTTCTTCTTGCTTTATTCATGATTTAAGTTTTTTAAAATTTTCTTCTACTACTTTTTCAAGGGAAACCAGTAACCATATTCCCGTGCTTGTCAAGTAATTATTCCTGTTTATCCTATGCTATAAGGTACGACCGGCAAATTTGCGGCCGTACGCAGCGGGCAGGAATTAAATGGACCCGTATTTACAGCCTGTTTTTATAGGTAGCTGAGGTTATGATTATCTATTTTCAACAGCATATTGATCATCTGGGGCAAAAGGTTGGAAAATATTTACCGTTAACGTTAACGAATGTAAAAAATATTTTTAACTTGTAGCCAAATTTATCGGCATTATTCGAAAATCCAATTAAACTTATCTGCAATTCTATTCATTAAGAAACCATATTCCTGGGAATTGTCTTGCCTTGATCCGATTCTAGATATTTTAAAAGGAGGCTTCTTAATTGGCTGCGGATTTTAAATAACAAAAAAAACGACCAAATTGATACATCCAAATTTCCTGTTAGAAAATAAGTATTCCGTGCAATTGTATCATGAATATGCTTCCGGTATGCCGATCTTGGATTATCACAACCATCTGCCTCCGGGGGAACTTGCCGAAAATAAAGTCTTTGAGAACATTACTCAGGTCTGGATCAACGGGGACCATTACAAGT
Source organism: Flavobacteriaceae bacterium (assembly GCA_041743085.1). Taxonomy (GTDB): domain Bacteria; phylum Bacteroidota; class Bacteroidia; order Flavobacteriales; family Flavobacteriaceae; genus JAFMPW01. Next base: position 111,851 of record JBGTNL010000029.1, read on the forward strand.
GGCGCGCCATGCGTACCTTAGGAATTGATGAAAAGTTCATTACCGGAAATGCCACGGATGATGAAAAATTTAGGAAATGGGCCTATACTGTTCCCTATACAATGAGGAACCCGCTGTACCATTGGACCCATATGGAACTTTCGAGATATTTTAACTTTACGGATCCATTGACATCTGCCAACTGCGATGCCGTTTTCAAGGATACTTCGGAAAAACTCAAAACGGCTGAATACAGCTGTCAAAACCTTATTTCCAAAATGAACGTTGAAGTGTTGTGTACCACAGAGGATCCTACGGATACCCTGGAACATCACCAAAAGCTCGCCAAAAGCGATTTCCCTACTAAGGTAAGTACCGCTTTTAGACCAGACAAGTCGATCCGGATAAATAGCGAAACCTATAATGATTATATAGATAGCCTGGAACTGATATCGGAGATGCCTATCACTACCTATAATGACTTATGTGAGGCCCTTAAAAAGCGGATCGTTTTTTTTCATGACAATGGCTGTCGGCTTTGCGATCACGGACTGGAGTTTGTAAACGCAAGTGATTTTAGTTTTTCCGAGATCAAATCGATTTTCCAAAAAAGGAGGAATGGAAAGAGCGTTACTGCAGAAGAGGCAGCAAAGTTTCAGAGCGCCTTGCTTTTGTTTCTTGCTGAAACCTACCATGAATTTGGCTGGATACAGCAATTCCATTTGGGCGCACTTCGAAACAATAACAGCCGCATGCATCGTCTTTTGGGTCCTGATACGGGATGGGACTCCATAGGAGATTATCCGCAGGCCAGAAGTTTGTCAAAGTTTTTGAATACCCTGGATAGTAAAGATAAATTAGCAAAGACCATACTCTATAATGTAAATCCTACAGACAATGAAGTTATGGCCACAATGACCGGTAATTTCAATGATGGCAGTATTAAAGGGAAAGTACAATGGGGATCTGCCTGGTGGTTTCTGGATCAAAAGGATGGGATGACCCAGCAATTAAATGTCCTATCCAACATGGGGCTTATCAGCTGTTTTATCGGCATGCTTACCGATTCAAGGAGTTTTCTCTCCTTCCCCAGGCACGAGTATTTCAGGCGTATCCTTTGTAATTTATTTGGTAATGAAATCGAGAAGGGTGAATTGCCAAATGATATTGCGTGGATAGGCAAATTAGTGGAGGATATTTGTTACAATAATGCCAAGGAATATTTCAACTTCCAATAGGTGTTCGATGATTGATCCTTGGAGCGATCTTCTTGGGATAATGTAAGCCTCGTGTAGCGATTACTAAAATAGTGAACGAATTTAGTGTTGGCTACTCTAGGTCTCAAAACCACCGGGATGGCCCGGAGGATAAAAAAATAAGCCAGAATAAAGGGATTATGTGGCAAACAACTGCCCCAGATCCCTGAAAGCCTTGAATTCCAGGGCATTCCCGGCCGGATCTAAAAAAAACATTGTGGCTTGCTCCCCAACCTGCCCCTCGAACCTGATATAGGGCTCAATTACAAAAGCAACCCCTTTCGTTGTCAGTTCCCTGGCGAAAGCCTGAAAAGTATCCCATGGCAATACAACCCCGTAATGAGGAACAGGTACATTTTTGCCATCTACGGGATTTGAATGCAGATCTTCTTCAGACTTTGGCTTGTAATGAATCACCAACTGATGCCCGAAAAGGTTAAAATCTACCCAGTGGTCACTACTCCTCCCTTCCTCGCAATTCAGTACTTCTCTGTAAAACTTTCTGCATTCGTCCAGGTTGTGAACCGGAATTGCCACGTGAAACGGTGTAATGCCCTGCATTTAAATGAGATTTAATCTTAAGCAATATATTAAGTTCCTTCCGCCCTGATGTAGGTAGTGTAAACCCCTTCCCCCGACCACCTTCCCCCCTTTTTTAGGATTTTTTTGTACCACTAAAATACAATTTTCTATGACTTTAGAAAATCGACGATCTCTTCACTAACCTGATCCTGGTGCATGGAATGCCCAAAGCCCTCGGTTTTTATTAATTTACTCTCTTTCCAATTGGCATGAACGCTTTCCGAGGCAATTAAAGGAGTGACTTTGTCGTATACGTCATGGATCAACAGGCCGGATATAGCAATTTTCCTGGCAAAAGACGCAGTCGAAAAATCATTGATAGCAAAACCGAAATGGTCTATAAAATATGCATCCAATGCTTTGGCTACCCGATTATTATATTTCAATAATTCTCTGTATACCTTCATGAGCTGGGAAAGTTCCGAAGGCGAACCAATGGTTATTATTTTTTTGAGAGGGTTGTCCGGGAATTTATATTGGTGATACAAAGCCGCCATGCCACCAAAGGAATGTGCGATCAGGTATTCCGGATGGTGAACCTGCACCAGATGATGTATACACTCCGCGTACAGGGGGGCAGTAAATATGGTCCCGGATGACTTCCCATGGGCAGGTGCATCAAAAGCAATGACATTATAGTTCTCTTTTTGCAGGAAGCCGATAAGGTTTCGCCATCGAAAGGAATTACTTTCCCAGCCATGCAAGAGCAATATGGTTTCTTTTTGTCCTGCCCATTTATAGATTTGAATGCGGAGATCGCCAATACGTTCTACGCCATTTTCGGCTTCTTGGAGATAGGACGCCTGAGCGGGCAGTACCTTTCCCTTCCGGGGCGTACAAAAAAGGGTAAAAGCTTTATGGGCCGCTCTTTTCGTATTAAAGAGAACGAGAAAATTAAAATAAGCACCGTAGGCCCGGGGTAGGTATTTGTTTACGAGTTTTTTCATTTTAAAGTTACTTTTTGTAACTTACTCTTTATTTTAAACTAAGGTAGCCATTCCTTTTTCAATATAAAAGAGGTTACAACGAACGAATCAGGTATGGAAATAGAAACTATTACTGAGGATCAGAAAGTTAGAGCCGCAAAAAAACTTAAGAAAATGTTCGGTCATCTGGACCTTCGGGATGCAACCCTCGTTTGTCCTATCAGGGATGTTATGGCATTGGCATCGGACAAATGGAGTATTCTTATAATTCTTTATCTGGGTTATTTTCCGGTGCTCCGGTTCAACCAACTTAAAAAAAAGGTATATGGAATATCCAACAAGGTGTTAAGTGAACGGCTAAAACATCTGGAAGGTGACGGATACCTCAAAAGAACCATATACCCCGAAGTACCAGTTCGTGTGGAATATGGGCTCACGGATTTCGGCCATTCCTATTTACAGAAGTTGATAGAGCTTACTGAGTGGGCTCAAAAGTACAAGGAGTATGTTATCAACAATCGCATGACTTTTAGGGCGGTTTAACTTTTTCTATTTCGCAATATCCAACAGGTCAGTCCGCAACGCGGTTCCAGATATCCAGGTACATTTTCCATTGACCCGCAACCTTTTCCCGGATCACCACGTATTTGCCTTTAAAATAGATCGGCTCACTGGATTTCGTTTTTGTCCGGCCTTTGTAATAGCCGTAATTACCAAAAATATTGATCTCTTCGGGCAATAGTTCATGCGCCAGTATTTTGGATCCCACCGGATGGATCCACCGTTCTTTTATGGGCTCTTCCTGTAATGATCCCGGTATTATTTGGGAAGATTTTCCAGTCTTCGGTGTATGCATTCGCCATCGTTTCGAAATCGGCATCCATATAAGCCTGTGAAAAGATCTTCGCGGCCCTGAATATCTTTGTTTTTTCTTCTTCCTCGCCGGTCGTATTTCGTCTTGAACAATCAATTTTCCAGGTTGGGTAGCCCACGGATTCGTCCGGGGACACCCATTCCCCAGCCGATTTAAATCCGTCTTTTGTATTATCCGAGAAGGTTAGCCTGGAATACCCATCCGTTCCATCAGGTGACTTCTGTTCCCTGTAAAGAACAATATTTCCTTCCTCATTTTTAGTACCTTCCCAAACGGGTAGGCTGGTGGAGGGCGATCCCGAGTTGTAGTAATGCACATACCAGCGGGTGTTGCCGCAATAAATTGACGGATACTTCCGGAATGCCTGCCATCGGCCTTTAAGGTTTCATCTTGTACGGCCATCCCGTTCATGAGATATTTAAGCCGTCAGATTATATCCACCGGTTCCGCCCAGGACTGGCCTGCTTTTCTGCTGACCGATTGGCAGTCACATTCTCCAATCAATGGTACAAAATCCAGGAGCTGATGAGGTGCTTCAGGATTGGGTAGGCCGTAGGGATGTTCTGGTGATGGTTCATAGTTGTATTGGGAAAAAGTGCCGATTGATGCGAAAAGAATTAAGAAAAGAAGAATGGATTTCATGAAGTATTGGTTTCCTATCAAATTAACTATTTCAGCAGGACCCGATAACTATTTAAGATTGAAATAACATTTTTTTGAGAACCGCACAAAAATGATTATTGATTTAATCGGGCTCTTTCAATCTCTTAGGGGTTTCTTCTTTATCATACCACCTCTCAAATCCTTTACCATTCCCATTACCACAAATGCCTTGCGGTCAATTTTGTCTATTTCCGTACTCAATTTGGAGAGTTCCAATCGGGTAACCACCGTATATATGATCTCACTCGTCGTTTGATTTTCCCCGTATTTTTTATAACCTCCTTTTCCGTGATAAATAGTGCACGCTCTTTGCATCTTTTCAGTAATCATCACCCGTAGTTCCTCGTGTTTTTCTGAAATTATAGTTACCCCGATATATTCTTCCACACCGTCTACAACGTAGTCTACTGTTTTTGCAGCGACCAGATAGGTAAGTATGGCATATAATGCGACTTCGATCGATAACAAATAAGCACCGGCTGTAAAAATAAAGATGTTGATCAGGAGTAGCACATCACCTACAGTGAGGTGCCATTTTCTGCTAAGGTAAATGGCCAGAACTTCTGTGCCATCAATGACACCGCCTCCCCGCATGGTCATACCAATACCCAATCCCAGAAAAAAGCCGCCAAACACCGCAATAAGTAGTTTGTCCGAGGTAATTATTGGGTAGGGGATAAAATGGACCACCACGGCCAATACCATAATTGCCAGGATACTTTTTATGGCAAACTTGGTTCCTATGGTCTTTGCTCCAAGGAAAATAAAAGGAAGATTGACTATAATGAGTAAAATGCCAAGGGAAGCATCAGAAATAACCTGTATCAGCAGGGAAACGCCCGTAGCTCCGCCATCTATAAATGCATTGGGGAGCAAAAAACCCTTGAGGCCAAATCCGGCCGAAAACACCCCTATTGCAATGAACATGATCTCTTTTAGAAGATGTACAAGTTCTACCTGCTCCGATCTTACCTCCTTAACGAGTTGTCTTTTAGAAATCTTTTGATTTCCTTTCTTGTACTTCAGCCTGTTTTTGGCACGCTCTACAAGTAAATATTGTAAGATTGGATTCATGTATGTCTTAGTTTAAGTTTTCTAATTGGTCCTTATTCCCAACCAACCATCATATACTTTATCTTTGCTTTCTCCGGAATTTGAACGGCTTCAATGTTGGTACTGGCGGCATACCGAAGGCTGGCGGGCAGTTCTTCTTTCGAAATAGTAAAGTATACATCACTGTTCTTAATGAACAGCACTACGTTGTTCCTTGAGGTTACAATTTTACGAATGGTGTAATTGTCCTGAATGTCTTTAAAAGTACTCCCAAGTCCCACTCCTTTTTCCGTGACAAATCTGGGATCATATATCCGTAAATTCCCTATTTTTGGGACACTATCTACAGTGGGCGTTAGGGTCAGTAGGTGCTTTCCGCCTTTTTCATAGATCTTGATTTTTTCTGTGATCACTCCAATTTTTGCGTTCGAACTGTCCTGAATCAGGGAATCGGTCTTGTAGATATTTTCCAATTGATCTACGGTGGAGGAGCGATATAATTTGCCAACGGCATCTTGTGTGACCAGAAAGGTAGTATCTCTTTCTTCTAGGCAACCCGAGCACAATAGCACAATAAAGAGTAAGGCAATACTGATTTTCATAGGGGGTCTTTAAGTGGTGTGTCAAATCTATCCTGTTGAGCCGGCGGTTGCGAAATAACCAAAAAATCCAGGTTTTCTGAAGAGTTGTTTCTGATATGATGTTTGGTTTGGGGTTGTATGTGTACCCCCTCGCCCGGTTCAACAGAAAGTACTTCCTCATCCAGATATAATAGAGCCCTGCCGCTTAGAATAAAGAAGAACTGTTGCGCAAAATTATGAAAATGCCTTTGTACCCAGGTATTTGGAGGCATTGATTCCTGTATTATGCTGAGGTGCCCTGTCTTTACCAAATGCCATCCGCTGCAATTTCCCCCCCAGCTATAGTGATCGCAATTCCGTTTCGTTTTTTTCATTGGTCTCATTCGTTAGTTGAAACCCAGCCTGGCGGCAGGCAGGTATGCACTTTAGTGCTCCCGATAGCTATCGGGATTCGGTTTCTAAAAACATTTTGGCCATAATAGTTACTGGGTTATTGATTATTAAGTTATTATGGCGTTCCGACTAAATAACGAACAACTTGGTAACCCAATAACCGTTGGCAATATCATTGCTTTTCAAAACCTCCGCCATAGGACGGACAGGCATGGATTTTCAATTAATAGGAGTGGTTTAGTTTATTTTATTTTCACATCGTCTTTCGTACTTCCGACTTCCGATTTCCATGTTTTTGTTTATCGAATAACTTTTTTCAGAACGCCAAGTACGCCTCGGATAAAAGTGGCGCTTGTTAGCACTTTCACGAGGGGATTTTGCCTGGTACTTGGCCTGGTCATGGTACTTCGGGCAGGGCTCGCTTCTTCTTTCACCGCCTCTATTTCCGCCTTTTCAATTTTTTCGTTAAGTAGTTCGTAAGCACTTTCCCTGTCTATCACCTCATTGTATTTTTTCACCAATTTGGATTCGCGGATTACCGATTTTAACTCACTGTCTGTCAGGACATCCATACGGCTCATAGGTGCGCGGAGCATGGTTGCCGCCAGTGGAGTAGGCCGTCCTTTCTCATCCAGAGCCGAAATGAGGGCTTCGCCTATACCCAGGGAAGTAAGGACCTCCTTGGTATCGTAGTAATCCGAGATAGGATAGTTTTCTGCAGTGAGTTTTATGGCTTTTCTGTCTCTGGCGGTGAATGCCCGCAAGGCATGTTGTACTTTAAGGCCTAATTGCGCAAGTACGGCGTTTGGTACATCCGTCGGATTTTGGGTAACAAAATAAAGGCCGATACCTTTGGAACGGATCAACTTTACAAGACTCTCTATTTGATCTAAAAGTGCTTTGGAGGCTTCTTTGAATATCAGATGGGCCTCATCTATGAAAAGAATTAACTCCGGTCTGTCACTATCGCCCTGTTCCGGAAAGGTGGCGTACACTTCCGCAAGCAAACTCAACATAAAGGTGGAAAACAATTTAGGGCGATCCTGAATATCCGTGAGCCGGATAATATTGATATATCCCCTCCCGTTTTCATCAATTCGCGTCAGGTCATCTATCTCGAAGGATTTTTCACCAAAAAACAGTTCGGCCCCCTGCTGTTCCAACTCTATGATCTTTCGAAGGATCGTCCCTGTGGAACTGGTAGATATCCTTCCATAGTCTTTGGTGAATTCCGCTTTGCCAGCACCTGTTGCGTACTGCAGTACCTTCTTAAAATCCTTAAGATCCAACAGGGGTAATTTATTGTCGTCACAATACTTGAATACCACCGCAACAATACCCTCCTGCGCCTCGGAAAGATCCAGGATCCTGGAGAGCAAAACAGGCCCAAATTCTGAAACAGTAGCACGGAGTTTTACCCCTTCTTGGTCGGAAAGCGAAAGGATCTCAACAGGAAAACCATTAGGTTCAAAGGGAAGGCCTATTCTTTGGTGCCGTTCGTCAATTTTCGGATGTCCGGGGCTTGGATGCGCAATTCCGCTCAGATCTCCCTTCAGATCCATCAATAAGACAGGGATTCCTTTATCGGACAAATTCTCTGCGATTACCTGAAGGGTCTTGGTTTTACCTGTTCCCGTTGCACCGGCTATTAATCCATGGCGGTTTAACGTTTTAAGCGGAACTTTTACATAGGCCCCTTTCACCGTTTCCCCATCTAACATGGCAGCGCCCATAATAATGAAGTCGCCTTTTGTGGCGTACCCTTGTTCAATATGTGCGAAGAAATCATCCGTGGTACTCATTTCATTAAAATTTGCATAAAAATAGGGCATTTTTTGTTGTTTCGAAGTTTAGGAGGTGAGAAGGTTAGAAGTTTAGCAGAAGTCACATCTTCATTATCTTATTATATACCGTTGGGCAAGCGCTATTCTTTATCCGGAGCTCTGAGTTCAAGGCCGGATGACGGTGCTCGATGCCCCAGGTGAGCCATCATTCTTCGGGCTTAGTGCTTCCCTCGGCAAACAATTTTCAGCTTTTAGTCCTGATACTCATTGAGATTGGGATTTAGGAGTTAGGAAGCCTATCTTTGCCCCATGATAGCGGGTGATATTTCAGCACAAGTGGAGAAGGGGATGATGTTGCCTCTCATGGAAGAGTTCTATACCATTCAGGGAGAGGGGTATCACAAAGGCACTGCGGCCTATTTTATACGTATAGGCGGTTGCGATGTAGGTTGTCATTGGTGTGATGTAAAGGAAAGCTGGAATGCGGCAACACATCCGCCAACGGCCATTGAGGGTATAGTTGATAATGCGGCAAATTATTCGGATACGATCGTAGTGACAGGTGGCGAACCGCTTATCTGGGATATGGGGCCGTTAACAGCTGCCCTTAAAGCAAAAAATCTTCAGACACATATAGAAACTTCGGGAGCTTATCCATTAACTGGCACCTGGGACTGGATCTGCCTGTCCCCAAAGAAAAATAAGCTGCCAAAAGGGGAGATCTATGAGCTGGCCCATGAGTTGAAGATAATTGTATATAATAGGCACGACTTGATTTTTGCCGAGGAACAAGCCACCAAGGTGAACGATAACTGTATTCTTTATTTACAACCCGAATGGAGTGTCCGGGAGAAAGTGACACCCATCATAGTGGCTTATGTAATGAAAAACCCTAAATGGAAGGTGTCCTTGCAGACCCATAAGTATCTTAATATTCCGTGAGTTTGTGAGCGGTATTCAGCTTTTACCGAGGTGGGTCGTAAACTGTAAACAGGGAACAAACTACAAGTTCAGGGATCAAGATGCAAACTAACCTTATACAACACCCCTCAGTCCCTTCCAGGGCGAATTGCTGGTGGGTTCTGGGAAAAACACTGATTGGCAAAACTTTTGGTAATATGCGGATAAATTTTCCCACCAGTTGACGGGTACTCTAAAGGTGTTCGCGATAGTTCTAATATTCCTTTACTAGCCTTTCCTCAACTTACCTTCCCCCATTGTTCTGCAGATCCAGAATACACTCGGCATCCAGTCCCGGTGTTTCAAGGAAACCCTTCGAAGCCCTGCTTTCCAAAAGACTCACCACCCCGCCTCCAAATTGCAATTCTGTCCCCATGAGGCAACCGGTTACATTACAGTGGTTATCCGCATCAGGGTCCTCGTGGTCATTCACTGGCGTAGTCCCCAGATTTACCAGGCCAAAGAGATGGCCAAATTCATGGTTTAGGGTAGCGGTTTCCACATCCGCTTCGCTGATCCGGGAGCTTTGTGCAGCCAGCTTCCTAACGGTGCTCTCATAAACGATCATTGAGGTATTTCGGTAAACGGCACCTAGTGTTACCAACCCTTCCTCCTCGTCATCATCAACAGAGGGCGCATCCGCAAAATAAATATAAATGGCAAGCGTCTCTCCATTGTTGAAAACGCTTCTGTTTTCATCCTCTATGTCAGCAATCTCCTGCAAGGATAGATCATCTTCATTGGAAGAAGGCACTTGAGAGTATACCACCTCAATATCCTGTTTAAAGGTCCTTTCTCGCAAATAAGTAACAAAATTGTTCATACCCTCCTGCGTTGGCCTGAAATTCTGTACATATACAACTTCAACCTTCATCTTAGTGAATTCCTCATTGGACAGGATGTCCCTCGCAGAATCTCCTGTTCCCAATACATTGCCAGACCTGTCAATTTTTATGGGTTGCGATACATTGTCATTACTTTTGGAACAACTCAGACTACATCCGAAAAGTAAAGCCACCAGCACTAGCCTATAAGTTTGCATGTTCTTTCATTTTTATTTTGTTCTCTTTTCACTCCTATATACCATAGAACGAAAATGTTTAGTTTCTATTACACTATGTTAGACAGTCTTGCTAAATAGTCGTAATGTGCTCCTTTCATTACGAGTTGGCAAGATAAATTATTCTCTATTGCCACTCTCAACATCGAATTAAAATCCAGATATAACCATTTAAAAGGGCTGCCCTTTTCTCCTCCGTATTCCATCGTAAATGTTACTTCTCCGTAGTATCTCGCGTCCCCGGCAATATAATCCTTATGGTCCAGATGGCTGTTAGGATCGGGATCAACGCTCTCCGGTAGATCAAACATATAAATAATATCGCTTGAATCCAGAAGAATTTGCCCCCCCGGATTTAAAAGCGACTTTATATGAATTAAAAATTCACTTAGATTGGCCAAACTACCCGCTATTCCAATACCGTTCATTAATAATAGCAGGGTATCAAATTTTATTCCATCAATTTCTTTAACAGTGCCATGCAACGTCTTCACTAAGCCCCTTAGCCTGCAGGTAGCGATAGCTCCTTCAGATATATCGAGTCCGGTTACATCGAGTCCCTGATTCTGTAAATACAGGGCATGACTGCCTGCACCACAACCAATATCCAGTATTTTTCCCTTACAAAGGCCCAGTGCCCTTTGTTCCAGGATTGGCATGGATTCATACTTTCGGAAAAGGTACGGCAGGGGAAGAATATCTTCTTCACCCAAGGATGAAAATGTTTTTATATCTTCCCTGTAGTTGCCAGATTGATAGTCCAGTAGTGCCCTGCCATAAATATCCGTCATTTTAAATTCCGTACTTTGCAGACAAATTTGGGGCATTCGTTCCACATAAGAAAATTTAACGGGATATTTCCCCGCATCGGACAAAGTTCGCTAAAACATGCATAAGGAATTAAAGCAGCTTCCCTTAAAGGCTGCTCAAAAATATAAGGAAAACAAAAAATACTTTTCCCGGCTCAGAAAAAAACCGCCCAAGGATCTGGACAGGGTGATGCAGGGTTTGCATGAGGCAGAATTTAGAAAGACAGCCTGCCTTAAATGTGCGAATTGCTGCAAAACCACAGGTCCTCTCTTTACCGATATTGATATAGCGCGCATCTCTAAACACCTCAGGATAAAACCAAAACGGTTTATTGACGACTATTTGATATTGGACGAGGAAAACGACTATGTACTCCGGCAATTGCCCTGCATATTTTTAGGATCGGATAATTACTGTTCCATTTATGAGTTTAGGCCCAAGGCTTGCAAGGAATTTCCGCATACGAACCGCAAAAAATTTGATCGGATAACCAATATCACCTTAAAGAATGTTGCTATTTGCCCTGCGGTCTTTAATATTGTAGAAGAGATGAAGAAGATAGTAAGCAGTAAACGATAGGCAATACGCAGTATGGGCATTTCACCATATACTGCTCACTGTTGACTCTTTTTTTTATCTTTAAAGTATGGAAGCGATCCTGACTTATTTCGAGACCATTCCCTCGTCCCACAGGAGTCTTATCCTTGTTTCAGGGCTCACATTTTTTTGGTTGTTGGAAGGAGCGGTGCCCCTGTTCCGATTCAACTATAAAAAATGGAGGCACGCTATTCCCAACATATTTTTTACGCTAACAACGATCGCAATCAATTTCGCGCTGGCCTTTTTGCTTTTGAAAACCAGCGATTGGGTAGCAGCAACAAATTTTGGTATTATCAACTGGTTACCGGAAATGCCTATATGGAGTTATGCCCTGCTGGGAGTTATGTTGTTGGATTTTTTCGGGGCTTATCTACCCCATTACGTGGAACACCAGGTAAAACTTTTATGGATGATACATCTGGTGCATCATACGGATCACGAGGTAGATACCACTACGGCCAACAGGCATCATCCGTTAGAAAGCATCATTCGATTCTCCTTTACTTTATTGGGTGTTTTTCTTGTTGGAACTCCCATTGGTGTCATAATGTTGTACCAATCACTATCGCTGCTCGCAACTCAATTTGGCCATGCAAATATCCGCCTGCCGCGCAAGGTTGATAAATTAATCAGCTGGATCCTAGTATCTCCGGATATGCACAAGGTACACCATCATTATATGCTGCCCTATACCGATTCTAACTACGGTAATATTTTCTCTATCTGGGATCGGCTATTGGGCACTTTTATGGAATTGGAGAGGGAAACAATTGTCTATGGGGTGGACACTTTTCCGGACAAGGTTGAAAACGGAAGTGTCTTGGGATTGCTCAAACAGCCGTTTCATACATATAGGAAGCCTACCACAACAGCCGCTCCAAAGACCTCGAAAGGTGGCTGCCATCCTCCCAGAGGAGAGATAGTTAAATGATAAGATAGCCAGATGGATCTGCAATGAGGGTTTCCGGTGCGCAGGGGCTTAAGTGTCCGGATACGTCAAATACTTCTCCCGTATTTTTTTAAAACGTTCAAGGGCCTCCTGCCAGGATTTTTTGATCTCTGCCTCGGACAACCCTGCCTCAATCTGCCGTTGTAACTTCTCTGTACCGGCATGTTTTGTAAAGCCACTGGTGTTGAAAAATAAGTTTTTGTCTGCAGTATTGTTATAGGCATCAATGATCCATTTCAGGGAAACCTCATGCATTCTTGAAGTTTGAGACAGGTCCTTTCCATAACATAGCACATCCCTGTGCTTAGGTGTTTTTGAACCGAAATTGGGCATTGGGGTGTAGCTAAAAAGATATTTTGTACTATCTAAAAAGGGTGCCCCATAGCGCTGAAACTGATATTCTGTGCCCCGCCCTGCATTGACATTGGTACCTTCAAAAAGCCCTAGGCTCGGATAGAGCGTAATGGCTACGTTATTGGGTAAATTGGGAGAGGGCCTAATCGGCAATTCATATGGTGCTTCATGGGTATAGTTCTCCAGGGGTATAACGGTTAAATTGGCCTTCAACCCACCTTCCAGCCACCCTTCTTCATTGATCATTTTCGCATATTCACCAATTGTCATTCCGTATACCAGGGGAATGGTTGTCATTCCTAAAAAGCCGGTATGTTGCCGCTCCATAGTAGGGCCATCAACATAATTGCCGTTGGGATTGGGCCGGTCCAAAACCAGCACGGATATTCCCCGCTCCGCGCATGCTTCCATGACGAGTTGCAGGGTGGCAATATACGTATAGAAGCGTACGCCCACATCCTGAATATCGAATAGCACAAGATCCAGGCCTTCCAATTGTTCCTGTGAAGGCTTGCGGTTCTCTCCATAAAGAGAGATAATGGGAAGCCCTGTCCTTGTATCTATACCGTCCGTAACATGCTCCCCGGCGTCTGCCTCTCCCCGGAATCCATGCTCGGGGGCAAATACTTTTTTAACTGCAATATCCAGCGTTAAAAGCGAATCCACCAAATGGGTAAATGAATTGGGTTTCTCTTTATTGTTGTGAGATTCCTTAAAAATAACGCTGGTTTGATTGGCCACAACAGCTATATTTTTGCCTTTCAAAATAGGGAGGAATTCGCCTGTTCGGTTTGCGGCCACCACTATCTCTTTTTCGCCTTTCCAAGGTTTATGGCGAGCCGTAGTTTCATCAGCGCCCTTCCCTATCTTCATTTGGTTTCCACAAGTGGAAAGTATTAAAAGCCACAATAATGCCGTATTTTTGATACCGGATAAAAATGCCATCAATTGAATTTAGAATTTTTTATTGCAAAGCGCCTTATTAAGGGTAGGGAGCATAAAATTAGCATATCTGCTCCAATAATAAAAATAGCAATCGTCGCTATTGCTTTGGGTATAATAATGATGCTGATCGCAATTGCGACCGGGGTAGGGCTAAAACATAAGATCCGTGAAAAAGTTTCCGCCTTTAACGGGCATATTCAAATCTACAATTATGACAACAATGTATCAGATGTATCTGTAATACCTGTCTCCATTAAGCAAGACTTTTATCCGGAATTTAATTCCGTAAAGGGTGTCTCCCACATTCAGGCGGTTGCCAGCAAGGCTGGCATTATTAGAACTGAGGACACTTTTGAAGGGATAATTGCAAAGGGCGTTGGGAAGGACTATAACTGGGTACCTTTTGAGGAATACCTCGTAGAGGGCCGATTGCCGGATTACAGCGGAGGGCTCAGTTCAGAAGTGCTTATTTCCCGGCTAATCGCAAACAGGTTGAACCTGAAGGTTGGTGATGATTTCTTCGCTTTCTTTTTAAAGGAAGAGAATCCCTCGGAGATACCCAATCAAAGGAAATTCAAGGTTGTGGGTATTTACGACAGTGGTTTTGAAGAACTGGACGGGATTATTTTAACCGATATCCGTCATATCCAAAGAATGAATAAATGGCAACCGGACGAGGTAGGTAATTTTGAAATATTCCTGGATAGTTTTGATGCCATTGATGAGAAAAGCAAAGAGATCTATGGCAAAACACTTTCCACACTCGATACACAAACCATAAAAACGAAATACTATCAGATTTTTGAATGGATAGGGCTGTTCGATTTTAATATTGCCTTGATCATAGGTATTATGATCATTGTAGGAGGCATTAATATGATCACGGCGCTTTTAGTGCTCATCCTGGAGCGTACACAAATGATAGGCATCCTGAAGGCTTTGGGCTCCCCAAACTGGAGCATAAGAAAAGTGTTTCTCTATAATGCCGCTTATTTAATAGGAATTGGCCTGTTCTGGGGTAACCTAATTGGATTGGGTATTATCTGGATCCAGGAACGTTTTCGTATTTTTAAATTTCCGAACCCCAAAGAATATTACATAGATTATATACCTGTTCATATTGACATCCCTTCAGTACTGCTTTTGAATATTGGCGTCCTCTTACTCTGTCTCTTAATGCTTCTGGTACCTTCATATATCATTACAAAGATCACTCCTGTAAAGGCAATTAAATTTGAATAGCCAAGCGAGGTTTCAGATTTAATAATTTTCCGGATATTGTTTATGCAAATTTTGGAGTCCGGATAGGTTATCAGAAACACAGGAAATCCGTTCTACTTAAAAGAACCAAAAGTGTACCTTTGCAGAAGATATGAACTATGCTGAAAACATACTCGGAACCATAGGAAATACTCCTTTGGTCAAATTAAATAAACTTACCGCCCAACTGCCGTGTTTGGTTCTTGCAAAGTATGAAACCTTTAATCCGGGGAATTCCGTAAAGGATCGTATGGCCCTCCAAATGATCGAGGATGCGGAAGCGGGAGGAATGTTAAAACGGGGGGGAACAATTATAGAGGGCACTTCGGGCAACACAGGCATGGGCCTGGCCCTTGTAGCGATCATCAAGGGCTATAAAATGATCTGCGTGATAAGCGATAAACAATCCAAGGAAAAAGTAGATATATTGAAAGCCATGGGGAGTGAGGTTCATGTATGTCCTACGGATGTGGCACCCGAAGATCCGCGAAGCTACTATTCCACAGCCAGAAGGCTGGCGAAAGAAATCCCCAATTCCTGGTACGTGAATCAGTATGATAATCCCTCAAATACGAAGGCACATTTCTTAAGCACCGGTCCGGAGATATGGGAACAAACAGAAGGTAAGATCACACATTTTGTGGTGGGCGTGGGTACAGGGGGAACAATTTCAGGAGTGGGCTCCTATTTAAAATCTAAAAATCCTGACATAAAAATCTGGGGAGTAGATACCTATGGGTCCGTTTTTAAGAAGTATCATGAAACCGGGATTTTTGATGAGAATGAAATATATCCTTACGTCACTGAAGGTATCGGGGAGGATATTCTTCCGAAAAATGTAAATTTTGACATCATCGACGGATTTACAAAGGTGACCGATAAAGACGCGGCGGTCTTCACACAACGCCTCGCCAGGGAAGAGGGTATGTTTTTAGGGAATTCTGCCGGGGCCGCCATCAAAGGTGTTCTGCAGTTAAAGCAACACTTTAAGGAAGAGGACGTGGTAGTCGTCCTTTTTCATGATCATGGCAGTCGTTACGTCGGTAAGATATTCAATGACGATTGGATGCGCGAGAAGGGCTTTTTGGAGTAAGTATACCGGAAAGAGTGTCGCAAAATTTTGAACTTTTTCTGGCTATTGGCCTGCACGCCGTATTCAATTCTCCTTGCCTACTTCAATTAAAATTCACAACAAATTGCGCATAGCGCAGAGCGACAATCAAGTTAATCGTAAATACAACTTTCAGGATCCGGCTTTATAAAATACCCTGCATAATTTTTTGCCTTCGGGTCCATACATCCCTTTAAATTTTTGATCTTTATATTTCTGAAGTCAATAGGTTGCCCTTCACTTTGCAGGGCTATAAATCCTTCTCTCAATGGTTGCCCGTCTTTTTTGATGGTCGGGTCAAAACGGTGAACCACTCCACCACCGATTTGCGGCCTGGTGTATTGAAGCACTTCCCGGCCATTAATTATATGGGTGATCAAAGAATCTCCAAGCACTATAGCTTCCGCTCTTAACCACTGATCTCCATAATAGGTTCCGGACGAAGAATTGATACAATGTCCCGGATATATTTTTTCCTCGTAGACCACTTCTGTCCCCGGAGAACACATATTACCCGTAGGTCTTTCTTTTCCTTCTTCCAAACCGGCCAGAAACTGCATTTCTACCGAAATGGGCCAGTCCTGCTCTTTTGGCATACTGCGCGGATCCTGTGAATGAAACATTACCCCGCTGTTCTTAATGGTATAAGAGGGCGCCCCTTGATGCAAATCTCCGATAAAACGATATTCAAGATAGAGGTGATAGTAGGAATAAGGTTGGTTGTAATATAAATGCCCGAAACGATCGTTAAAATCGCCTTCATATTTATCATAACGGACTTTGATGATACTATCTTCTACCCGGAAGGTGTCCCCATAATTATCCCCGACTTCATAATGATGAATTTTGGGTGTCCAGCCACTGATATCCTCACCGTTAAACATATTATGCCATCCCTCTGTACTTTCAGTCTGAGCATTTATGCCTTTGGAAACAAAAAGCGTTACTATCAGAAAGGTAACAGTTTTAAAGAGTTCCATATGGCGTAACATTTCATAAATTTTGCAATAATGCCTTGAAAGATAATTCAATATTTCGTGAATACCTGAAGGATTTTTTTTCACGTATTTCTCCCGGTGTAGAAATTTACGGGGTATTTACTAACTTAGTGACTTACGTTAGCGCGGGGAGACCATCGCTTTAGCTGATACAAGTATGGAAAAGCCCTGATGAGGAAATTATATTTCTCCCGGCGATTGGATCAGTGCCAGATTAAGAACGGTCTGCGAAAATATAAGGTTTGGCATAAATTGGATAGAAAGTAATGAGAATGGAACTGCAAATTTTAGATCATAAGGTTGGTATCGATGCCGGCGAACTGGTCAGCTATCAGGTTGGTGGGTACGAATACATGCATCAGAAAGGAAGTCCCGGTTGGCGTAGTACGGATACTGAAATGTTTCCTGTAATAGGGCCAACGGCGGAAGCAGGTTTCAGGGTACAGGTTTCAAGAGCAAATGCAATTCAGGATCAGCATGGGTTATTACGGGAACTGGCTTATGAAACGGTTTCCAAAACCGAAACTTCAGCCATATTTCTGAAAAACTATAAATCCGGAACTGTTGTAGAGAACTCCAAGTATCCCGAAAAATCCACCGCGCGGTTGCTTATATGGCCCTTCGATTTTCAATTTCGGAAGACCTTTATACTTACTGAAAAAAGCCTGGAGATCATTTTTACGGTTATCGGTGAACGGGATATGCCTTTTATGCTGGGATATCATCCGGCCTTCAAATTGCGGTCTTCAAATCCAAAGATCATTTCTCCCGGGCGAAGTATTGACCTAAGTGAAGTTTTGGAAGCGGGGAGCAGGGCGCTCGAAGTGCCAGACTGCAAGGATATCACCTTAAATGACGAAAAAGGGGTTAACCTCAAAACAGAGGGGTTTGGTCATTTTATGTTGTGGACCGAAGTGCCCAACATGATATGCATTGAGCCCATTACTTTTTATCCTTATGCCGTGCCACAGGCCAAACTGCATGATGGGTTTCAACATCTGGAGGGCACACGGGAAGAATTTAAAGTGTGGATAACCCCGCAATAGTAAAAAAGGTTCCAAAAGCTTTCTTTACGTTTTCATTGCAAAAATACTGAAACAAACTATCCGGAATCTACTCTTCTTATTAGCGATCAAAACTTCGGATCCATGATATGGTTCAGCCGTTTATCAGAATAAAGCTTGGGAAATATTTGACAATTGGAAGGTGATGTTGCGAAAAGACAAACCTGAGATATTAATTGTTACTAAAGAACTTAGTGATTTTTATAAGAAAGATTATTTCAAACTATTGTTGTCCGGTAATACCAAAACTGCAAGCATATTGGGCGTTCCCATTATATTTGTTATCCAAGGGCTTGCTTTTCGTACATTGCCAACAAGTGTGAACTTACCTATGGCACCCGGAATCAACAATATGATTTTCGGTTGGCCACGATCAGGTCTTACCTCTTATGTCTTTTAGTGCAGCGGTCTTACGTCTTTAACCCGACATTAGTGATTTCAAACAATACAATAATGGCGCAAGTGTACTGATTTAATAATATTTGTCCAGGGAAAGCAATGTTATTTTATTTGTGCAATTAATGCTAAATTTGAGCAATGCGAAAATTCTTTCCATTTCTGAAATGGCTGCCAGACTATAAAAAAAAGGACTTTTCTAAAGATTTGTTTGCAGGGTTTATTGTGGCTGTCGTATTGATTCCGCAGGGAATGGCTTATGCCATGATCGTTGGTCTGCCTCCTGTGTATGGTCTTTATGCATCCCTGATTCCTCTAATTATATATGTCTTTTTAGGCACTTCCAAACAATTGGCAATAGGGCCTGTGGCCATGGATTCCTTGTTGGTGGCTGCGGGTTTGGGTGCCTTGTCCGTTTCAAGTGTTGAAAATTATATTGCAATGGCCATCTTTCTGGCCTTATTTGTCGGTGTCATCCAACTTGTCCTTGGCTTGTTGCGAATGGGATTCCTGGTTAATTTTTTATCCAGACCCGTAATAAGCGGTTTCACTTCTGCCGCTGCATTTATTATAATTTTCAGTCAGGTAAAACACCTGATAGGGGCAAGTATTGAACGGGGCAACACCTTTCATCAAATACTTCTTAATGCTTTTCATAAATTACCTGAGACGAACGTTTTCGACCTTACCCTTGGTATTCTCGGGATAATTGTAATTGTAGGCTTAAAAAAGTGGAACAAAAAGATACCGGCTATTCTCATTGTGGTCATTCTGGGAATTATGGCGGCATATTTATTTCAGTTGGAATCCCGGGGCCTGAAAGTAGTAGGTGCCATCCCCAGGGGTTTGCCCGACTTTAGAACCCCGATCCTGCGTTTTGAATATATAGAGGATTTATGGCCCATTGCGCTTACCCTGGCACTCATTGGATATCTGGAAGCTATTTCGATCGGGAAAGGAATAGAAGAGAAAAATAACGGGGATACTATTAATGCCAATCAGGAACTGGTGGCGCTGGGGGCCTCTAACATAGCTGGATCGTTTCTGCATTCCTTTCCGGTTGCTGCGAGCTTTTCCAGATCTGCCATTAACAACGAAATGGGGGCCAGAACTAATTTAGCCGGTTTGGTTACCGCTTCAATTGTCTTGTTAACCTTGCTTTTTTTAACTCCCTTGTTTTATTATTTACCAAAAACCATTCTGGCGAGCATTATTATGGTGTCGGTTTTTGGGCTGATCGACTGGAAATACCCGAAAAGTCTTTGGGGATCCAGGAAGGATGAATTTGTAATATTGATTATTACCTTTCTTTTTACCTTATTTGTCGGTATTACCGAAGGCATTTTAATCGGTGCCCTCATTTCTTTACTGTTGATGGTATACCGCACTTCAAAACCACACTTTGCTGTGTTGGGTAATATAAAGGGAACCGAATATTATAAAAATGTAAACCGGTTTGATGAAGAAGTGATTGTCCGTGAAGATCTTTTAATTGTAAGGTTCGATTCTCAACTCTATTTTGGTAACGCCGGGTTTTTTAAAAAGAAACTCTTCAAATTAATAGACGCCAAGAAAATAACCTTAAAGGGTGTTATTCTGAATGCAGAAGCCATTAACTATATCGACTCCAGCGCTGCTCAAATGCTTATAAATGTGATTCAGAAGGTACATGAGCGCAGTATTAAGTTTTATATTGTAGGCGCAATTGGTCCAACGAGAGACATTATTTTCAGTAGTGGAATTATTGATGAATTGGACAAGGAATACCTGTTTGTGAGGACCATGGAAGCGGTAGCCTATTTTGATGATCCAAGCGAAGTTTCTGTCGTAAGTTCAAAAGTGGCCTATCAGAACAGAGGGAACAATGACTAATTTCACTCGAATATACGGGAAGAAACTCTATTTTTGTAAAATAAAAGTATAGGGATCATGAAACCAGTATTAAAAATTAATTCACAAAAGGGATTTTACAATTAATTTAGTATCAAATAATTAACTAAAAGTTAAACGCGTGAAAATTGAACAGATTTATACCGGATGTTTGGCACAAGGGGCCTATTATATTGAAAGCCAGGGAGAGGTGGCGATAATAGACCCCTTACGGGAGGTAGATCCTTATCTTAAAAGATCAGAAAATGACGGCGCCAAAATAAAGTACATCTTTGAGACCCATTTTCATGCAGATTTCGTGAGTGGCCACATTACACTGGCCAAGGAAACAGGGGCGCCAATCGTTTATGGACCACTGGCAACCCCCAGTTTTGATGCCATAATTGCCAAAGACGGCCAGGAATTTATGTTAGGTGAAATTACTTTTAAGGTCTTGCATACTCCCGGTCATACAATGGAGAGCACCACCTATTTATTAAGGGATGAAAACGGCCAGGATAATGCTATATTCTCGGGGGATACATTATTTCTGGGAGATGTAGGCAGGCCCGACCTCGCACAAAAGTCGAACGACATGACCAGTGAGGATCTAGCCGGTATGTTGTTCGATAGTCTGCGCAATAAAATAATGCCGTTGGCGGATGATATCATCGTATATCCGGCACACGGCGCAGGGTCTGCATGCGGGAAGAATATGATGAAGGAAACTGTTGATACCCTGGGTAATCAGAAGAAAGTGAATTACGCCCTGAGACAAGACATGACAAAGGAAGAATTTGTTAAAGAAGTTACCGAAGGCTTACTCCCTCCCCCAAAATATTTTCCACTAAACGTTAAAATGAACAGGGAAGGATACGAAGACCTGTCCGATGTGCTGGAGCGTGGTACACTGGCGCTCTCGCCGGGTGATTTCGAGGCGGCCGCCAATGATACGGGAGCTATAGTCCTGGATGTTCGGCCACAGGATGAATTTGTCAAAGGGCATGTTCCCAGGGCAATTTTCATCGGATTAAATGGCGACTTTGCGCCGTGGGTAGGTGCGCTTATCGCCGATGTAAAACAGCCCATATTATTGGTAACTCCAAAGGGAAAAGAAGAAGAAACGGTGATCCGCCTATCCAGGGTTGGTTTTGATAACACCCTGGGATTTCTTCAAGGTGGTATCAAAGCCTGGAGAGATGCGGGCAAAGAAATAGACACAATACCATCTCTTTCCGCCGACGAAATAGAAAAATTAGCGGCCGATCGGAAAATTCCAATTTTTGATGTGCGGAAAGAGAGTGAATTTGCCGCCGAACATGTGGTGGACGCTATCAATACCCCCCTTGATTCGTTAAATGGACATTTGGCCCGGTTTCCCAAGGGAGATACCTTCTATATGCACTGTGCCGGGGGCTATCGATCTGTGATTGCAGCTTCCATATTAAAAAGCCGGGGTGTTCACAATCTGGTGGACATCGCCGGTGGATTCGGGGCACTTCAAAATACCGGTATGGAGATAACTGATTATGTTTGCCCAACTTCTGACTGATCTAACTTCAGGCAACTTTTAAAGTCTTCGGCCCCAAATCATTGAATTCTTTCACAATGTTAAAGAATTCCCAAAAATTTCTAGGTTCAGGGGCAACTTTTTCCTATCTTTAGTAGGAATTGGTTTACGTAAATCCCCCGTATTGATTGAGTGTGCTTGATTCATATGGAAACCCGGATTTAAGCTTAACTGAGATGTTCGTTCCCCAAGTAAACCTGCCAATGTCCTTTAATTAAGGGCATTCTTTAAATTCGTACAACGAGTTTAAAAGTAATGTAGTGCTATGGATCTTCTAGGGCTATATACCGTATTTGTGGTCATAGTGTTTATGATATGGCTCTGGTTTATCATTCACATGTACAAAAAGATGAAGGAGTGAATCCTTAGTGTAGCAACCACTCAATTCGTTCATAAGTTATTTACATCCTGAAACTTTAAGCACTACTCGGTGCCTGAAGAGGAGATTGGTTTCAGGGAACCCGAAACGGAAGGACGGTTTAATATACCGGTGAGGTACTGGGCCCTTTTTTTGTTAGACTTGGGAGTATTATAATTTTCAAGGATTTCCTTTATATCCTTGTATTGATTTAATCTAAGTAATTCCCCTATGGCTTGCCTCGGGCCTGCAGGCAGGCAGGGATAGTCGCCCGCCAGAGGCGGGTAAACTTTCAAGAAATTTTTTATTACGGCACCACCTTTCAGGAAATCCACGACCCAAAAAGAAAAACCTCTTATTTTTTCCAGTGTTCGTTTCAATTCATGATGAGGCTTTCTTGGCAAAAATTTCCTTGTAAATGGGATGTTTTGCATATCCGCCATATCCCATTTCGCCAAGATTTATAGCGGGAGTAGCATTCCCTTCTATGACGACCGGCCCGGTAGGGGTTATTGCGATATCCCAGCCAACCAACCGGCAAGGGAAGTACCTGATCAACGTTAGGCAAAGTGCCTTGGACTCCTCAAAATAAGGCAGCTTGAAACCTTTAAAGCTAAACCCTGTGTCAGGATGTTTGGTTAATTTTTTACCGCCGTAAAGCAATGCTTGCATACCCATTTCCGAGAGAATACCGGTGGCTGGATCCACCGGCACGAGAAATCCCCCCGAAGATATATTATCTATTGCACTACCACCGGTGCCAAAACGAATAAAACTTCCCAAAAATTCAGGTTTACCGTTCTTGTCCACATAAGTCTCCAGGCGCAGCGTATTAACACTACCGGCATATATTTTATTAATGTCGGGGTGTTGTTCAATACAAGCTTGATGAATGTATGCATGATCTAAAAACGTGCCGCCTAATTCCTTTAAGGTCCCATCCATAGTGCTGCGCTCCAGAAGATGCGTTTCTTTGCCACCCGAGCCATTGAGCGCTTTTATGAACACTTTTTCGGTTCCCGTGCTGGAATACAGGTTTTCAAAATATTCACCCATTTGTGCAATTTCTGTAATTCGCTGCACTTTGTCGTTGTGAAAAAAATCCGTTTTAAAATTATATCCCAGCACTTTGGGGGAAGGAATATTGAACTTCTCGCAAAATGCAGAAAAAATTAGCTTGTTGTCCAACAAGGGAAAATATTCTTCAAGGTTCAGTTTTTTGGAATCTATTATGGCATTATATTCCTTATTGTCTAAAAAATTCTTATATGGTCCTGAATTTTTTCGGTAAAGAAACCTTCCAAAATAATGGAGCGGAAATCTTTTCTTTATAGCCCACAGTACAATAACTTCTTTTATTATAACAAAAAAGCTTTTTTTGTCCCTATCATTGAGGACTACAGAAATTCTGTTCCAGGTATCTTTTAGTCTCATAATGGCGTGTTTATCGGCAAAGATAGCAGGTTTATTTGCATTACCTTACTATATTAGTTTGAATTTATAGACTTAACGAATATCATATTTTAGAGTTCCCCGGGAGCACTAATTGTCCGATAACCAGATTTTTTTTGGTTTTTATGCAAGCCATAATATCCTCTATCTCAATAAATGGACATACCTTTTCCAAAAAGGCCAGAGCCATAATATAATCCGTTGGTGATGAGAATTACGGTAAGTTCGCCGGCTATTCTTCCTCTTCTACTATAAAAAGGTGTTGCCGTATGGTGTAGTTGTATATTGCCGTGTGATACTTGGCCCTTTTTTTGTTGGACCGGGGAGTATCCTAATTTTCAAGGATTTGCCTTATGACTTTGAAGTGAATGAATACGACACCATCTTTCGGAAAATTAAGCGCCAAAAAGAAAAACTCCGTACGTTTTCCGGCGTTGGTTTCAAATCAGAATACGCCCTTCTTAGCAAAAATTTCCTTATAAATAGGATGCTTTACATACCCGCCATACCCAATTTCACCAATGTTTATACCCGGGCTAACATTCCCTTCAATAACAACAGGCCCAGCGGGGGTTATTGCGATATCCCAGCCGACCAACCTGCTAGGCAAGTACCTGACCAACTTTAGACAAAGTGCCTTTGACTCCTCAAAATAAGGCAATTTGAAACCTTTAAAGATAAACCCGGTGTCGGGGTGTTCGGGTAATGTTTTACCGCCATATAACAATGCTTGCATCCCCCTTTCCGATAAAATACCGGTGTCCAGATCAGCAATCACAAAGAATCCCCCTGAGGAAATATTATCAATGGGGCTGCCACCAGCGCCAAAACGAATAATAGCCCCTAAAAATCCGGGTTTATTGTTCTTGTCCACATAAGTCTCCAGGCGTAGCGTATTAACACTACCGGGATATATTTTACTAATAGCCGGGTGCTGTTCAATACAAGCCTGGTGAATAAAAGCCTGATTTAAAAACGTACTGCCTAATTCCTTTAAGGTCCCAACCATAGTGCTTCGCTCCAGAAGATGTGTTTCTTTACCACCCAGACCATTCAGCGACTTTATGAACACTTTTTCCAGTCCCGTGCTGGAATACAGTTTCTCAAAATATTCTACCATTTGTGCAATTTCTGTAATTCGCTGCACTGTGCCATTGTAGAAAAAATCCGTTTTAAAATTATATCCCAGCACTTTGGGAGAGGGAATATTTAACCTCTCGCAAAATGTAGCAAAGATCAGTTTGTTATTCACTAGGGGAGCATATTCCTGTGGATTTAATTCTTTGGAACGTATGATCTTGTTATATTCCGTGTTGTCTAAAAAATTTTTATACGGTCCTGAATTTTTGCGGTAAAGAAACCTCCCGAAATAATGTTTTGGAAATCTTTTCTTTATTACCCAAAGAACGATGACTTCTTTTATAATAACTAAAAGCCCCTTTTTGTCCTTATCATTCAGGACTACGGAAATTCTGTACTGCGTATCTTTAAATTTCATGTCGGTGTGATTTTTAGCTATGATAGAACGTTTATTTGCATCCCTCTCTCATAGTATTTTGAATTAATTATTTTTATTTGCATCTTATTTTAGGGTTCCCTGGAAGAGTGCTTTGTCCAATAACCGGGACTTCTTGTTGGCTGCTAGTATTATCGGGGAATAGTATCGGCGGAGAAAAAGATTTCCTTGTCTTTGTTTTTTACTAAATACGAATGTACCAGGCGTTGCGATTCAACCGTATTTTTTTGGGGTGTCACCTGTGCCGTAATATCCCCAATAGTATCTATGGTCATACCCTTGTCAATAAAGCCATAGCCATAATATAATCCGTTGGTTATAATAACTACTGCATCTTCGCCTGCATTTCTTCCTTTGTCCTTGATTACAAAGTCCTGGTTTCGGGTAGCCATAGAATTGATAGCGCTGGCAACTTTCTCATTGTACAGTTCTGGCGCCTCTTTTCCGCGGCAAACACCTTCGCAACTGGTTAACCTATAATGCGAGCAGGATTGCACGTGCTCCTGAAGATGACAATATTTGGCGCAAAGTCGAAATTCCGCACACAACTGTTCCAGGTACAAACGGCAATCCGTGGTGCTGTTTAGGATCATCAGTGCCTCAGGAACTAATTTAAAGTTGTTAAACGCCAAATGAACAATGCCCTTCCGGTCTTCATAAGAGAAAATAGCGTATTGTTGTACCCTCCTTTTCTGAGCAATATTATACAGCGGGTAGTGCCGCCTAATAGCGGCAGATTCCATCAACAAGGCAACTAGCTCATTCCCAGATGGCTCAAAATCAATATCAGTGGTCTCCCGGCACATTTGTACCTCTTTGGTTGCCTGGTCGTAAAAATGACCAAGTACCCTTTTTTTAATGTTTATGGCTTTTCCCACATAAATAATTTCCCCTTTTCTATTCTTGAAAAAATAGACACCTGGCTCCTGAGGGAGTTTTTGAAAAACGGATCTCGGCAGGGCAGGAGGTAGTGTCGCCTCCTGGGAACGGGCATTCAGAAATGCCTTGAAAACGGATCGGGCACCGTCACTATTTATAAGTTTTTTGAACAACAAAACCGTAGCATGTGCATCCCCTCTCGCACGGTGCCTATCTGTTAGGGGAATTCTCAATGCCGAGCAAAGCTTCCCCAGGCTGTAGGAATTATACCCCGGGAGCAACCTTCTGGAGAGTCGCACGGTACACAATTTTTTTCTTGTGAAATCGAGTCCCAGGATCTTGAATTCATGCTTAATTACATTGTAGTCAAAGTTCACGCTATGGGCAACAAAAATGCAGCCGGTGGTAATAGCTTCAATTTGGGGCGCTATTTCTTTTAAGGTGGGGGCGTTTCTTACCAAATGCTTATCGATCCCGGTCAATACGGTAATAAAGTAAGGAATCTGGCATTCCGGGTTAACCAGGGAGGTGAACTCATCGATGATATGTTCGCCATCGAACTTAAAAATAGAAATTTCGGTGATCTTATTTCCTCTTATACCGTTTCCCGTGGTTTCTATGTCTACAATCGTATACAATTGATTTGAATTGAAGGAAGGATAAAGTTAGGCGAAATTTTGGAAATAGTACGGCAGATCATTTGTAGTGTTGTAATTCTTTCACTAATGTCCGGTTAAAGACGTAAGACCGCTGCGTTACAAGACATAAGACGTGAGATCTGATCGTGACCAACCGAAATCATATAGTTGATTTCAGGGGCCAAAGGCACGTTCATACTTGTTGGCAATGTACGAAAAGCAAGGCCTTGGATAACAAATATAATGGGAACACCCAATATACTTGCCTTTAAAAAGTTTTACCGGACAACAATATAATTCTTTAGAAAGAAATGATTTTACGGTTGCCTAAAAGCTTTGATTATGTATTTTTATACAAATCTCATGGTATGAAAGCCCATAACCTACCTACGGCAGGCAGATGGGCATTAATTAAAGAATGGTCAATACCAACCGACATAAATAAGGGCAATGGGGATGGCCGGTAAAATTTTAATAGATGAAATTTAACTTGAAAAATAAAACCGCCGTAATAACTGGTGGGGGAAGCGGAATCGGTAGGGCAATTGCCAGGGCTTTGGCAGAACAAGGAGCCTATGTCCATGTTTTGGATGTGAATCCAGACAATAGCCGGGAGACCGTTTCCGGAATAATAGCCGACGGAGGCACCGCGGCCGCACATTCCTGTGATGTGGCTATTCAACACGAAGTGGAGGAAGTCATCTCCTCAATTACCAAAAACACCGATATAGCCATTCTGATCAATAATGCCGGCATTGCTCATATTGGAAATGTTGAAAATACCCAAGAGGCTGATATGGACAGGCTATACCAGGTAAATATCAAGGGAGTATACAATTGCATTCATGCGTGCATTGCCTCAATGAAAAAAAACGGTGGTGTTATCATAAATATGGCTTCAGTTGCCGGGACAGTCGGAATTTCGGATAGGTTTGCCTATTCAATGACCAAGGGAGCCGTGCTTACGATGACCTACGCTATGGCTAAGGATTATCTGGGCTACGGGATACGATGTAATAGTATCTCCCCCGGCAGGGTGCATACTCCATTTGTTGATGGCTACCTGGAGAAAAATTATCCGGATAATAAGGAGGAAATGTTTGAAAAACTTTCTAAAACCCAACCGATCGGACGCATGGGTAAACCGGAAGAAATTGCGGATCTGGCCGTTTATCTTTGTTCCGATGAAGCTTCTTTCATAACGGGAACAGATTTTCCAATAGATGGGGGCTATATAAAACTGAACGGATAAAATGGACCGGGGATATATTTTTCTAATTGCTGTTCTCTTCCTTTTAGTGGGGGTCGATAATAAGAAAATCCACACCCCAAAAGGTAATAAGCTGCCTAACATCATTTTTATCCTGGCCGATGATCTGGGGTATGGGGATATTGCAAGTTTTAACCCGGAGGGTAAAATAAAAACACCGAATATTGATAAATTGGCCGGTGCGGGAATGAAGTTTACGGATGCGCATACCTCTTCCGCCGTCTGCACCCCTACCCGCTATGGTATTCTTACGGGAAGGTACAACTGGCGAAGCGGACTTAAAAGTGGGGTCTTAACCGGTAAGTCCAAAGCCCTGATACCTAAAACCCGAAAAACTGTCGCAACAATTTTAAAGGAAAGGGGATACAACACGGCATTTATAGGTAAATGGCACCTGGGATGGAATTGGGCTTTAAAGGATACTGTAAATTTTGGAGATGAAGGCTGGGAACCTGATGATTTTGATGTAATCGATTTTACACAACCAGTGACCAAAACGCCTAACGATTTAGGTTTCGATTATTCCTATGGCCACGCAGGTTCCCTGGATATGGCACCCTATGTATATGTGGAAAACGCAAGAATAACCGGTAACGTGGATAGGATAACTGAAGATACGGGGAAGTACACCTGGTGGCGTAAAGGGCCAACAGCCAGTGATTTTGAACATGAAGACGTTACGCCTAATTTGTTCCGAAGATCAATCAATTACATTGGGGAGAATGCCAAAAGTGAGCAGCCGTTTTTTCTGTATTTGGCACTTCCATCACCGCATACACCCATATTGCCTACGGAAGAATGGCAGGGAAAGAGCGGTTTAAATCCTTATGGGGATTTTATCATGATGATCGATGATTTCATAGGGCAACTTAATAAGGCCATTGAAGAGGCAGGAATCGGAGAAGATACCCTGGTCATTTTTACGAGCGATAATGGGTGTTCTCCCCAAGCGGATTTTGAGTTGTTAGCTCAAAAAGGACATTACCCCAGTTACATCTACCGGGGCCATAAAGCAGATATCTATGAGGGGGGGCACAGAGTTCCCTTTATTGCCAAATGGCCGGCGAGAATCGCAGAAGGAAGGGTCTCAAATAAAACGATCTGTACCACAGATTTTTTGGCTACCTGTGCAGAAATTGTAGCTTTGGATCTTGGTGATACTGTTGGCGAGGATAGTTTTTCATTAGTACCGTTGTTTGAAGATCCCGACAGCAAAGACTATGATCGGAGGGGCACGGTGCATCATTCTATAAATGGTAGTTTCGCTATACGAAAGGATCAGTGGAAATTAATATTCGCTCCCGGTTCCGGGGGGTGGAGCTATCCTAAACCCGGTTCGGCCATATCGGAGGAATTGCCTCAATTTCAATTGTATGACCTCACGAATGACCCTGGGGAAACCCATAATTTATACGGGCAAAAAACGGAAACCAGAAATGAATTAACCAAACTTATGATAAAGTATCTGTCCGACGGCAGGAGTACATCCGGGAAGGAACAGGCCAACGACCCGCCTCAATACGGGGATGAAGCCTGGAAGCAAATAGCTGTTTTTAATAACTAAAAAAAATAACAATGAAACTAATACGATTTGGGAAGATTGGTATGGAAAAGCCCGGTGTTCAACTGGATAATGGAACCAGGTTGGATGTATCCGGGTTCGGGGAAGACTACACCGGAGATTTTTTTGAAACCGAGGGAAGTTCAAGATTAGAGCAGTGGTTAATCACCAACAAGGCGGAATGCCCGGAGATTCCGGACGACATGCGCCTTGGTTCGCCTATCGCCCGTCCGTCAAAAATTGTCTGTGTGGGGTTAAATTATGCCAAACACGCCGCGGAGAGTGGCATGGCAATCCCTAAGGAACCTGTACTTTTTTTTAAAGCTACATCGGCCATTGTAGGGCCTAATGATGATCTGATCATACCAAAAGGCAGCGAAAAAACGGACTGGGAAGTAGAGCTCGCATTTGTGATGGGAAAAAGAGCGTCCTATATACCGGAAAAGGAAGCGATGGACTATGTAGCCGGTTATGTGCTCCATAATGACTACAGTGAAAGAGCGTACCAATTGGAACGGGAAGGTCAGTGGGTTAAGGGTAAAAGTTGTGATACGTTTGCGCCTCTGGGACCTTTTATGGCCACCCGGGATGAAATCAAAGACCCCCACAACCTGGACCTCTGGTTAAAACTCAACGGGGAACAAATGCAAAACAGCAATACTTCCGATTTTGTTTTTGGCATTCCGAAATTAGTGAGTTATATCAGCGAATTTATGACATTACTCCCCGGAGATATTATTTCTACGGGTACGCCATTTGGTGTAGGGCTGGGGTTGAAACCTCCCAGGTACCTGAAGCCCGGAGATGAGGTTGAATTGGGAATAGAAGGCCTGGGGAGTTCAAAACAGCGAGCAGTGGCGTACAAACAGATCTAGTGTGGCAACCACTAAATTTGTTCACTATTTTCACCGCTCTTTTTCCTTTCTGCCGCGTTAAAATTTTTAACCGTAGCCCTGCTGCTATGCTTTAAAATTTTGCCTTGCATAAAGAAATAATAGAAGCAAAAATTTAATAAACCAATTTAATAATCACTACACTAGAAAATGACCGTAAGATATTTGGCACTGGTAATTTGTGCTGTCTTATTTACCTGCAAGCCGGAAACAAAAGCGAAAATTGTAAAATCACCGAACATTATCCTGTTTTTAGTAGATGATATGGGCTGGCAAGATACCTCCGTGCCCTTCTGGACAGCGAGAACAGCCTTTAATGACCGTTATCATACACCAAATATGGAACGTTTGGCTGCGGAAGGAATGAAGTTTACGCAAGCGTATGCAACTCCGGTCTGTTCGCCGACAAGAGTAAGCCTGATGACCGGGATGAATGCCGCCAGGCACAGGGTTACCAACTGGACCTTGAAAAGGGACAGTATCCAGCCAATGGAAAAAAATCACCCTCGCTTAGAATTCCCTATGTGGAACGTAAACGGAATGAGTGCCGTAGCCGGAGATCCAAAAGCCGTACAGGCAACCCCTTTAGCTCAGGTTTTAAAAGATGCCGGATATTATACTATTCATTCCGGAAAGGCCCATTTGGGAGCCATTGGCACCCCGGGAGAAAATCCTTTGAATCTGGGATTTGATGTCAATATTGCCGGCCATGCAGCCGGAGCACCGGAGAGTTATCTGGGAACCGAGGATTTTGGTAAGGGAAAAACAGGTAAAGAAGTCTGGGCGGTACCTGGATTGGACAAATATCACGGAAAGAATATATATCTTACAGAAGCGCTTACGCTGGAGGCCTTAAATGCCATGGATTCTGCACGAATAAAACAAAAACCATTCTTTTTATACATGGCCCATTATGCGGTGCATACCCCAATTACGGGGGATGATCGTTTTATGCAAAAATACCTGGAACAAGGGCTGGATTCAATTGAAGCCAGATATGCCTCCATGGTCGAAGGTATGGATAAAAGCCTGGGGGATATTATGGACTATCTTGAAAAAAATGACCTTTCTGAAAATACGGTCATCCTTTTTATGTCGGACAACGGCGGACTTAGCGCGCATGCAAGGGGAGGAGAACCTAATACCCACAACAAACCTTTGGCCAGTGGTAAAGGCAGCATGTATGAAGGAGGTATCAGGGAGCCCATGCTGGTAAAATGGCCCGGGAATACCAGACCTGGATCTGTCTCGGATCAACAGCTGATCATAGAAGATTTTTACCCGACTATTTTGGAAATAGCCGGCGTTAAGGAAGTGAGGAGAGTACAAGAAGTAGACGGAAGAAGCTTTGTGAATATCCTGAAGGGGGAAAAAGAAAAAACCAATGCGCGGCCACTATTTTGGCACTACCCGAATGAGTGGGGACCGAAAGGCCCAGGGATAGGCGCCGCCAGTACAGTACGCCTGGGAGACTGGAAATTGGTGTATTTTCATGCAGATCGCAGCATGGAATTGTATAATTTGAAAAATGATATTGGGGAGGAACAGAACCTGGCCACAGAGCAACCTGAAAAAATAAAGGAACTGGCAATTGTACTCACAAACCACTTAAAGAGGGTGAATGCCCAGATGCCGGTTGATAAGATCACGGGAAAACAGGTGGAGTATCCTCTGGAAATTTTAAAAGAAAATGAAAATTAAGAATTTAACAATCATTTTATTATTGGTTTTTGCATGTTCTCAGGCCCAGAAAAATTCACCGGAACCTGTCGGACCATTACCTTCCAAACGGCAATTAGCCTGGCATAAGTTAGACTATTATGCCTTTATTCACTTCAATATGAACACTTTTACCAATAAGGAATGGGGCACCGGCGGGGAATCTCCAGAGCAGTTTAATCCAACGGAATTGGATACGCGGCAGTGGGCAAAAGTGGCCAAGGAGGCAGGTATGGAGGCTATTATTATTACGGCAAAACATCATGACGGCTTTTGTCTCTGGCCAACAAAAACCACGGAACATTCGGTAAAAAACTCCCCCTGGAAAAATGGTAAGGGCGATGTCCTGAAGGAGTTGTCTGAAGCCTGCAGGGAATACGGGCTCAAATTCGGTGTTTACCTATCCCCCTGGGATCGGAACCACAAGGATTATGGGCAACCGGAATATGTAGAAGTTTTTCATGAGCAGCTGCGTGAATTGCTCACCAACTACGGAGCTGTTTTTGAGGTTTGGTTCGATGGGGCCAACGGGGGATCCGGGTTTTATGGAGGGGCCAATGAAACCCGGAAAATAGATAATAAGACCTATTACGAATGGGATAAGACAACGGCCATTGTAAGGAAATTACAGCCCGGTGCCGTTATCTTCAGTGACGGGGGACCGGATATTCGTTGGGTTGGAAATGAGGAAGGCTGGGCCAATGAGACTAACTGGAGCATCATGCGAAGGGATGAGATCTATCCGGGATGGCCAAGGTATGTGGAATTGAGATCAGGTCATGAAGATGGTACCCACTGGCTTCCTGCGGAGGTAAACGTCTCTATCCGTCCCGGCTGGTATTATCATCCGGCCGAAGACCATCAGGTAAAATCACTGGTACAACTCGTAAAAATATATTATGAATCGGTAGGGCGAAACGGGAATTTTTTATTGAATCTTCCTGTTGACGATCGCGGTTTGGTTCATGAAAAAGATGTGGAACAGTTGATGGCACTTAAGAATCAAATTGATAAGGACTTTGAGAACGAATTAGCTAAAGGACAAACCGTGTCAGCTACCAATGTTCGGGGAAATTTAGCGGATTTTGCCGCCAGGAATGTCAACGATGGAAATCCTGAATCTTACTGGACAACAGATGACGGTATTACCAAAGCTTCGGTAACTATAACTTTTACCAGCCCAACTGAATTCAATCGTATATTGCTCGAGGAATATCTGCCGTTAGGCCAACGGGTGCAACAATTTTCCCTGGAGGCCGAAACAGATGGTAATTGGAGGGAAATAGATCGGCAAACCACCATAGGGGAAAAACGCATCCTCAGGTTCAATGTTGTGGAAGCCTCAAAGATCCGTGTTAACATACTGAAGGCAAAAGGCCCGCCTGTCATTTCCAATATTGAATTATTCCGGGCACCGAATCTTTTGACCGAACCGGTAATAGAAAGAAATAAGGACGGTATGGTGACGGTGGAAGTAGGCGATAAAAATGTTGAGGTGTACTACACGCTGGATGGTACCGAACCATCTGTTTCTTCCCGCAAATTTAGAGCTCCATTTTTGGTGGAGGTCCCAACCACCATCAAATGCATTGGTTTTGATCCCGATAGCGGGCAACAGACCGATGTGGTTACAAAGTATTTCGATATTGACAAAAAAGACTGGAAGGTCATTTCTGTTTCTTCCGGAAAGTTGGAAGAAACCGGGAAGATGATCGATGAAGATCCGATGACTTTTTGGGCAACAGGGGAAGGCGTGACCCAACCTCAGGAAATTGTCATAGATCTTGGCGCATCATACATCCTTCAAGGTTTTACCTAATTTTCCAATACAGGAGCGATATCCTTTTGGGATTATTACGGACTATGAGTTTTTGGCCAGTAAGGATAATGAAAATTGGAGTACGGCGGCAAAGGGGGAATTTAGCAATGTGATCAACAATCCCATAGAACAAACTGTTTTGTTTGATGAAACGAAGGCAAGATACATTAAACTAAAAGCGGTTAAGGTTAATGGAGAGGATCCGCAAGCTTCCTTTGGAGAAGTTGGAGTGATAACGTCTAATTAATTATGGGAAGAATACGGGAAATAAAATTTGAGTCAAGATATCCGCCGTTGGAAGATCTGAGGATGGGAGAGAAAAAAACGAATGCCCAACTTTACATTTGAGTACCTGGACTGAGGTTGCAGCGAAGAATTGAACCTACTTAAAATACTGCGGAGGTCAGGTATGATTGAAGTAAAGATACCTTTATACCGAGTGTATGACAAATTTCCCAAAATCCAACGATTTGGTCCCAAACAGACCCCTCCCTAATCCCCCGAGGGCCTTTGGCGGCCCATTTCACCAGTAAAAACCCAACTACGGCAGGTAATGGAGCAGTTGGGCTGTGGGAGCGTTAGTGAATTTCCGGAGTTTTTAGGAAATTGGACCGTCTGCACAGAAATCCCTACTAACTATACAAAATAGCACATATAATATGTAGGTTTTACTAATTTTAAATAAACGGCTTCTATCCTCGAACGAAACGACAAACAATCATAACTTTGAGGATCATTTGCTTTGGCATCTATTATTTCGTTTCCAAAATCTTTGGAATATCGGAAGCTGGTGATAGGACAAGAGATCCGAACCTGTCCGTCCGTTGGCTGGAACAAAAAGGCTTTCTATTCTTCATTGTATAGGCGCCTGCAAAAGGTTTTAGGGTCTTAGGTAAACGGATTCTTTGAAATAGGCGTGGATTTTGGTTTTTGAATATATGCTGGGAGGAAGTGCCTGTGCTTATGAACATGGCATAGAATTTTTTACAATTCAACTTACTTGGGAGCATTTTAAAAAACTACTAAGTTATAATCCTCCCACGAACCCACCTTGGTAAGTCAAATATTCTAATTGGTATAAATAGCTTCTTTTAAAGTTTGAAAGCAAATAGAATTATCATAGGTTATCATAAAGGTTCATCTCTAAATTAGTTGATTTCAAATAAAGTTAAGAACATGGGAAAAAAAGGCAAAACACTTACAGTTCAGGTAAAGGAACTTGCTGAACGTCTGGAAAGATTAGAAGCTTTATTGAGTAAAAAATTGAAACCCAGTGGCGGCTACCGGGATGCAAAGGATGGCAAACACTTTTGTCGTCTCCCAAAAGTGCCCCAAAGGCAATTTGATTCCAGTGTTTCACCGTTTCGGGAAAGACTCATACTCCTTATAAACAAGAAATGGGTAAACGGAACGAAATTGCGTTACTATATCTATAAGCAAGGCTCTTTTTCCGGAAATGCTGGGAATGTGAATCTGGTAAAGGATGGATTTAAAGTGTGGGAGGATGTCGGTATCGGAATTAGCTTTGAAGAGGTTAATAATATCTCTGAGGCTGAGCTTCGCATTGGATTTTTAAGGGATGGTAGATCCTGGTCGTATGTAGGGAGGGATAATATAGATATTCCCGGGCAATTTGAGCGTACAATGAATTTTGGATGGGATCTTACCCAAGATACGAGGGGAGTGGATACCCCGGTTCATGAAATTGGCCATGCACTTGGTTTTCCACATGAACATCAGAATCCCAATTCAGGCATCGTATGGGATGAGGCCGCAGTTTATGATTATTTCGGCGGGCCGCCAAATAATTGGCTGCCGGAGGATACCTACTACAATGTATTACGAAAATTGCCACTAAGTGAAGTGGAGGGATCAGATTGGGACCCCAATTCAGTGATGCACTACGCATTTGTCCCCGGACTGATTTCCAGTCCACTGGAGTACTCAAACGGACTAGTACCCGAACTCGGCCTGTCAGCTAGCGATATAGAAGAAGTAAAACGATTTTACCCCCCTATAAGTGCTACCCAATATGAAGAATTGGAGCCCTTCAGTTTTGAAATGCTGTCCTTAGAACCCGGAGAACAAAAGAATTTCAGTGTGAAGCCTAACGCTACGCGTACTTACACTATACAAACCTTTGGAAGTTCCGATACGGTCATGGTTCTTTTTGAAGAGGTCAATGGGGATTTGAGGTTTCTGGCGGGGGATGACGACAGCGGTACCAGCTTTAATTCAAGGATCACACCTCGGCTATACCCGGACAGAAAATATGTTTTAAGAATCAGGCTGTATTCACAATATGCAACCGGGAATACGGGGGTGATGATGTGGTAATTATGATTGAGATCCAATAGTATGATGGAGATCTAAAGAAAATTGAAATCTGTGGCACGCAGTTTAACCTTTGATACTTCTAAAAAGATGTTCGGAAAATACATAAAATAGTAGGTTTCGACTGTCGTATTTCCGCTGCAAAAATTCTTGCCCCATTGAGTTAATAAACAATTTTAGAGGTCAGTAGCTACTTGCATACCTTTGTTTAAGCATTATAGTCCGCTATTTGAGGGTTTAGAATATTCTGTGAACTTGTAACATCCCTAAGAAACCCCTCCGCCTTCGGCACCGCGCCTTCCTCTCGTTGCACTCGTCGAAGGCAAGTGAAATAAGGGGAGGACCCGTTTAACGGCCTTTTTGCCCATTAAATCTTATGTACTTGTCTACTTACCTATAAACAATTTTATTAGTGAAACCCCAGTTTAACAATCCCGCTTTTTCAGTGGGGTCAAGGTTTAATACCTCGATCCTTGTGTTGATTCCTTCTATTGTGTCCAGGGCTTGCCTTGGGGTTTAATGCCATTTACTTTATTTCTTTCTTGGATACAACCAGCGTCACTTTCATTAGCTGGCAAAAAGGTCCAATCTCAAATATAGGTGTGGCTATTTCTCTTCTGTACGTTTGGTTATTGAGATTTTGTTGGTTTTTAAAGTCTTTTTATTAAGTTAATCTAAATAATTCCCCGATGGCTCTGCCTCGGGGTTTCCGAATCTACCTCCCCTCTTGCATCCGACGAACGAAGAGAGAGGAATGCACAAGGTCGGAATTGCCTTTTCGCAATTCCGGGCGGGGCAAAATACAAAATTTCGGTTTTTGGCTCCAAGGC
>JBGTNL010000030.1:0-2546 GCA_041743085.1 Flavobacteriaceae bacterium
CATAGTTTTGCGACCCATCTTTTGGAAAAAGGAACTGATTTAAGGCATATTCAAATTCTTTTAGGCCACAGTTCTACCAAAACAACCGAAATTTATACCCACGTAGCGACCAGATCGTTCATGGACATCAAGGATTTATTAACTTAGTTCTATAAGTGGGATATCATCAATGATGCTATCCAATTGTTGTGCGCAAGCCAAAAAAACAGGCAGACATATGAAAAATCTAATTGCTCTTGCCCCATTGTTATTCTCTTTCTCGGTAATGGGACAATATTCCCATACCGACAAGGGACAAAATTTCCATACCGAATTTAAGTACGTTGATTCTATTAATAAAGGTATAACGATTAAGAATAACTATCCAAAAGGTGGCGAAATATATACAGCCCCCAATGGTAAAGAATACGTTAATGTTGTATTTTGGACTTGTATAACTAATGAGACCGATTCTGACTTAGAAATAGCTATCAATTTTCCAATTGATCCATTCATGGTTCAGTCTTCCCCAGACATAAACTTTAATTTTTATTTGCCAAAAGAAGAAATGACCATTGAAAAAGCAGGCTTGTTCGGTTACGGATTGGATTTAAAATCATTTTTGGATAAGAACATAGATAAACCGTCTGAATTACTGGTCACAATTAGTCCGAAAGACTCCCACTCTTTTTATGTAGTTGCACTTTCCAATAGAGGGGTTAATGGTGTGGTACGGGCGGGATTTGAATTAGAAAATAAAGATTTAATTTACAAAATTAACGGCTACGAAATAGGTTGTGGGAAAATAACAACCAAAGGATAAACGAATTTGAACAGTAAGATTGCTCAAAGGCCAGCGCACAACAATGGCTATAGCAAATAGGGCGAAAAGTACCGGATCCATTGGCTTGGGCGTGTTTTCGAAGTCCGCCAAATCTTTTGGATTTGGCTTTTAAAATGAAAAAGATAAAAACAAAACAAAAAGCTTTGGCTACGAGCGCAGACGGAAACGAAAAGGTTTCCCTACTGCCCTACTTGCCATAGCCGCACCGTTATGTGTAATGCCGAAAAAACCTACCAAAATCAAACTGAATTGCTAAGATTTAGTTTTCGTAAATTTGAGTATATCGAATTAGGTAATGAAACAGAGATTTTATTTGGACACGTCGGTTTTCGGCGGAGTATTCGACAAAGGGTTTGACGAGTCCACTTTACAGCTTTTTGAACGGATAAAACTTGGAAAAGTTACCTGTATCTATTCGGAACTTGTCGAAACGGAGCTGGTGGACGCGCCGAATCGAGTAAAAACGTTCTTTAAGGAGTTGCCCAAAACAAGTCTTGAAAAGGTGGAAATAAATGATGACATTCTCTCACTTGCGACCAAATACATAGAAGAAAAAGTAGTTGGCGAATCTAGTTTTGATGATTGCATCCATATTGCGACCGCAACGTTCTACCGAGCGGACATCTTAGTGAGTTGGAATTTTAAGCATGTCGTGAACGTATATAGAATTAGAGGATACAATTCGATAAATATACGAATGAACTATCCATC
Organism: Flavobacteriaceae bacterium; assembly: GCA_041743085.1. GTDB lineage: Bacteria > Bacteroidota > Bacteroidia > Flavobacteriales > Flavobacteriaceae > JAFMPW01. The sequence continues at coordinate 1,535 of JBGTNL010000030.1, forward strand.
GTTGGAAATACGTTCGCCTAAAGAAATTATCGATTATGAAAACTAGAGAAGAAAATCAAGAAAAAGAGTTTGACACCGTTCAGACTTTCCGCAAAATCAAGGACAAGATTTCTAAGGACTTGAAAGGAAAGAGTTTTGCAGAGATTAAGGAATATTTGAAAAAACGGAGCTCGAAACTACAGGCCGAGTAAGCACTACACATAACAATACCTATAATTCAGCCTTCCTGCAAGTCGACATGAAAATTTACTACTTTTAACCAGGCTCGATTTCAGCCTGGAAAAAATCCTGGCGGATTTCCCAGGCCGAAATTATAGCCTAACCGTTGGCAAACATGCGAAAACAACCAAATCCGACTAATGACAATGAACTTTCAATGTGAAGAATTGACTATTTCAGACGAGGAGTTGGGTTGTACCATAACTTTTTCCGACTCAAAAAGTACAGATGATCAATTCAAAACCATTGATGAGATTATGAATTCGGAGGAAAAGTATCTTTTAATTCAAAGGACTTACCCAGAAGACGACTATGAGGATGACTATTACCACATTGAATCATCTGAATCTGACACAGAACTGGATTCTGAAGATAAAATGACCGTGAGATTAAGCCGAGAAAATTTTGAAATCAGCTGGTCTGGAGATCAGTTGAAAATAGGACTGAACTTGACCGACAAGCAGCTTAAAGACCTGAAGGAAATTTTCGAAATTGTATTTAAGGAACGAGTAATAATAAAAAATTAAAAAAAGCACGATTTGCCAACACTGGCTATAATTCAGTCTTCCCTTTTAGAAAACCGGAAAAATCCTACCTTTAGTCGGATCGATTTCGTAGCCCGAATTTACGGTAGTAAATTCCAGACCGAAATCATAGCCTTACCGTTGGCAAACATGCGAAAACAACCAAATCCGACTAATGACAATGAACTTTCAATGTGAAGAATTGACTATTTCAGACGAGGAGTTGGGTTGTACCATAACTTTTTCCGACTCAAAAAGTACAGATGATC
>JBGTNL010000031.1:0-6525 GCA_041743085.1 Flavobacteriaceae bacterium
TCTGGTAACTTCCTGCCACCAGTCCGTATCTGCGGACCGGGTAATGGCATAAATATTTCCTTCTACCAGCGAGTACAGAGATGGATCCGTCCCGGGATCCCCTTCGTTCGCCCCACTGGGAAATACAAAGTCCGGGATGGTCACTTCCCCGTTGGGACCAAAGGTGTATTGCCCGTGGCTAGGAGTCTTTCCGGCATAAAGGTCGGCGAGATACAGGTAAGTACCCAATTCCTGAGCATTTAACGCTTCCACGTTCTCTGACGCATTTTGAATTCCGTAAAAAGTGTTATAAGTGATGGTCGGAGCACCGAGTTTTCCTTTTTTAGTGGTAATGATGATTACCCCGTTCGCTGCCCTTGACCCATAAATGGAAGCTGCCGAAGCATCTTTCAGCACCTGCAGGGATTCAATATCATTTGGGTTAAGGTTGGCCTGTGATTTGGAAGGCACTCCATCTATAATATAGAGCGGATCGTTATTACCAATGGTTCCGAAACCCCGGATCCTTACGGTTGCTTCCCCACCAGGAGTCGCATCGTTTACAATCCCGATCCCCGCGGCCCGGCCCTGTAATTGCTGAGCAAAGGTAGTTGCCGGGACGGCCAGAAGTTTTTCTGCGTCCACGGTTGTTACCGCCCCCGTTACATCGCGTTTGGATTGGGTGCCATACCCGGTCACCACTACTTCTTCCAGTTTACTGGCATCTTCCTCCAGGGTGATACTGACCGTAGCCTGACCACCGACCGGAACTTCTGCTGTTTTGTAGCCGATATAGCTGAAGACAAGGGTGGCATTAGCTCCGACACCCAGCGTGTAATTTCCGTCAAAATCGGTTTGGGTTCCGTTGGTTGTACCTTTTTCAATAACATTGGCACCGGCTAAAGGTCCGGTTTCGTCAGAAACCGTTCCGGATACCGTTTGAGCTTTAGCCATTCCAAAACATAAAAATGCTCCGAGAATCAAAAAGCTTTTTAATCGTGTAATTTTCATAAGTTGAGTTTTAAGTCGGTTTTTTTCGTATTCGGATTAAGGATTTCGCAAAATCCGGGGTGCTTTGTTACAAAGTTGCGCTGTAAGAACCCTTTCATTCGCCCGTCCAATTTATGTTAATGAAATCACAAAAGCAACCATTGACAGAAAAGAACTCTAAAATTCATGAATTTTAGAGTGAATGACTAAATGGTTGTGTAATACGAGAACCGGAAATCAGGGCCATTCCGGCATATCTCCTCATTATTTGTTAAAGTTTAGACTACAACTTGTTATACAAGGAAAGCTTTCATTTTTTTAATATGAAATATTCCATTTACGGGATAGGGGATAATGTCGAATGATAAATGCAGATGATAAATGGGATTTGCCCACAGGATCAGGGAGGAAAATTTTATTCTTTTTTAGGGCGGGTATTGTCCGGATATACGGCAATAAGGTGGGTACGAATATATACAGGGATTTCATTTCCCTCCTCAGATAACCGGACCTTCATAGTTTTGGAAGGTGACAGAGGCATATGGCAGGCCACGCAATTATTGCCCATCGTATTATGGATGGATGGATCTCTTGAACATGAAGTTGTCCCTGGATTGTGACAGGCCATACATTTCTGATTGAAATGTTCTGTATCGCCCCGTTGTTTTTGATGAGGGTCATGACAGGTGGCGCAATCCATTGCAGGGCTTTCCCGGAAACATTGGCTACTCTGGAGCAGGCCGTACTGATTGCCATGAACGTCAAGTTCATTCTGCGGTTTACCGGAGTAATAATTTCTCGAATAGGTACTGAGGTCTTCTCCGGCAACGAAGGAGAACGGATTTCCTTTAATTTGCTGGCCCCTCAAACCCGAATGGCATTGGATACAAATATCCAGCCTTTTCTGACGTGAAAGACTATCAATTGCCACGAGGTATTTTCCGGAGGCGGCAGTTTTATTTTTCCGGTGATAAACTACATGCTTCTCTGCAGGACCGTGACACCGCTCACATTCTATACCCAGAATAAGACGCTCTTTCAGGTAGCGATTGCTTTGACCGGAAGGTTCGGCCGTTTGTGCAAAGGTCACATGGCATTTTAAACAGGCATCGGTCACAGGTCGTTCCATATTATAATCAGGGAAGTTGGGACTGTTGATCCAGCTGTCTGTCGGGGTATAGTAAGAGGCCTGAAGTTGAAACAACCGGTCCTGCTTCCAGGTGAGAAACGACTGGCCCTTAACCCCGGAACCGATCACCAGATCCAATGTATCCCTGTGGGCTTTCTCCCTGACCGATTTTGGGGTCGTTACCTGGTATACGCCATTTTCATCAGCTACGATGTCAAGACGGACATCAATCAGTTCCACCGGGTGGTCCTGTGCATTCAGTTTCCCTTTGATATTTCCGGGCTCAGCTTTGGAAGATGAATGGTGATGAGCCGTTTCCAGATGAGTTGCAACAATGTCCGCATGACACTCAAGACAGCTTTCTGTTCCGATGTACCCGATTCCCCCGGAATGGGTGGCAAGGACCTGGGGGGAATAGTAATCTGCATCGACTTTTGGATTTTTACAATACCAGACCACGGCTGTGATGAGTAATAAGAAAAATGTAATAACCCCATTTTTAAGGGTAGCGGCTGTCATGAATGATCTGTAAAAATGATTAGTAAGCAGGTGGTAATTCCGGGGTCAAATTAGGAAAATATATTTACATAGGCTTTCTGTACAATAGGTTGCTGAGTTCTTTATATAAAAAGTGGTGATGAATAATTAAGACCCATAGAAATCCTTTCCCGGGGGGTTTAAGAACAAATTAAAAAAAATAATCAAATTGTTGCGTCCCATGATTGGAAAAAGTACATTTGCAACCGCATTTTACGATGCTTGTTCTTTGTATCCTTTTGGAGAGGTGCCGGAGTGGTAACGGAGCAGATTGCTAATCTGTCGACGCGTAAGTGTCGCCTGGGTTCGAGTCCCAGTCTCTCCGCCTTCGCCCTCCTTCGCCTCGGCGACGGAGGGCATTTTTAAATCAACATCGGGAAGGCTCTCCCCATTTGTATAATGAAGGAGGGAATGATTCACGGGGTGTAGTCCGCCACCGCTTTCTTCGAAAGCCATTGTCGGATAAAACCCGCTCGGTTCCCTGGTAGATGGGACAGAGGATGAGATTTGTAAATTGAATTGGTAAATTGTTTTAACACAACGGGGTGTAGCGTAGCTCGGTTATCGCGCCTGCTTTGGGAGCAGGAGGCCGCAGGTTCGAATCCTGCCACCCCGACCGAAAGTTTTTAAACCCTGATAAGCTATTGATTATCAGGGTTTTATGTTTTTAGAAACAATGCCAAAACGATGTAAATCGGTATAAATTTCATAATGAAGGTGTCCTATGACGTGTCCTGTTTTAATCCTTTATTAGGGATGGTCTGTGAACAAAGAGTTTTAACATTTTGGTTCATGGAGGAACCGGGATTCGAACCAACCCTTATACGCGTCCTTTTTTTTTAGGATAAAATTCGTAATATGGGAACTTCATTGTAATAACGTTTGAATTTGAATTTATACCTTTGCAAATGATGCAAATGCGCAATCACATAAAAGCACTTTTCTTTTTAGGCCTTTTTTGTTTAATGATGCTGCATCAGGCGTTTCCACATTTGCACCATCAGCACGAGGATTCCCTGACACACTCGCATTCGGAAATAACCCATTCTGGCGAGCACTCTCACCACGATGAGGGTTCCAGGAATCATGAAGAATCCCCTTATGGATTCTTCGGCTTCCTTATGGAGATGCACTTGCATTCTACCGCATCAAGCGATATGGTTGGCCTTAAAAATGGTACCGCTGATCAACCGACTGTTGTTGATAAGGACAGTGCAAATAAAATTTCGGAAACCCAAAGACTATCTTTAAGTGATAACGGCCATGACGAAAGTCCACCTACTTATCATCCCCCCGACACCTATTTCAATCCCTATCTTTCTTGCCTCGATTTACGAGGCCCTCCCAGTTTAGGTTAATCGTAACGGAACTGAACCGCTATGTCAAATAGTCGGTCAGGACCCATTTTTAATTCAGGTTACACCTAAAATCACAGAAAATGCATAAAAAACTTGTATCCGCAATCTGCGGATCGATGTGTATTGTTAGCGGTTTTGCCCAAACCGATATCACGGGCAAACTACTCAATGGCATAGCAGAAAATAATGCCGAACTTCTAGCCTATCGGGCTTTTATAGAAAGTTGGCAACTTGAAAACAAGAGCGGAAATAACCGTCCTGACCCACAGCTCTCTGCCTTTTATCTGCCCTATGGCGAAAATAACGGGGCGGAATATACCGAGTACCAAATATCCCAATCCTTTGAATTCCCAACCGTTTATGCGGCCAGAGGCAAATGGAACGATTTGCAGGGTCAACAATTGGAAAACGAATATGCCAAACTCCGACAGGAAATTCTTTTGCAGGCCAATAAACTTTTAGTTGATTTAAACACACTGCAACAACGAAAGGAACTGGAACGGACAAGGCGGGAACAGGGCAAACAAGTGTACAAGCAGATTCAGGAGCTCTACAAAAAAGAGCAGGTCGGTATCCTTGATTTGAACAAGGCTAAAATCGCCTGGATTCAAGAGCAGTTCGTAGTGGAGCAAATTGAAACGGAAATTCAAAATTCTGGGCTTTTATTGCAAAAACTGAACGGGGGTCAACCAATCGGCTTGGATAAAATCCACATAGGGGAAGAAACTGAAATCGAAAGCCTTGAAACGCTCTGGCAAGCCAAAATGAACGAGGATCCAGCCCTGCAACAGTTGAGCTTTAATGAATCAATTTCCCTACAAAAAATAAAGTTGGAGCAGCATAAAGTGCTGCCCGACCTTACGGCTGGATATAATTATCAGGGGGTAAGCGGTAATAATTTTTCCGGTTTTTACGGGGGTGTCAGTATTCCTTTGTGGAACAGTAAAAACAAGGTCAAGGCAGCCGAAGCTGAATATAAGTATCGACAGTCGCAATCCGAGGCCGTTACCGCAACACTTTATACCAGTTTTCAGGAACGGTACAATCGGTATCAGGTAATTCTCAAGAAATATATGGAATACCAAAGCACAATGGAATCGCTGGACAGCGAATCCCTATTGCTCAAGGCCTTTACGCTGGGCGAGCTTTCCTTTATGGAGTTTTACGTAGAGCTTCGGTTTTACCGGAATGCCCTTGATACCATGCTCCAGATAGAAAGGGAACTCTATCAACTCAAGGCAGAACTTTTAAAACATCGCTTATAAACCTTTAAAATATAGTAAAATGAAAATTCCAAAATCAATCTTCGCAACAGCAATCGCATTCACTTTTCTAATGGCATCCTGCCGTGAAACACCCTCTAAAAAAGAAGAATCCACCGAAGAACACGGGCACGAACACGATGCCGATGGAAATCATATGGATGCTGAAACACCAGAACAAGAAGAATTTCAGTTAGAAAAAGATTCTATGGAAATGAAAACGGATACCCATGCCCAAGATGACGGGAAGGAACACCACGACCACTAAAACTTAAATACTAGAAGAAGATGAAATATATATTTATAGTGCTTGCCTTTTTGGCATTGTCCTGTAATGACAAGGCTGAGGACGCACACCCACATAATTCTGATGGTAGTCACCTAGGCGAGGAAGTTCCTCGGACGGACTATACTATTTGGACGGATAAAACAGAACTGTTCGTGGAGTTTCCTGCGCTTATTGTTGGGAGTCCAAGCAGGTTTGCCGCGCATTTTACAGTTTTGGACGGACATCGACCCGTTCGTGAAGGTTCGGTTAAGGTCAGCTTGATAAAGGGTGAAAATGGAATTCGAAATACGGCCGATGCCCCCACATCGCCGGGTATTTTCTCGCCATCCATACAACCCAAGGAAGCCGGAAGTTATCAACTTGTTTTCGAACTCATGACCCCAACGTTAACCGATAGAATCGTCATGGAGGACATTACTGTTTTTCCCAGTATTGAAAAGGCCAAAGAAGCCTTGGGATCTGAAGCGGATGATGATGGAAGTATCTCTTTTTTAAAGGAGCAGGCCTGGAAAATCGATTTTCAGACTGCGCCTGTAATTTCGGACACCATTTATGATGTAATCAATACGTCCGGAGTATGGATGCCCTCGCCTGGTTCCGCTAAATCCCTTGTGGCAAACGCAGATGGATTGGTAGATTTTGCCATAGCGAATCTTACCGACGGTACACCCGTAAACAAAGGACAATTGTTGATGACGTTAAGCAGCCGGGGCTTGGCCGCAAATAATCTGGGAGCCGAAATCGCTTCCGCAAAAGCGAAATTTCAACAGGCAAAGTCGGAGTACGACCGTAAAAAGGAACTATATGAATCCAAAATAGTTCCCAAGTCCGAATTTGAAAAAGTGGAGAGCGACTTTTTAGTCGCCCAATCCAATTATGAAACCCTTTCCGCAGGAGTTTCGGGAAATGGTAAACAAGTACGTGCACCATTTAATGGATTCATCAAATCCATAAACGTGTCCAACGGCGAATATGCCGCAC
>JBGTNL010000032.1:0-2990 GCA_041743085.1 Flavobacteriaceae bacterium
TTATCAGGAACTAAAATACCACGGACAGCAGATCACGGCAGAGCTGATCAAGTCTAAATACATGGGCGATGATGAAACAAGTCACAGCTTGCAGGAACTGATCGCCTATCACACAGAGAAAATTGAAAAGACGCTGGCAGCCGGGACCATCCGCAATTTTGGGATAACCGAAAACTATATCAACCGCTTCCTTTCCAAAAAACGTAAGACCTCTGATATATATCTAAAAGAGCTGAACTACAAATTCATTTGCGATTTCGAGATCTTCCTTTCCGATTATTATCCCAAAGCGCATCCCAAGGCCATGAGCCATAATACGGTGATGAAACATATACAGCGGTTGCGCAAGATGGTGACCATTGCCTATCACCTGGAATGGCTGGAGAAGGATCCTTTCTTGCGCTGGAAGCCAACGTTTGAAAAAAAGGACCGCGAGTTTCTGACCACCAACGAACTGTCCAACATGGAAATTTATGAATTTCCGATCAAACGCATGGACCGGGTAAGGGATCTTTTTCTTTTCAGTTGCTATACCGGGATCAGCTATATTGATATTATGCTGTTAACGCCAGGACATATCATGACAGGATCAGACGGGAACCAGTGGATCTACACCCAACGGCAAAAAACGAAATCCAAGGTGAAGATCCCTCTGCTGGAAAAAGCGCAGGATATGATCACAAAGTATTCTAATAGCCCTATCACGGAGATCTCAGGTACCCTCTTCCCTCCTATCACCAACATGAAATTGAATTTGTATCTGAAAGAGGTGGCGGATCTTGTTGGCATCCGAAAACACCTCACCTTCCATATGGCCCGGCATACCTTTGCGACCACAGTAACGTTAAACAACGGGGTACCTATTGAAACCGTCTCCAAGCTTTTAGGCCATACCAAAATAGCCACCACACAAATTTATGCACGAGTCCTGGATAAAAAGATTGGAGAGGATATGGAGGCGCTTCAGAAAGTCTTAAATAGGAAAAAAACGACTAAATAATATTTGATTGATGTATGCTTGGTTAGGCTAATTTTTGACAGGTACATAAAATGGGAGGAGGTCAAAATTAATAAATTCGAATTTTAAACTGTCCTATTTTTAGGGAAGGCTACAAAAAGGGTAAGGCTACCTAGGCATTGTTGTAAAACGTTTTTTCGGGACGATTCCGATTCTACCTTTACATAATTTTTTTCAATTCCGTTTTTCCGTCTGAGTTAAATCCATTTTTCCATAAATCATGAGTTCCATTACTTATGTCCATTTCATAATTATTAGAACAACTTTTAAAGTTAAATAGGCTAATCCAACAATTACCAATATTTTCCACCACTTTCTAGCAGATTTGTAATTTTCATTTTTAGTTGATTTAATAAACAGTCCAAATCCAATTAGTAGCAGTGCTACTAAGAGACCTCTTAAATCTGAAAATTCCATATTTGGTAAAATGTTTTACAACGGCCTCGGCAAAGATTTGTAGCGGCCACGAAATCGGATCTACCGGCCTGTTCTTTGGTTAAAATATAATTGGAAATTTTCAGACTCTAGTATTGTAGCTATGAATCTTAGGTGTTGTTGTACCACGTTATTTTAAAATGTTAGAGGTAAAGCAAACCCTCCGCCAAACAGTCCAACTGGTCTATTCATGTAGGTCGCAGGTTTGTATTCGGTCAAATTTTCTAAAAGTTTAGTAATCAATTCCCTTTTTTCCTCTGGAACTTCTCCACGAATTTTGGTTATTAAATCCCCGTTTATGTCCACATTAAGAAGAATACTGGCTTGTCCCTTAATTCGTTTTAATTCCTTGGATTTTTTTATTTCCGCTCTTATTAATTTGAGGTAATTGGGGTTCAATTGATTTTTGTTTATGATTAAAGGAATGAATCCAACTTTGTATTTGAATTTTGGTAGTTCGTCAACATGGAACAAAAACATTTTTTCGGAGTAATCGAGTCCATTACAATATTCTATTATTAGGTCATACGCACCAAAATCTCCCAAAGAATAAGATTTTTGAAGTAATTCACATGCACGGGCATTGTTGCCAAGATTCAATTCCGTGCCGGCTAAATTGTAAAGTGCATCTTTGTTTGTCGAGTCAATATTGATTATCGATTCGAAATTAATTTTTGCATTTTTAAAGTCGGCCTTGTGGTATGCGTCGTTTCCTTGAGCTAAGAGCTTTTCAATATCCGCATCTTGTCCAAATAATGGGCAAATGGAAAAAATCAGGATTGATAGAAATATTTTTGTCATAATGTGGTACAACGTTTGGATATAAGCCGTTTGCTTTACCAAAATAAAAATAAATAAAAGAAAGCAAATGGATTATAGACTTTGTTAGCGGCTGGCATTTTTTCCACCGTCAAGAATTAACAGGTGAAATTGTCCTTTTGGGTCTTCACGGTCAACGTCAAATGCTTTTCTCATTTCTTCCTTTGTTGTCAGTCTTAGAGTGTCAGACTCAGTTATTATTTCGAGCTTTTTAAAAAAGTGAAAATTTGGTCTGCGATTGTTCCCTCCTTCAATTTGTCCACAAGCGTCAGGTTTTATTTTATAAGTCGCAGAGTAGTTAACAACGTCAATGTTTATCGGTGTTAAATTTTCGTCCCAATTGTTAAAAGTGCCTTTAATGTCCTTTGCGAGCATTCCGCTAGACCAACTTTTAATTTCGTCTGAGTCGAACGTTATTTTTAAGATTATCTCCTTGTCAGTCTGATTACATACACTAGTGTCATTAAAGTAGTCACAACTCACCAGAACTATTGTCAAAAGGAAACTGATTATTAATTTTCTCATTGGGGTCTCGAGTCTGTCCAAAAATGCTTGCCGCTAACGGTTGGGCTATGGGAAGTAGGGCGGTCGGCTCGCACCAGCCATTGCATTCTCGCCCTTAGCCGAAGCCTTTTGTTCTGTATTTATCTTTTTTATTTTAAATGCCGAATCCAAAGGATTTGGCGGTGCCCAAAAACACGACCAAGCCGATTTTGGT
>JBGTNL010000033.1:0-199512 GCA_041743085.1 Flavobacteriaceae bacterium
CCTTGACTATTTTATAATAGGCTGTGCCCACACGGATATAGGGTACTGAATTCATTAGATAATTGATTTTGACACCCAAAGAATTCTCCCTGGGTGTATTATTAAACTAAATAGGGTTGCAGGTATTCTTGCCTTTTGCTGCTGGGTGTAAAAGCATTGGTCTAGTCCTGGGTTCCTGGAGTGGAATCCCTTTCATTCTGAAGCAGCCAATGGACGATCTTCTTTCTTTCAAAAAATATCATTTTCCCATTGGGCTTGGAGTGCGGAATGTTTCCGGAAGACGTCAGTTTGTAGAGATAGCTTCTGGATATTCCTGTATAGTCACAGGTTTCCTCAAAGGTGAGTACCTCTTTACGGTCTAGTAATAGTTTTTCTAAACGATCGAGTCGTCCGAGAATCAAAAAATTGTCCATTTGTTTCTTTTTTAAAGTTGCTAAATGAACAAAAGCGCTTTTGTTTTCTTTGTACAAATAAATGTATGGAAATAGGTAATTTAAGACGGGAATAAAAGTAATTAGTTATTCACAGATAATTGATAAACAGTATTTTATATCAAATCAGTTCAAATAAAATAGAGTTGAAGAGCCCTTAATTTTATTAGGTTTCATTTGATACCAAATGGAACCATTTTTAATATTTTAGAAATTGGTAGTTAATGAAAGAAAACAGGGTTATCAACAATCAGAACTGAAGGAATTTGAAAATATTGACTTTAGAAAGGCAGATTTTAATGTTTGGATTGTTTTAAGTGCAGTCCGATACTTAGTTATAACTTGAAGAAAGACAGGCATTTTTTCAAAAAATACTGTCCCCAAAAACCTTGGTTTTATGTGACTCCCAAACATTGGAAAATTAAACAAAAAAGCGGAATCGATCGATTCCGCTTTTTCATGTTTGTAGGACCGGTATTACTCCTAGTTCCCTTCCTCCACCTCTTCATTACTTAGTTCAAAATCTTGGACCGTCTTATTGGCAACTATGATTTCCACATTTTCAGCCGTTTGGGACTCGTAACCTTCAAGATCTACTGTCACGTCATAGGTCCCGTCCAAGAGCCCCAATACCATATAGGCACCTGTCTCGTCGGTAAAGGTCGTGGTATTTAATGTATCGGCTGCAAAAACCGAAACTTGTGCCTCATCCAATCCAATGGCAACCTCCTCTTGTAAGGTAGTCACCATACCGGCCAGACTTCCTGCGGTAGAAAGGTTGCTGGCCTTGATCACAGGTTTAAAATTAAAGCCTGTGATTCCGGCCAAATCGTTGGTATTTCCCTTGGCGACGAAAGATTTGCTTACATCAAAATCCAAAAGCAAGTCCGCACTCAGGGTACCTACTACATTTAGTCCGGGCTTGAGAAAGACCTTGATTCCCGTTTGCTCCCCGCTGGGCACTTTAAGGTCATACGTTGTTCCATCCGTAAGAACCACATTGATGCCCTTTACATACAACCTTACCAAATCATACATGCCTACCGGAACTTCGGTGTCAACAAGGGTTTCTGTAACACCATTAGTGAGATTTAGAAGGTTAACCTGTATTTCGTATTCCATCAATACAACAAAAGAAGCGTCGGTCTCCTGGGTCATTTCTCCTTCCGATACGCCATCGCTTTCCTTGTCCTTCTGACGCGCATCTATTTTAAAAATGGTAACATTGGCCTCCGACACAAGGGCATGTGGAAAAGGGGCGTCCGTCAGTTGTATTGTCATTTTCCCCGTATCGGAGCGCATATCGTCGCCATCCGAACAACCAATGAACATTGCAAAACAAGCCGATAAGGCAATTGAAAGAAATTTGATTCTCATGAATTTAGATCTTTTGTTCAACATAATTATTTAGGTTTTGGCCCTGTAATAAGGGGTGTTAACTATTATAACAATCTAAGGTTTTAAAATCCCTACCCATAAAATGGATTTTATTTGTTTTTTTCGATGAACTACATCCCATATTGCAAAATTTAGGTAAGTAAATCTGATTTGATCGATGAAATACATATTCGAATTACACTGCTAGCGTCGGTATTTAAGTGATACACACCCTAATTGGGTCCTTATACAACAATAAATTCGACATTCCATACAGAAGGCCCATCTTGCATGATACTGTCGATGGTATGTCCGGATCAACACTAAATAATAGTTGGCAAAGCTTAATATGAAGATGCAATTCATAGTTGATACATTATTTTTTAGAATGGAATACAAGCTTGCCTTTTGTAAGCTGTTTTCTTTTATTCTATTTTTCTTATTGGCCTATCCCGTCTTTGGACAGACCGGTGTCGGCGCTAACTTCGGAATCGAAGCGGATACTCGTTCCGGGGATATCCTTTCCGGTGTACTGACAGACGATTGGTTCTATAATGGAATTTCCGGTGCAGGGGTTGTTGATGAGGCCACCGCCATAAGTAATGGCTATGCCGCCCAATTATCGGCAGGAAACAATATTGCCTTCGACTTGAGGCAGAGCATTCCCAACTATGCTTCAAACTCGGGTTATATTTGGTACAGCACAAGATATGGCAGGGATTATACCAATCTAAGCTCAAATGACCTGACCACCTTTACATCGGGGAAGAATGGCGATGACCCAACTACTTCATGGGGTGTGGCTAGTGGGTCGGTTCCTTCAAAGACGGACATTGTGGATTCAGGTGTGCATATGCGCAGGGATGGTGTCAACGTGACCGACGACCTATGGGTCGACATGATGATTTCGACCTTGTCCTCATCGGGGAACCATTTTGTGGATTTTGAACTTTTTGTATCCGAAATGGCACTTTCCGGATCTGGCTTTACCAATTCCGGAAGTCAGGAAGGGCACACGGCATGGATATTTGACGGTAGCGGTAATGTCACCAATATCGGCGACATGGTTATTGGTTTTGCCTATAGTGGTGGCGGGGTATCGGGATTGGAAATCCGGATATGGGTAGATCGTTCCATTTTCAACCCGGGTAGTTCGCCCGGCGGGACTTCGACCTTTACATGGGGTTCCAATATCGATGGAGGCAGTACGTATGGATATGGGGAAATAATTGTTCCGGCCAGTGCTTTGTTGAACAATGTAAATGTCCTTTCCACTGCGGCCCCACCTTGGGGCACGACGAATACCTCTGGCTACACCGCCAATTATAACAGTAACTATTTTGCAGAAGTAGGTGTCAATTTTACGCAATTGGGCTTTGACCCGCGTGCTCTTTTTGGAAGTGGGGCCGCCTGCGATTCACCTTTTAGTGCGATAATGACAAAATCCAGAACATCCTCCTCCTTTACTTCGGCTTTGAAGGATTTCGCAGGGCCCTATGATTTCTTGGGCAGTGCTTCTGGAACACAAGTGAATACCACCATTACGGATCCAGGTAATTTTGATTCCTGTGCCTCCGAAGAAACTTTTACTTTACAAGCCGAATTTGTTTCTACTACCGCTGAATATATATGGTATTCCCTGACCCCCGGTGTTGTGTTTCCCGCAAACGGGCTTTCAGAAATATCAGGGGTCGGAATGGATACTGTTTTAATCGACACTCCGGGGGATTATCAATTGGGCATCGCCCCATTGTTGGGCTGCACACCAACGACGGAACCAACGGATATTATCAGCGTCAACGCAAGTCCATGTGCAATTTCGGATACGTACAATACAATTGAGAACGCGACATTGAACGTTGCTGCTACTGGATTCTTATTGAACGATACGGATATCGAAACCGGAGATATATTAACTGTCAATACTACTCCCGTGGTCGATGTAACAAACGGAACCTTGACATTGTCAGCGGATGGAAGTTTTACCTATGTACCAAACCCCGGTTTTACTGGAACCGATTCGTTTACCTATCAGGTATGCGATGACAGCAGGTCGAATCTATGCGATACCGCTTTAGTGATAATTACGGTCTCCAACGACTACGATGGTGACGGCGTAGGCGATATTGATGATCTTGACGATGACAATGATGGGATATTGGATAGTGTGGAATCCAATGGCATCGACCCGAGCGCGGATAACGATAGTGATGGAATACCCAATTACCAAGATCCCGACATTTGTTCGTTGAATGCGTTTTCCATCTGTACCAATTTGGATGTGGATAATGATGGTATTCCCAATCATTTTGACCTTGATAGTGATGGGGATGCTTGTAACGACGTTTTTGAGGCAGGATTTACGGATGATAACAATGATGGCGTTTTGGCCGACCTTCCCACCACAGTGGATATTAACGGCCAAGTAACAGGCACAGATAAAGTGGATGGATACACGGCTCCAGCGGATGCAGATTCAAGTGGTACGGCAGATTATCTCGAATCGGGGGCCGTACCCGCAATAACCTCCCAACCGACCAATGTCACCGTTTTTGATGGTTCAGGAACTACTTTTACAGTTATTGCAAACGACGCCAATACCTATCAATGGCAAATAAGCAGCAATGGAGGTGCTACTTTTGCGGACCTCACGGATGGGGCGACCTATACAGGGACTACCACATCGATCCTGACATTAAGTTCAGCGGAGCTATCCATGAACAACTATCAATACCGCGTAATCGCCTCCAATTCTGCATATACCTGTGCATCACCGCTTACATCGGATACAGCCGCACTGTTCATAAGGGTGCGTACCGTGATTTCCAATAGAAGGATAACCTATCGGGTCAAAAAGAATTAGAAATTAGAATATACACAAAATAGTATAAGATATTGAGCTGGAACAGGGTCGATTTCCTTTCAATACAAACTATCCTACGGGCGTTGAAATATTGGCTTTGACCGGCTGAAACTAGTAAACTAATTGAACAAGTTCTTGCCAAAGGAGAGGGAAAAAGATAGTTGCGATGGAAAGTGCAGTATTCTAGGTTCTTCTGCGAAAATTTCAAATCACCGATCCAGAAGGCTCGTATCCAGTTGATCAACAATAAAACCGTGTTTTATATGCTATAACACGGAGTAAGCATACAAATCCAATCTCTAAATTGTACTTTGTCCCACTTTTTGAGTTTGGACTTCAAACCAAGTTTGCACAATCATTATTATTAAAAAGAACGTCGAGTAACCCAGAGCCGGGTTTTTCACCACTCAAATATTACTTTTCACAACATTAATTTACGTTTCAGCCCAATAAGTATGATATTTAATCCTATGTAATGGGGTCCAATTAATCTTTTCAAGAAGAATTAATTGGATCTCGATTCAGTTTTGTCCCAAACTTAACGAACCTATGCACTCAGATAAACTCGATTATAAATGGTCGATAGTGCTTTATGTGCTATTCACCGGTTGTTTTTTTACGTCCAACGCGCAAGAAGCGCAGGCCACCGTTGAACGTTATGTCCCCTCACAGACCAACCCTATCATAGACTATTACAATGCGATAAATGGCGATGCCGATCCCACGAACGATATACGGGGAGAGATCGTACAGTGTAGTAACGATGGGGACCTGTTGCCAAAAATTTTCCTTTGCGGAATCAATGATAGCCAGCTTTTACAGGTCAATATTTTAGATGCCCAAAGCTTGGTATGGCAACAATTGGATGAGGGCAGCTGTGCAGTTTCTACTAACGATTGCGCCAATAAAAACCTAAGCTGTACCTGGAACCAGGTTGCTTCCGGCCCAAATTTTACTGCCACTACGGCAGGTGAGTTCCGTTTGGTGGTCAATGACCAGAGCGGAGTTTCCAGGCGTTACTATTTTAACGTTTTCCAAAATACTCTGGACATTCAGTCCATCAAGAAAGATATTGTGTGTACCGCCCAGGGAAACATTACCATTACCAATTTGGGCAACGGTTATGGCTACCAATTGGTCGATGCGGCAACCAATGCGGTCATTATCCCTTTTAGCAGCAATAATGGCCCCGCCTTTGAATTTGCCGCTGGGCAAAACGGAAGCTATCGGGTAGAGGCGGTACAATTGGACAATACGGGAACACCCATTGCCGGGGCCTGTATCTTCAGTACGCCCGATATCGGTATTCTGGATAGGGATTTTCAAGTATCGGTAAGTACATTGCCCAAAAGTTGTAACGTACTGGGCAGCATAAACATCCAAGTAAACAATGTATTCCCTAATTACGAATATGAAATTCGATTGGACGATGGGTCAAATGGAGGTTTAGGAACACTTTTAGATGACGAGACGGCACAACCCGATAACAATTTTACTTTTAGCAATCTTAACCCGGGAAATTATATAGCCATAGCCAGAACAGATGATGGCTGTTCCTATGCTGAACGAGTAACAATAGCTAACAATAGCAACCTATATTTAAAAGCTAGAGTTTCACAGCATATAACCTGTAAGGAAGGTAATATCCTTATGAATTCCAGCGGTGGAAAAACTCCCCATACCTATGCCATTTGGTCCTATACCGATCCCAGTGGAAAAAATCCGGATATTTCATATCCGACAGCTACCGACATTCCTGCTTCCGAATATCAGACAAGAGTGATTTTTGATATTTGGAATCCAGGCGACTATACATTCGTCGTGGTTGACAGGAACAACTGTTATGCCTTTTCGAATACGGTGACCATAGAATTCAGGCCCGCAGCGGAATTTAATGCCACTTCGGTAACCGATGTAGTCTGTTTTGGGGACTCTACCGGGGCCATAAAATTCAATCTTGTCAATAACAATGGGTACCAGCTAACTTACTACCTTTATGACGCATCCACATTCGATGAACAAAATTATGATTATAACAATGCTCTGGCCACCAATGCATCCGGTTATTTTCCAGGCTTGTCGGCAGGCGACTATGCCATTGTCATAAACCAGCGGAAAGGAAGTGCTTCCTGCGATTATTTTGAATACCATACCATTTCTGCCCCGGCCAATGCCATTAGCGGTAGTGCCGTATTAATTCAGGATTATACCTGTACACAATATGGAATCATAGAGGCACAAAATATAACGGGTGGAACGGCGCCCTATGAATACAGCATCGATGGTGTAAACTTCTTTTCTGGTATGGGTGCCGAAAGATTTACGGGACTCACCGCAGGTACTTACACTATAATGGTAAGGGATGCGGTTGGTTGTATCCTTCCAACCAACCCGATAACACTGGATCCACGAAACCAACCAAGTGATCTGACTTTTGTCTCAACACAGCCACTTTGTCCTGCCTCGACCTCTGATGTAACTGTTAGGGTGGTAGATGGGAATGCCCCGTTTACTTATGAAATCATTGCACCAGCCGGTGACGTCGTAAATAACGGCGATAATCCAACGTTTACAGGCTTATCCCCCAAAACATATACCTTCCAGGTTACGGATGACAAAGGTTGCGTAATACAAGAAAGTCATACTATTTCTCCAGTGATTCTTATCACGGTAAATGGCCAATTGGATAATAACATTACTTGTTTTGGGCTTTCCGATGGGGCAGTTACTATCAATGTGGGCAATTTTGCCACTTCCTATGATTATGTAGTGACAGGTCCCCTAACATTGTCGGACACGAGAGCGACGGCCAACACTATTCCACTTACAGGTCTGGCCGCTGGGACATATAGCATTACGGTGACGGATACCGATACAAATTGTACGGCCACCACAAGTGTTACGGTTACTGCCCCACCCTCCGCCCTTTTTATTTCAGGTCTGGAGGTTATTGAGGTTTCTTGTTCCTCTTCCGGAGCGGTCATAGTTTCTGCCACGGGCGGATGGGGCGGATATGAATACGAATTGGAGGATCCTTCCGGATCCAGTACAGGGCCCCAAGGAAATAACACGTTTGCAGGGCTAACGGATACCTCGGGAGACTACACGGTTACGGTTAGGGACGCCGGAGGATGCGAAGTCACACAAACTTTTGCCCTTACGCCCTTCTCTTCCCCAGTTTTGGAATTGACCGCCAATAGCTTATGTTATGATAGTACGACCGGATTGACTTTAACGGCAAATGTCACTTCTGGAGGTACTGCACCATTTCAGTATCGATTGAACGGCGGGCCATACCGATCCGAAACCAATTTCACAGGATTTGGACCCGGTAGTTATACTGTTGAGGTAATCGATAGCAAAAACTGTACGGATACGGCAAGCATGGAAGTGTTCCCAACCTTAACAGCTTCAACAAACCTGATCAAAGGTTTGGATTGCAGTGTTTCGCCCGAAGCAGAAATAGAAATCTACATAGCAGGTGGATTCCCAAGTTATATCTATGAAGTGTTTTTGGATGGAACCTTGGTACAACCCAGTACTACCGCGCCCAGCATTCCTTTTTCTTATTTTACTCCAGCAGCGGGTACCTACACTTTTAGCATTACCGATAATAGTGGATGTACCGTAAACACATCCGCAACGGTCGAACCAATTGTAATGCCCAGTATTTCATTGGCTCAGACTACCGAAATCCTATGTAATGGTGATAATGGAGGAACAATTCAGGTAAATATTGACGGTACAACTGGAGTACCCCCCTATACCATTTCCGTGGCAAATATAACAACGGGGATAGGCTACGGCGCACAGACATCCGGTTTACCTGCTGGTGAATATGAAGTAACCGTAACGGATTCAAAGTCATGCTCGGATACGAAAACGATAATCATCGATGAACCGGCCCCTATTACCTATGACGTGGTGGTAACGCCGATTACCTGCGACCCGGCCAACGGTACGGACCCGGGCTCCATTGGTGTTACCAACGTAAGTGGAGGAACTAATGAATACACCTATTATCTTACGGGAAACAACGGTCATTCGAATAGCTATACAACAACTGCAGGGGAGGATCATATTTTTACCATTTTAGAGTTCGGCATATACCAAGTTGATGTGGTCGATGCCAATGGTTGTTCTGTAAGGACTACCAATATTATTGCCTCTCCTCCTGATGATTTGGATATTGATGTAAGTTCGACTACCGTAGATTGTAGTTTGGGCGGTACAGCGATCATTACCGTAAATTCAGCCTTAGGAAGTGGTAATTATGAATTTGCCATTCTTGAAACTTACCTTGAACCTTACGTAGACGACCCAATAAATGATTACCAATCTGCGGATAGTCCGGGCGGGAATACAGCAACGTTTACCGGTTTGATCCCGGGCATAACTTACAGTTTCGTCGTACACGATTTAACCAGCGATTGTTATTATTTTGGAACTGCGGAGACACCTATTGATTCCCCATCTAATCTAACAGCTAGCTTGGATGTTATTAACAATGTTACTTGTACCGGGAGCAATGATGGAAACGTAAGCTTTACTTTTGATAATTATGCGTCCGATGCTACCAGTGTCAATTACGAAATTTTTAACTTTCAATCCAATATCACAACGGGTATTAATGGTTCAATTGCTGTAAATCCGCCTAGTGTCGGCAGTGGGGTAACGGTTACCGACGTTGGACCCTTGGCTCCTAACATTTACTACATCTTATTTAACGAGGTCGGTGGTGCCTATAACGGTTGCTCCGTAGCCTCCGTGGATTTTACCATTTCAGAATCTACAAACCCTTTGCAGGTTACGGCAACGCTTGATAAAAATGATAACTGTAATCCAAATGCCGGTCAAATTTCGGCAATTGGACAATTCGGTACCGCGCCTTATGAATACCAGATTACCTTATCAACAGATCCGGCCCCGACTGTGGCATCCTGGGCAGGTAGTCCTACAAATGTTTTTAATGTGGAAGGAGGCGACTATATTGTTTATAGTAAAGATGCCAATAACTGTATCCAGTTCGATAATGTTGTGGTTCCAATAGATCCTTCCCCGGAAATAGCTCTTTCCGTAAACAATCAATGTTCGGGGTCGGAAGGAAATTACGCTATTTACATAACATTGACAGGCGACGGTATTGCGCCGTACGCCGTTCGAGTAGACGGTGGTGCATCAAGAGTGGTCACTGGATTGAATACCATAGGCAGTATGATTGCCATTTCGGGTTTAAACTCGGGCATTCACTCTATTGAAATATTGGACAGCAACGGCTGTGCCGATACCAAGGATATTACGATCGCTCCGGAACTACAAGCAAGCGCTATAGTATTGGTACAACCAAGCTGTATTGCCGATGACGGTGTTATAGAATTTACTATTGGCGGGGGCTCAGGTTCCTACTTGATCGAGCTGTTAAAGGTCGATTTATCGTCAACAGGGATTTTCCCTACCGGGAATCAATTCACGGGAGTTCCTTTTGGAGATTATGTAGTACGTGTTACGGACAATATCATAGGTACGCCCAGTTGTTTTGTCGATCTACCTATTTCATTGGAAGAACCAACACCTGTAACCTTGCTGGCTGCGGATTGGACCGATGTTAGTTGTCCCGGTGCTTCGGATGGAAGTATCGTGGTAAATCTTGAGCCTTCAAGTGTTGGAGTGAACGACAATCCGCCCTATACTTTTCAGATAACCGATGGCGTATCCACCATTACACAAAGTACCAACCTGTTTACGGGACTACCTGACGGCGTATGGGACATTACCGTAACCTCCAATAGAAATTGCATTGCCAATGATCAAGTGACCATTGGAGAACCGTTGGCCCTGGTAGCGGCCATTACCAATGTTGTGCCCTTTGCCTGTGATATGGACAACGCACCACAAGTGGCCATTATTGAAGTTAGCATTACTCCCGGTACTGGAACCCCTGATTACTTCTACAGCGTAAATGGTGGTAATTTCTTGCCAACGGGAGGTGCTGTTTTTACTTTTGATGCATTGACCGCCGGAAATTATGATGTCATTATTAGGGATGCCAACAGGTGCCTATTCACGCTGCCCACCCAAGTCATCTCTCCGTTGAACATATTTATACCTGATGTAGCCCTTGTTTCGGCCATTTCTTGTTCGGGACCGGAAGAAGTGCTTATTACCGTCACGGACGATGGCAATCCGCACACCTATACTTTCGAGTTACTGCCCGTTGGCAATCCGAACGGTACCCAAACTGCAACTACCGGCAATACCGCCAATTATGACCTATCAGCGGCCGGGAGCTATACCTTCCGTGTAACCGATACGGCAACAGGCTGTTTTGTTGATACGGCACCTTACGAAATAGCACCATACGATTTGATCGAGGTAACTGCCATTGCAGTTGATCCCGTAATTTGCTTTGGAGACGGCAACGGTTCGTTGGAAATCAATGTAACCCGATATTCAGGCCCATACGATTACGAAGTGTTCACACAAGCGGGGGCCAGTGTACGGATGGGATCCGGAAATACGGTAGCAAACCCATTCAGCATCACAGGGCTTACCGGGGGCAACTACTACGTTACCGTTACGGAGACCGCTTCGCCTGGGTGTTCCGAGGATTCCAACGTGGTGACCATTGTTTCTCCCGATATGCCAATGACGGCAGTCGTCGATCCCATTGCCAATGTGACCTGTTCCAATGACAAAGGGGCGATCTTGGTAGATCCAAGTGGCGGATTTGCTCCCTATGATATCATATTGACCAATACGACCACGGCCCAAATTTATAATGCTACGGATGTTCAGGCCATTGTATTCTCGGACCTTTCCGCTGGAAGTTATACGGTCCGGATTACCGATGCCAATAACTGTATCGTGAACGATACCGAAACCTTGGTGCAACCAAGTCCGATTACCGCGGACATAACCCCATTAACGACCACTTTGACGTGTTATGGCGATACCGATGCAATGTTGACCGCCATCAACGTCACAGGCGGAATGGGACTTTACCAATACGAGTTGAACATTTACGATCCAACGGGTGCGGTATTGGAATTTACCACTGCCGGCCAAAGTGGCCCTACCTTCAATAATCTAGGCGCGGGCATCTATAGCATTACCGTTTCGGACATTTGGGGTTGTAGCATAGAGACCGTACAGGCAGTCATCTTGGGCCCGACCGAAGTGTACGCCTCATTGATCAGAACAGTTGCCCTGTCCTGTTCGAACGATGCCGAACTGTTGTTGACCGCCTACGGTGGAACACCCGACTATGAGTACAGTGTGGACGGGATAAACTTTTTCCCGATGAGTGGGGGCAATACCCAAACGTTTACCGTAACTGCGGGTACGTACCGCTATTATGTACAGGATTCTTTTGGATGTAGATCCATCCTATCCAACGAAATCAAAGAGGATGCCATAGAACCGCTCACGGTTGCCATAGATGCATCAGCGGCCTATATTAATTGTACTGGTGAAAATTCGGCAATTCTTATCGCGGATGCGGATGGAGGTATGGGAAATTACCGATATGAACTCTTTACGGATCGAGGCCTGACCAATAGTATTGCAGGTCCCCAAATATCAGGGCGATTTGATAATCTGACCATCGGGGATTATTACGTAAGGGTAACCAGCGAAGATTGTGTGGTCGTATCCAATGTTACACAGATCATGGAACCTGCCCCATTGGTGGTCGATAGTTCATTTATGGACGTAACCTGTAACGGTGTGGATGATGGCAGTATTACCGTTGCCCTATCGGGCGGAGCGGGAGGTTACCAATACGCCATATCACCGAACCTGGACAAATTCGATACCGTAAATACCTTTACCGAACTGGTTCCTGGCGACTATATCGTAATAGCACAGGACATGAATGGTTGTTTTGAACTAGTGGAATATACAATTTCGGAGCCAGTGATTATAAATGTCAGTGCTACTGCGACACCCGAAATCTGTGCCGGTAGCGAAGATGGTTCGATTACCGTATCCATCTCAGGAGGCACTGCCCCGTATAGCACGGCCCTTAATTCAAATGACAATGCCGACTTTGTCGTGGATCGAACCACGTTCACCGATCTTGTCGCGAACGGGTATATTGTCTTTGTCAGGGATGCCCAAGGATGCGAAACCAATATTGGAATAAATGTTGATCCGGGTGTCAACCTAAATGCCGTTGTGGAACCGGTTTATGAATGTAACGGGAATATCCCCACTAATTACGTAAACATCATATTGGAAGATCAAACGGTCATAGGTGATGTGCTGTATGCCTTGGATTCAACGGATCCCAACGATATGCAATTGAATCCCGATTTTAGGGATATTGCTCCAGGAAGCCATTATATAGCCATTTCCCATGCGAACGGTTGTGTCGGGACGGTCGATTTTAATATGCAGGGCTACGAGCCCCTTACCCTGGCCTTGGAGCAAAGAAGCCTGAACGAAATAACGGCCATTGCTGAAGGCGGTAGGCCAGCATACACCTTTTACTTTAACGATGTGAACAACGGTAACGACAACACCTATTATATCAGGCAAACTGGAATCTATACGGTAACCTTAATCGATGAAAACGGTTGTGAGGCGGTGGCCCAAATATTTATGGTGTTTGTCGAAATCGAAATTCCTAATTTCTTTACGCCCGACGGGGATGGAATGAATGATCTGTGGAGGCCAAGAAATATCGAACAGTTCCCGGAAATACTGGTCAAAATATACGATCGTTATGGCAGGGTGGTGGCCCGTTTGTCCAACGTGCAAGGGTGGGACGGCAAGTACCATGGCAACGAATTGCCCACTGGCGATTACTGGTATATCGTGCAACTGAACGGCGAGGACGACCAAAGGGAATTTGTTGGGCATTTTACCCTTTACCGTTAAAACTTAACTTAAAAATCATGCGTAAAATAGCATTGACCTTTTTGATAATTCTAACTTCGCTTTCCGTAAAGGGCCAGGAGCTTAATTCGCCACAACTCTCCCAATATTTGGCGGACAATCCTTTTGTGCTGTCCCCCACCTACGCGGGTATCGGAGATCACATAAAAATTAGGTTAAATGGCCTGGCCCAATGGGTAGGAATAAAGGATGCGCCCAGAACGCAGTCCTTAGCGGCAGACATGCGCTTGGGCGAGAAATCAGGAATCGGGTTGTTTCTTTATAACGACAGTAATGGGTATACCAAACAGCAAGGGACGCGAATTTCATTTGCCCATCATCTAACATTGGATCGGTATGACGATGAGTTTCTCTCATTTGGACTTTCCTATAACTTTAATCAGTTCAAAATAGATATCGCCGAATTCAATACTCTTGATTTTCCCGACAACGGCATAGTGAACAACCGCCAGACTTCAAATCATAACTTTGATGTGGGTGCGTTGTACCGTTATGATAGGTTTTATGTAAGTCTTAATGCATCCAACCTGATAAATAAGGACCCTCAAAGCTTAACTTTTGATATCGACGAGCCAAATGAGCTTAGAAACTATTATCTGTACGCCGGATATCGCTACACAAAAAACAAGAATAGCCGGTTGGAAATTGAGCCCTCCGTGTTGTTTAAAGTATTTGAAAGTGACGGGCGATCAGAAACGGATTTGAACTTGAAATTCCGATGGTATGAATTTGAGGACTATTATTATGCCGGTATCAATTATAGATTTTTAAACGATCAGATAGGAAGGCCTCTTTATATAGCACCGCTGGTTGGCCTAAAAAAGAGTAATTTCTATTTTGGATATTCCTATCAGATAATCCTTAACGAAATATTAGGCTATAGTACCGGTACTCACGTGCTTACCATTGGGGTAGATATCTTTCAGGGGATAAGTAACTGTAGGTGTACCTATTGATATAATGGAACGCCCCCCACTTTTCAACGTCCGTTATCATT
The DNA here is from genome assembly GCA_041743085.1 of Flavobacteriaceae bacterium. GTDB lineage: Bacteria > Bacteroidota > Bacteroidia > Flavobacteriales > Flavobacteriaceae > JAFMPW01. The sequence continues at coordinate 14,567 of JBGTNL010000033.1, forward strand.
TTTGGACCTTTTGAAAAAAAGGGATTGATATGCCCATGGGCTATTTTGGAGATTCCCGGGTATCCAATAAATTTATGGTCAAAATCTCAATGGCAGCAGAATTCTAGAAATCCCCTACAGTATCATACAACCTTCCGTAACCTAGGTCACTGAATTGTCATTTATCTAATAAGCACATTGTGCGGTACAGGAACGGTTACCAATAACCTGTTAGTGTTTCTTATTCTGCTTATTCCCGAGAATAACTGCGTACATAGGATTCAGGCGACTTTCACCTAAGGTACGTACCGTGATTACCAACGAAAATATATCGGTCAAAAGAAATTTGATAATTAGGGTTTTATATACTGGACTTAGTGCTTTCTATAAATTCGCTTGATTGACAAGATAAATTTCTGTTCCCTTAAAACGGCCGTTTTACGGGGCTGTTTTCAAATTTGATGTATTCATTCCTTTGAGTGTCCTATTTGTGGTCTCTTTTAGTAGTTTCGTTAATTTACCTTTTACAGCACTAAGAATACTTGGAAACGTTCTCTATAAAGAGGCAAGCTATATTGACTTACAGTTAAAAAAAGTGTGATAATTTTCTCAAAAAAGTTAGAAGCCAAACAATAAAATTTATCTGTTCTCAGATGTGATTTTATGTTTTGCATTCAAAACAGTACAATTAGTACCAAAATTTATTAAAGTAGTGTTAAAATTAAAAACTATGCACAAACTATGCACATTCTCGAATTTCAGGAATAAAAATAGTTCTGAGGAAAAGTAAAATGGGAAGAATTATTTGCATCAAATGGACAAATTAAAAAAACAAAAAAGGGAGCTAATCCTTCGAAAACTCCCTATTTATAGTGATCGCGACAGGATTCGAACCTGTGACCGTTTGCTTAGAAGGCAAATGCTCTATCCAGCTGAGCTACGCGACCTTAGTATTTTCAGTATATTTTATTCTTCTGCTTAGAAGGCAGATGCTCTATCCAGCTGAGCTACGCGACCTTGTGTTGCGTTGCGAAGCTGCCTGTCCGCCGTATGCGCCAACTGGCGGAGGAGGTGGAAGCTACGCGACCCTGTGTTGCGTTGCGAAGCTGCCTGTCCGCCGTATCCGCCAACTGGCGGAGGAGGTGGAAGCTACGCGGACCAGGGAAGGATTACTTTGCACCGCTCCGTGACCCTGACCCGATACCTTGTAAATTAAACCCGAAAGAATCAATCAAGAGCAAATACCCAGAACGCTTTGCACCGGCAAATATACAATTAACAATAAATAACATCCAAGACTATTTAAATTTTAAAAAAAAGCTCAAAAACGGAACAGAAAAATATGCTATGAAAGCCCGGTTTGGAATGGTTTTTTAAAAACTTGTATCAGGAAACCCTAGCTAAATGGGATAAACGAACCTGACGGATGATTACTATAAGATATGTTTTGACCCACATTTACGGAGTTCCTTTTTTGCCGATCGCATAAGTTGCTTCAATTTCTGAATTTCATTGTTACATTTTGCTTCCCCGATTTCGTATTTAGCGCGGCGTATGAGTCGTTGACAATACTCCTCTTTGGCGTCAACGGACAGTTGGGAAATGGCCTTTTTGTAAATGGCATCCAATTCGGACAAGGAGGGGCATTTCGATTTTGAAGCAAGGTGGGAAGCAAGCAGGAAACGCAGTTGTTTGATCATAAGTCGTAGAAATAAGAATAGTATGTGCTATTTAGCCACAAAAATTTTGCCAGCTTTGAAATAAAAAAATAAAATCCTGTTATTCGGCATAATAAACAATAGGGCTACCCATTCAAAATATCGCAAATGCTGAAATTCACCTATACAAAAACCTTTCCCTTAAATTGTGAAATCTTATATTTGATATAGGGCATTAAAATCCTTGCTTTTGTCAATCTAAATTTTATAGGGTTACCCGGGAGTATTCGTAATCGCAATGACTTCCCTGCCAGTCGGAGATACCTGATGGGAATAAGCGGGATTTTGATGGAACAGCCGGGATAAGCTAAAGGGACAAAAATGAAAATAAAAAATCTGGCCATTTTTTTAATATTCCTTTGTCTAAGTCTCTTGGTTTTAGGTTGTAATCAAAAAAACCAAAAAAAAATAACCATAGCCACCGCGGCAAATATGCAATTTGCAATGGAGGAACTGATAACCGCGTTCACTGAACAAACAGGGATCGAATGTGACAATATTATAGGTTCTTCAGGGAAACTTACCGCTCAGATAAGGGAAGGTGCGCCTTTTGATATTTTCGTTTCCGCAGATATGAAATACCCAAACGAAATTTACAAGAATGGGTTAGCGACCGGGCCACCTGAGATATACGCATATGGAACATTGGTTTTATGGACTATGGATGATAGCATGTCCCCATCTTTAAAAATACTTGCAGACAGTAAAATTAACCACATTGCAGTAGCAAATCCTAAAACAGCTCCCTACGGCGTTGCGGCACTGGAAGTCTTAAAACAATACGATCTGTTTCCTAGGCTACAGGATAAATTGGTATATGGTGAGAGTATTGCGCAAACTAACCAGTTCATAATTTCCAGGTCGGCAGAAATAGGGTTTACGGCTAAATCAGCGGTGTTGTCGCCCCAAATGAGCGGAAAAGGGAAGTGGGTCGAACTTCAGGATAGCCTGTATTCCAGGATTGACCAGGGTGTTGTCAGGATAAAGCACAGTGCTGTTGAAAACAATAATGCGATACGTTTTTATAATTTTCTTTTTTCCAAAGACGCAAAAAAAATATTGAAAAATTTTGGATATTTAGTAGACGAACTATGAACCGCCTTGAAGGAAATATCGAGGATCTGATGACGGAAGGAAGTCTGACCATTGTAACTTTAAAAGTGGATGAGAACAACTCCTTAAAAATCATAGTTATTGAAACCCCTAAAACGGCCAGCTATTTAACAATGGGGAGATCGGTAAATGCCTTGTTCAAAGAAACAGAGGTAATTATAGGAATCGATTTGAATATTGCCCTCAGTATAAGTAATAAAATATATGGGAGTATTGCCAAAATTGATCCGGGAGTGTTGTTGAGCCGGGTCTTAATTCAGACCTCGGCCGGAAATATAGTATCCATAATAAGTACTCTTGCGGTAGCAAGGTTGAAATTGAAAGAGACCATGCAGGTGGTCGTAATGATAGATATGAATAATATAATCCTTTCGCCATGATCGATTGGGAACCCCTGATATTGACATTTAAACTGGCCATTTTAACAACAGGTATCCTGTTCCTTGTGTCGATTCCGGTTGCTTATTGGTTGGCGTATTCAAAATCCAGAATTAAACCCATAATAGAAGCCTTTGTGAGCATGCCACTGGTGTTGCCTCCAACCGTGGTTGGTTTTTACTTGCTAGTTGCTTTTAGTCCCCGGAACTTTTTTGGAAGCTGGTTGGATGATTGGTTGGGGATACGACTAATTTTTTCATTTGCCGGCCTTCTCGTTGCATCTGTCCTATATAGTTTTCCCTTTATGGTGCAGCCCATCCAATCCGGATTTTCGAGTTTGCCTGCTTCCTTAAAGGAAGCTTCGAGCGTTTTGGGAAAATCAAGGGTTACCACGCTTGTAAAAGTCCTACTCCCCAACATAAAATCGTCTATCCTAACAGGATGCATCCTTTCTTTTGCACACACCGTAGGCGAGTTTGGTGTGGTCCTGATGATCGGAGGAAACATCCCGGGTAAAACCAAAGTAGCCTCAATTGCAATATACGATGAGGTAGAAGCCCTCAATTATACAACGGCTAATACATATTCGTTGATACTTTTTCTCATAGCCTTTACTTTGTTATTGTCCATTTATTTTCTGAAGGGCGGGCATTCCAAAAAATTAGTTCCCTAAGATAAAGAGATGATAATAGTATCCATAACCAAAAAATTGGATTCCCCAACGGGAGATTTGTTACTCAAAGTGGATTTGAGTGTAGAAAATGGAAAGGTAATCGCACTTTATGGGGAGTCAGGGGCAGGTAAAACCTCCATATTCCGCATGATGGCGGGATTGATGAAACCCGATAAGGGGAAGATCATTGTTAACAATGAAACCTGGTTCGATTCTGATAAAAACATCAACCTAAGACCACAACAGCGCAAGGTTGGATTTATGTTCCAGGATTATGCCCTTTTCCCCAATATGACCGTAAAAAAGAACCTGGAATTTGCCCTTGAAAAAGGGCAGGACAAAAGTACGATCAAAAAGTTGATCGGGATCATCGAACTACATGATCTGCAACTCAGAAACCCGGAAACACTGTCCGGCGGACAAAAACAGCGGGTAGCCCTGGCGAGAGCATTGGTAAATAGGCCTAAGATATTATTGCTCGATGAGCCCCTTTCCGCCCTTGACATAAAAATGCGCTCAAAATTGCAGGACTATATCCTGAAAATTCATGATGAATTCCATCTGACCATTCTTTTGATCAGTCATGATGTTGGTGAGATCATCAAACTTTCTCAAAAAATAACCAGGTTGGAGAATGGAAAACTTGCTTCTCCGGAAAACCCTTTTTCTTTTTTCACTTCAAATAAAATAAGTGGAAAATATCAATTTGAAGGAGAAGTCATCGATATAAAAAAGGAGGATGTGGTCTTTATTGTTTCTTTACTAGCAGGAGGTAATGTCATCAAAATCATTGCTCAGGAATCGGACATAGCCGCCATTGCTAAAGGGGATAAAGTCATAGTTGCCTCCAAGGCATTTAATCCTATTTTATATAAAATTCAGTAGAAAAAGCAACGATTTTATTTCGTCTGAGGCTCATGGCAATCGGGTTAGAAAAAGTCTACACGTACATAGTGGAAATTTGTCCATTTATTGATCGATCACAACCCATTGGAAAAATCCCGGGCACCATTGCACCCTAGTATCCTTTTATTTCATTTGATTCAAACACAGGAAGGGTAAACAAATCACAGGGCGTTAAAGATTGATCAAAGGCTGTTTTTCCAAAAAAGTAGTGTATTGTAAAGCAGCGTCCCTTGTTTTTTCTTGGCTCGATTTGTTTACATTTTCAAAATATGTCATTTCAAATGCTCCCCGGCTGTGCGCAGTTGCAAACTTCGGGGAGAGCTCTGGTTGCGAAGACATGTGCATTTGTACAACGGAATCCATCGATTATTTATAAATAATATACTGATAGTTAATAACATATGGCCTGAATATTAAAAAATTAGCAAGCCCTATTTAGATTCCCGCTTTTGGGGGAATGACAAAACAGCGGAACCCCGACGCTTAGCATGGGGGAATACTAACGATTTAATAATGTTTCATTTTAACAAAGTTTTAACCGACAAAGGTGTCACCTTAACCTATTTTTAATACCCACTCAATATGAATGTGATGAAAATCAACAAACACTACTTACTGGCTCTCATAGTTTCGCTGCTGTGCATACCGTTGGCAGAGGCCCAATATGGCTATGGGAATGGCTACTACGGCAGAAGAAGATCTGCCATACCACGCACTGAAGAGCCCGAGAAAAAGGTCGAGCCGCTTACCGCCGAAGAAATTGTTGCGAATGAAATGCCCAAACTTACTGAAGCTTTGGCACTAAATGATTTTGAACAGGCTGTAGTTTCCTCTATCCTTACCAAATACGTGCAGCAGAGTATTGAGCTGCAATTATTGAAGTTGGATGCTGACAAGACAAGGGAAGGGATGGAAAAAATTAGTGAAAATCAGAAAGCAGAACTACAGGCAGGACTTCCGGAAGATAAATTCAAGATCCTGGAGGAAATACAGAAAGAAGGTTACAAAAAGAGTAAAAAAAAGAAAAAGAAAAAATCTAAAGATTAAAAAGTGATGAATTTTGACTAAAACCGGGAGTTAGAAGATTTAATAAAATCAAAAGAAGCCGTCCGGCTTCTTTTTTTATCCGATGCGTTTGGCCCTTTTGGCCTCTCGTCTTTCTTTCCAAAGTTCTATAAGATTGCCCCCCAACCAGTATGGTACAACAAACATCAATAAAAACATCATCAGCCAGAATCCTATGGTCAGGATGGTTAAGAAGGCCAAAAATCCTAAATACTGGTCAAATTCGAACATAGTAGTATTTCTTTGTTTCACAAAGATAGTTTGAAATGAGGAAATACTGCAAACGAAATTATAAAAATCTTATCCCTCCCAAATTCTCCGAGGAGCTCCAGGGAAATATTTCCTTAAACCACTACCTTTGTAACAATCAATTTACCGCAAATTATGAGCTTTAGAACTGAGAAAGATACTATGGGCGAGGTAAAGGTGCCCGCTGATAAATATTGGGGTGCGCAAACTGAGCGTTCCAGGAACAATTTTAAGATCGGGCCGGAGGCTTCCATGCCCCTGGATGTAATTTACGGCTTTGCATTTTTAAAAAAGGCGGCCGCATACACCAATCATGAGCTCGGAATACTTTCCCTGGAAAAACGCGATCTGATAGCACAGGTTTGCGATGAAATTCTGGAGGGAAAGCACAATGACCAGTTTCCTCTTGTTATCTGGCAAACAGGTTCCGGGACCCAAAGCAATATGAATGTAAATGAGGTAATTGCCAACAGAGCACATGAGTTGGCCGGTAAGACAATTGGAGAAGGTGAAAAAACGATCCAACCTAATGATGACGTAAACAAGTCCCAGTCCTCCAATGATACCTTCCCCACAGGAATGCATATCGCAGCATACAAGAAAATTGTAGAGGTCACCATACCCGGAATTTCCCAATTAAGGGACACCTTGAATAAAAAGGTGAAGGACTTTTGTAATGTGGTTAAAATTGGCCGTACGCATTTAATGGATGCCACCCCCCTGACGCTGGGGCAGGAATTTTCAGGTTATGCCTCGCAATTAGACCATGGTATTAGGGCATTGGAAAACACTCTGGAGCATCTAAGCGAATTAGCCCTAGGAGGAACCGCCGTTGGGACAGGCCTGAATGCCCCAAAAGGATATGATGTTCTCGTTGCCAGATACATTGCTGAATTTACCGGTTTGCCCTTTAAAACCGCTGAAAATAAATTTGAAGCGCTCGCTGCCCACGATGCCCTGATTGAAAGTCACGGTGCTTTAAAGCAACTGGCTGTTTCCCTGAATAAAATCGCCAATGATATACGGATGATGGCCTCAGGGCCAAGATCGGGAATCGGAGAAATCAGTATCCCTGCCAATGAACCCGGGAGTTCTATCATGCCTGGCAAGGTAAATCCCACCCAATGCGAATCGCTTACAATGGTGTGTGCACAGGTTATGGGTAATGATGTTGCATTAACCATTGGAGGCACCCAGGGGCATTATGAACTTAATGTCTTTAAGCCCATGATGGCCGCCAACATTCTTCAATCCGCTCAATTGCTGGGAGACGCCTGTGTAAGCTTTGATATCAACTGTGCCTCAGGTATTGAGCCCAATAAAGCGGTTATCAAAGAACTGCTCAACAACTCTTTAATGCTTGTGACCGCATTAAACACAAAAATAGGTTACTACAAGGCGGCAGAAATAGCGAACACGGCCCATAAAAATGGAACAACTCTAAAAGAAGAAGCAATTAATTTGGGGTATGTAACGGCCGAAGAATACGATAAATGGGTAAAACCGGAAGATATGGTCGGAGGCTTGAAATAAAGGAGAGGTAAATCGGAAACCCCGCCCGTATCCGAACGGTACGTTCGGGGGGGCCTAGGCAAAGCCATAGGGGAATTACTTAGATTAAGAAGGGGATGCGAAGCGCATCCCCTTACAAATGGAATAGTGTTTATTTATTTTAAAGCGAACTTAGAAGTTCCCAATAATTTCAATCTTTCGTCATAAACGTTTACCATGTAATTTCCTTCCTGGAAGTCTCCTGAAGGTTTGTTGATGTAATCACAAACATCCAGATTCTTGTTCTCATAGTAAAAATTTGTTCCCTTGCTGTAGCTTACAGAAGCACCTTCATCGTTTGATTTGCTGGTACCTCCACCAAGAATATTTCCCTGCGGATCCAGAACTTCTATTAAAAATTCCCTGTCACCGGCTTCAGCGATTACGTTATCGGCCACCGTAAAGCATATTTTAAATTTATCCGTTGACCTGGCGCGTGAAGTTGAAACCAACTTTCCACTGTTACGTTCTTTCACGGCATCCACGGAAAACTTTGACAAATTCAATGCAGAACCTCTTTCTACCGCATCTGCCAATTGCGTGTTTTGAACAACCAAAGAATCGGTAAATACAGTTTGTTTCTCCAGCTCCACAAAAGTACTGTCTCGCTGCATAGCGATCAGGCTATTTGATTGGGTCAAAGAATCGACTTGGGCCAGTAATTGCTCTCTTTCCTTCTTAAGGATATTGACCTGATTTCTGTACCTTCTAAGTGAACCGAGGTCGGCTTTCATTGTCTTAACAGAATCAAGGTATTTAGCAATATTATCCCTGGCGGCAATCAATTCCTCGTTGGTGGCATTACTTTCAAGAATAGCCTTGTCATATTCGGACTTTAAGCTATTTAAGTCTTCTACCACCAATTCCTTTTCCTGGGTTAGCATTGTAGTCGTCTTCTTTTTATCCTGATAAAGACTTACAGTGTAGATGATGGTTCCCAACAGAACTACCGCTAATAATCCTGCTATTACCTTCAATCCGTTGTTACTTTTCGTTTCAGTCATAATGTTAAAAATTAATTAACTTTTAATTTGTTAATGTATTTGTTCGTATCAGTCTATATACGGTTTATCTAATCTTTTAGATTTTTTGGATTGAAAAAAATCGCTATATCACACACTCAACTCGAACCAAACCTTAACTTTAAGGTCTGTAAACAACCGAAAGGCAGTAAATTGGGTCCATCGAGGGCATTCAACGAAAAAATAATCAAATGAAAAAGACATTAAGTACGGTATTAAGCTGTTGTATTGTTGCCTTCGCATGCAAGGAAGCACCAAAAAAGACACCTATCGGTGACACAGCACGGGGAAAACCCATTGAAAAAGAAAATCCCGAATTACAGGTTAAAGCTATTGAACACGCCACGGCAGTTCTGGAATGGGGAGACAACACTATTTATGTGGATCCGGTGGGTGGTGCAAAAGCTTTTGAGGGTCAAAAACAACCTGATCTGATTCTCATTACAGACATCCACGGTGATCATTTAAGCATTGAAACCCTGCAGGAATTACATACGGAGAAAGCGAAAATAATAGTGCCACAGGCTGTTGCAGATAAACTGCCCAAAGAATTTGCACCGCAAATAGATGTCCTTGCCAACGGGGATACCAAAGAAAGGTATGGGATAACGGTTGAAGCCATTCCCATGTATAATCTTCGTGAGGAGGCTAAGGACTTTCATACGAAGGGCCGTGGCAATGGTTATATACTGAGTCTGGGTGATCAACGCGTATATTTTTCGGGGGATACCGAAGACATTTCCGAAATGAGAGCAATAAAAAACATTGACAAGGCTTTTATCTGCATGAACCTTCCCTATACCATGCCAGTGGAAAGCGCGGCCGATGCCGTACTCGAATTTCAACCGAAGGAAGTATATCCTTATCACTATAGAGGGAAACCCGATGTTAGTGACGTGGGTAAATTCAAGGAATTGGTCAATGCCGGAAATCCGGATATTGAAGTAGTGCAACTGGATTGGTATCCGAATGATGATTATTAATGTTGGGTGCTAGAGGTTAGAGGTTAGAGGTTAGAGGTTAGAGGTTAGAGGTTAGAAAAATAAAATATTAAATGTGCTTTTATTCTAAGAGTTAGTTAGCAAAAGAAATACGAAATCCAAATCTGAAATCAGCGTATTAACTTCTTGTACTTTATACGTTTAGGGATCATATCTCCTCCCAGTCGTTTTTTCTTATTTTCCTCGTAATCGGAGAACGATCCTTCAAAGAAATAGACCTGGGAATTCCCTTCAAAGGCAAGTATATGTGTACATATCCTGTCCAGAAACCACCTGTCGTGCGAAATGACCGCGGCACAGCCGGCAAAATTTTCCAGGCCTTCTTCCAATGCCCTCAGGGTATTGACATCCAAGTCATTGGTTGGCTCGTCCAATAACAGCACGTTGCCTTCCTCCTTCAATGTCATCGCCAAATGAAGTCTGTTGCGTTCCCCACCGGAAAGCATACTTACCTTTTTGTTCTGTTCGCTTCCCGAAAAATTAAATCTGCTGAGATAGGCACGGGAATTTACCTGCCTTCCGCCCATCATGATCAATTCCTGCCCGCCACTAAAATTCTCCCATATTGTTTTGTCGACATTGATATTGGCGTGACTTTGATCCACGTAGGCGATCTTAGCCGTCTCACCCACCTTAAATTCACCGCCATCCGGGTTTTCCTCCCCCATGATCATCCTGAAAATCGTTGTCTTGCCAGCTCCGTTAGGTCCTATGATCCCCACTATGCCGGCTTGAGGTAGCCTGAAATTCAAATCTTCATAAAGCAGTTTATCGCCGTATGCTTTACTCACTCCGGTAGCCTCAATGACATTTGTTCCCAATCTTGGGCCATTGGGGATATAGATCTCAAGTTTTTCGTCTAACTTCTTTTGATCCTGGCTCATCAATTTGTCATAATTATTGAGTCGCGCTTTTTGCTTCGCCTGCCTGCCTTTCGTTCCCTGACGTACCCATTCCAACTCTCTTTCGAGCGTTTTTTGTCTTTTCCCTGCCTGCTTTTGTTCCTGCGCAAGACGTTTTGACTTTTGATCCAACCAGCCAGAATAGTTGCCCTTCCAGGGAATACCCTCTCCCCTGTCGAGCTCCAATATCCACCCGGCGACATTATCCAGGAAATACCTGTCGTGGGTAACCGCAATGACGGTTCCCTTATATCGTGCCAAATGATGTTCCAGCCAATGAACAGATTCTGCATCCAGGTGGTTGGTCGGTTCGTCTAACAACAGGATTTCCGGTTCCTGTAGCAATAAACGGCAAAGCGCCACCCGTCTTCGCTCGCCACCTGAAAGCACGGAAATTCTCTTATCCGGTTCCGGCGTTCTAAGAGCGTCCATTGCTATTTCCAATTTGGTATCCAGTTCCCAGGCGTTAGAGGCGTCTATTTTATCCTGAATTTCTGCCTGTTTATCCATAAGTTTTTGCATCTTATTGGCATCCTCGTAAACTTCGGGCAACGCAAACATGTCGTTTATCTTATTGTATTCATCCAGGATGGCAACCGTCTCTCCTACCCCTTCCTTTACAATGTCCAAAACGGTTTTATCTTCATCTAGTTTTGGTTCCTGTGCCAGGTGACCCACTTTGTAACCCGGGGAAAAAACAACATCCCCCTGGTAATTTTTGTCTTCTCCTGCAATGATCCTAAGTACCGTAGACTTACCGGAACCATTTAAACCAAGTATCCCGATCTTGGCACCGTAAAAAAAGCTTAAGTAAATGTTTTTTATCACCGGCGTATTGGCATTTTTATAGGTCTTTGTCACCCCGGACATCGAGAAGATTACCTTCTTATCATCACTCATGTTCTTCTTAGTTCTAGTAAGTTATTTTATGTAGAATGCCTTCAGCCATTCTTGGAAAAAGGAGCACGGTTTCTTGTTTCAAGGGAGCTAAAATACTCCCTCTTTCGTACGGATCTTAAACATGAAAGCTTTAACTTTTTAAACCCTCCCCTTAAGGGCGTTAAAAACCCATGCGATTGCAAAGAAGCCCACTCCCACCGCGGCAAATCCCCAGCCGGCGACATCGTCATACCTGAATGCCCCCAGTGCCATCAGCCCAAGGCCAACAATAATCATAATAAATGTGGCCCATGCCAATACGGTATTTTTGTTCATTCCCATTTTTGGGTGGTTTAGGTGAATCTCAAATATCGTAAATTTTCAAAGAATTTTTAACTGCTTCCAACTAAAGTTTATTCTCGAAAGGAAAGGCAATTCCGGTAAGTTCCCTGATATGGTCCATAATTCTGATGAGGTCAAGGCTATTGGTATGTGACCACAGCATGCTTTCGTTTTGACCTGCCCTGAGACAGGAATGCACCTCTTCTATTTCATAGGTGTATCCTTTCCCTGTCTTAGGGATCGTAAAATGTTGCATCTCCCCTTCTTTGTCAATCGAATAGGCCTGTGTCTCGTGCCACCTGGGTTCCAGGTAAATGGTTCCTTCGCTTCCGCATATCTCGGCCTTCATCACAGATTTAGAGTTCAATCCACTATAAAGCATTGCCTGCCCTCCGGTATACTCAAAGATCATTGAGGTCTGCATCTCAACTCCCGTTTTATAGAATCTAGAGGCTGCCAGAATGTTTTCAGGTTTGCCCAGAATGAGATAAGCCAAAAATATAGGATATATACCTATATCCAGAAGCGAGCCTCCCGCCAGGGACGGATTCAAAAGTCTACCTTCTTCGCTTCGATCAAGGGCATGAAATGCGAAATCGGCATGAAGATAGGTCACCTCTCCTACCAGTCCCTTGGAAATTAATTCCTTTACCTTCCGGATAGTGGGATTAAAACGGCTCCAAAGCGCTTCCATAAGAAAAACATTATTCCTTTTTGCAGCTGCGATCATTGTTTCAACCTGGGTTGAATTCACACCCACGGGCTTCTCGCATAGTACATGTTTCCCCAGATCCATGGCCATAATGGATAGTTCCATATGATAGGTGTGGGGAGTGGCAATGTAAACAACATCTATTTCCTTACATTCAAATAACTCCCGATAACTTCCAAAGCAATGTGCAGCGCCGTATTGTTCACCAAATTCGAGAGCTTTGTCGAGACTTCTGGAAGCCACTCCCACTAGGTCACCATCTTGCACTAAAGCCAGATCCTTTGCAAAACTGTGGGCTATATTTCCTAACCCAACAATCCCCCAGCCAATGGTATTACTCATGATCACAAATTGAAATTTGTCAAAGTTAGTCAATTATACTCCTTATCTTTATCCATCGTAAAAACCGCTTCTATAGAATGGATATTAACTTCAATAAGAACGAAGATCACAACAAATTACTGGTATCGGATCTGAAAAAACGGCTCGCACAGGTAAAGCAGGGAGGGGGGAAGGTGAAGATCGAAAAACATCACGCACAGGGTAAAATGACCGCCCGGGAGCGAATAGATTATCTCCTGGATCCCAAAAGTGATTGTCTTGAGATTGCCGCTCTTGCAGGGGAGGACATGTATGAAGAACACGGTGGATGCCCATCAGGGGGGGTTGTGGTGAAGATCGGCCGAATAGAAGGCAGGCTTTGCATGGTAGTGGCCAATGATGCTACGGTAAAAGCCGGCGCCTGGTTCCCAATAACCGGTAAGAAAAATCTAAGAGCCCAGGAAATCGCCATCGAGAACAAGTTGCCAATTATCTATCTGGTAGATAGCGCAGGGGTATATCTGCCGTTGCAAAGTGAAATTTTTCCGGATAAGGAGCACTTTGGCCGTATTTTCAGGAATAATGCCGTAATGAGCAGTATGGGAATTCCACAAATAGCTGCTGTAATGGGCAGCTGCGTAGCCGGAGGAGCTTATCTTCCCATAATGAGTGATGAGGCTTTGATCGTTGATAAAACAGGGAGTATTTTTCTCGCCGGAAGTTATCTGGTGAAAGCGGCAATTGGGGAAGTAGTGGATAACGAAACACTCGGCGGGGCCACTACTCACTGTGAAATAAGCGGAGTTACGGACTATAAAGCGAAAGACGACAAGGATGCGCTCAATACCATAAAAAAACTTATAGGTAAAATGGGGGAACCTGACGTCGCCGGATTTAACAGATCAAAGTCGGCTGAACCTCGGGAAGATCCCAATGCTATTTTTGGCATTATCCCCGAATCCCGTACAGAGCAGTACGATATGCTGGAAATCATAAAACGCCTTGTTGATAATTCTGAATTTGACCAATACAAAGAAGGCTTTGGAAAGACGATACTTACTGGCTATGCGCGTATGGACGGATGGGCCGTGGGAATTGTGGCCAACCAGCGAAAAGTGGTCAAGACCAAAAAGGGCGAGATGCGTTTTGGAGGGGTCATCTATTCCGATTCTGCGGACAAGGCAACGCGGTTTATTGCCAATTGCAACCAAAAGAAAATTCCACTGGTCTTTCTGCAGGATGTTACCGGATTTATGGTGGGTAGCAAAAGTGAACACGGAGGTATCATAAAAGACGGCGCTAAAATGGTAAATGCGGTTAGCAACTCGGTTGTTCCCAAGTTCACCGTAGTGATAGGGAACAGTTATGGTGCAGGCAACTATGCCATGTGCGGAAAGGCCTATGATCCGCGGTTGATCGTTGCATGGCCAAGTGCAGAGCTCGCTGTAATGAGCGGGAATTCGGCTGCCAAAGTTCTGCTGCAAATTGAAAAGGCTTCGTTAAAGAAGAAAGGTGAAAAAATTACGCAGGAGAAAGAGTCGGAACTTTTCAATAAGATCAAGGAACGGTACGACCAGCAGATCTCTCCGTATTACGCTGCGGCCCGACTCTGGACCGATGGTATAATTGACCCTTTGGAGACCCGAAAATGGATCTCCATGGGGATAGAGGCAGCAAATCATGCGCCTATCGACAAGCCCTTTAATATGGGTGTATTACAGGTATAGTATTTTATTTTACCCTCAGTTTTGCCAATAACTCCTCACTGCCGTTTTCATACAAACGCAACAAATGCTGTTCAGTTCGTTGTTCCGGGGTCCCAAAATTATAATGCACGGTACATTTTAAAAAGGCAGACGTGGTATCTCCGCTGTTCGCATTACCCAGGTATTTTGCATTAATGAGCCACTCGCCCTTTCCTTCCGCACCAACTATCTCGAACTCCTCTTTGGCATAGCCATTAAGCTGTTCGTCCTTAATACGATCCCTGTTCGAGGCAAGCGTATGTTCCCAGGTAAAAAACCGTTTTTGGGGATTCACAAACTGCAATTCAAATTGTGTGTCAGGCGTTGTCCAGTCGATGACTACCCTGGCATCATATTTTATATTTGTCAGATATTTGGGATCAACATCAGCCAGATCCAAAGTGTTCTTATGGTGATAAACGATGTTTCTTATTTCCCGATCTACGGTTTTCTTCAGACCGGAGAAGTCGAGCTCGGGATTTATAGAACCGTTTGCAATGGTGCTCAACATATTCAATGCAACCTGAACATTTTCTGCATTCTTGTGGGCTAAAGCAACATCAAGATAGGATTGGATTCTTAAGGGATACCGATTTAGTATGGCATCCGCGGTCTCAAGTGCCAGTTCACTATTTTCTTCCAATTCCATTTTAAATAGCATTCCTCTTAATGCTATCAGGGATGATGATTCCCTTTCAAGAACATTTGTGAGTATTCTATATCCCAGAGCCTTGGCCGAACCTTTGAAAAAGTCGAATACATCTATAAAATAGGTTGGATTATCCCAAAAATTATCTCGTTGATTCAGGTAGATCGTATATGCTTCCCGCACATTTATACCTTTTTTCAACTCTTCAAGATAGGCGGTAACCAGGGTCTTATTGGGTACGATTATTTTTCCATCATATACATTATCCGTTAGAAGGGCCTGGTCTTTTTTTTTCTTCGTATTGTCAAAAGATGCAGTTTTTGTGGTGATCAGAACGGCCCCATTGGCTCCCAGGCTCCCAAATCTATTGGTGGCAGCCAGGCTTTTCAGCACAGTAATACTGGCGATGTTTTTCGGATCAATAAAGGCAGTACTGGCACTTTGAGAGTTGAAAACACTGGAGTTTGATTTTGGCATGGGTACCCCATCTACTACTACAAGTCCGTAGTTATTAGACAAAATAGACGTTTTTGGTCTTAGCTCCGCCTGGCTCAAATCATCTTGCTGACCTAAGCTGACGCCCGAGAATTTGCCCTGGATTGCTTGTGATACTTCAGTTGAAATGTCTGAAATATCTTCTTCGGTTATAGATTGCACCGCATACCCCACCGCATTTTTGTCCTTTGTGCCAAAGGCTGTGAAAGTCTCCTCCAAGGGTTCCCTTATTTTTTCTGTTACAACAACTTCATCCAGGAGAATCCCTCCCCACTCCTTCAGCTCTACATTAATATTCCTATTCTCACTCAGGGATTTTTCCACCGATTTGCCACAGGGAACAGAAAAGATCAATGTATCTCCGGGGTTTGCTTTTATTTGGTACGAACCATCCTTATTGGGCTTAACGGCATCGCCCCCGGCCCCTTTTACACGGATCGACACCTCTCCGGTTTGTATATTTTCGCGATATACGGTGCCGGTATATAAAGTGTAATTACTTTCCGGTTTAGGAGCGAT
Organism: Flavobacteriaceae bacterium; assembly: GCA_041743085.1. Lineage (GTDB taxonomy): Bacteria > Bacteroidota > Bacteroidia > Flavobacteriales > Flavobacteriaceae > JAFMPW01. The sequence continues at coordinate 30,786 of JBGTNL010000033.1, forward strand.
CTCGTACTTACCTCCGGCCAGGTTGATGAATTCGCCTCCATTAAGGATCATAAGTAAATTCAGATTGGCTATATTATAGCTCTTTTTACTGTTCACAATGTAGAGATCCCCGGTAAAGTTGGGACTGCCAATATTGGTGTTTTGCCCCCCATCCGTAAAAAGCAGAATATCACCTCCGTTACTATGATCCCCTAAGGCATTATAGGAGGTGGCCCCGTCATAGATCATATCGCCGAGTTTTTCCTTTAATGCACTCCAATCCCCGGAGTTTATTATAAAAGTTTTCCTCTCTATTATAGTGTTGCTGAATACCAGTAAAGTAACCTTTGCGTTTTGCTTTATTTTGAAATATGCCTGCAAAAAATCACTCTCTTTCCTAAAGTTTTTATCTATCATGGACAGGGAAGTATCCCACAGGATAGTAACTTTCTGGCTATCTTCGTATTGAGAATATCCACAGCCAATGTTGAAATAGAACAATCCCCAAATTATGGCTCTTCGCATTTCGCTTAATTTAATTTCCCTGATGTTCCTTTATTCGGGGTATTAACAGCAATTCCGTTTGTCTCCCATTTACATACCGAAAACCAGCTTCTCCAAAAAATCCTGCTTCTTCCAACATGATCCTGATATCCCTTTTCCATTCGGGGATAGTCACCGTTGTATTTAATTCAATGGCATATACCGTATTGGGATTAAGCGGATAGTTTTCACCATCGTCTTTCATAACACCGCCTTGTGAATCCCACATGCCTATGGTAGTACCTGCAGAATGCCCATACATCCCTAATGGATGGGTATAAATCGATGGTTTAAGGCCTGCCGCTTTAGCATCCTGCAGCGCTTTGGCCAGGATCTCATTTCCCATTCTGCCCGCAACCATATTCCGGGTGAGATAGTCCTGGACCATATTCCCGGCCTTGAGTGCTTCAACCAGGTACTTAGGGGCCTCTCTTTCTCCGGGTTTCAGCACATATGCCAATTCCTGGCAGTCCGTATTCAGCCTTAAATAGGTAATCCCGAAATCGCAATGCAACAGATCTCCCGGGAGGATAACCATGTCCCCGGGCCTTCCGGAAAAAGAATACAAGTGACCCACCAGTTCTTCACTGTTTCGCTGTATATCGACCGTGGGATGAAACCAGGTCTCTAAACCGAGGTCCGTCACTTTTTGCCGCATCCACCATTCAACTTCGGTAGTAGTGGTGATGCCCGGGGTAATAACCTTCTCGGAAAAGGCCTGGGCGATGATGTCATGGGTAATATCAACGAGTTGATCATATAGCACCATTTCGCGCTCCGTGCGCGTTTCTATCCACCGAACCGCCAACTGTTCCGCCGAAACTACTTTTGACTGGTATTTCTTCGGCAAATTTTGCATAAACCCGTCATAATCTGTCTTGTCCAGGCCATCTGCTATATTGTGATCTTCAGAATAGTTTACCCCAATCCTGTCGGGATTTCGTTCCTCTATCAGTTGAATTAGCCGTTTCCATTGATCAGGTTCCTTCTCCTTATCCCAGGAAGAAGTTATATTATCTCCAACGTTATATCTTGCAACGGCCAACTTTTCCATTGTGTTATTCCTCTTATCGCGATAAAAGAGAAGGATCGTCCTCCTTCTGGCATTTAACCAGGTCGAAGGCAGCATGGTCCTTAAGACAGGATCCTCATTGTATTCTCGGGAGATCAGGATCCACATATCTATCCCGGCTTTGTCCATTAGCCCGGGAAGCAGGTTGTTAAAACGGTCTTCCAGAACTTCATCGATCACCCGGGCCCGTTCATTTTCCGGAAGTATTTGCTGTGCCCTGATAGAGGAACACAGAAAGAGAAGAAATACGGCAAAAATTCGATTCATAGAACAGCTTTATCCGATGAAAATACACCTTTTTCAAGATGAAGTGATTTAAACTTTTACAAATTGGCTAAAAAATTGCCGTCTTACACCCATATTTTGTCTTTTTCTTGCTCCGTAGCCCTGCTATGCAGCTCAAAAAAGCCTTCACCTGGGCACAAAACCATCAATTTTCGCTTCAATTCAAAAAGGTTAAATCACTTCGATATTGTAAAATAGGGTTACGTTTATGTTGCAATGATAAAGTATTCTTCCTCCCGGGATTCTTCTCTTTTTGCTTTGCCTTGTTGCAGACGATAAGCCGCAACTTGCATACGAAGGAGTGGCCGATGTCCCCTGGTATGTTAGATGGGATAAGCACCACTTATGAGAAGTCCGGAGCATCAGTCACCGGAACTGTGGTCCCTGTTGGATTGGTTTTCAAGGCTATTTTAAACGACAAGGGGGGTGCAGTGGATCTTTATAACTCGGATGGTGTTCACCCAAGTGTTGCAGGAACCTTCCTGGCCGCCGCAATGTTTTTAAGACTTTGAAGTTTTCGACTGCGCTCAAACCGACAGATTCAATTACTTTTTGTAGAGGTCAGTAGATAGATGCGTAGTTCAATTATAATAGGAACGCTATTTTATGGGTCCTCCCCTTATTTCACTTGCCTCCGACGAGGGCAACGAGAGGAAGGCACGGTGCCGATAGGCGGAGGGGTCTCTTCGGAAATTTGTGGAATTCGCAGCATATTGCGAAGCGCAACAGAGCGGACCAAAAGGATAAATTTACAATATGCAACTAACTACTGACCTCCAACTTTTTATGCTCCCTTATAGACTGCCTTCAAAAGTTTTTACAAGTCGAATAAATTCGGCCCTATCCCCTGACTGTCTTCTTCCCGACCCGTCTTAACCAAATCCAATACATGGGGCTACAGGTTGCCCCATTCGTGTAAGGTAATTTTCATTTTGGATGAGGGAATCTTAGGGTTGGACCAGAGCTTTGGTTTCTGAACGCTTTATTTTACCGCTTTCGGTTTCCACAAAAACCGGAAGGCTATAAATTTCCTTTGGTCGTTCAAACTTTTCCAGAGTTGGCAAGGCGTTAATTTTTAGATGTAATCTATCTTCATCTGTCTCGCCTTCCACGAACAACACTAGTTTCTCTCCCAGAGAAGCATCGGGGATCCCCGTAACAAAAAACCGGGAATTAATAACGGTACTCAGCTTTTTCTCTATTTCTTCGGGAATTAATTTAATGCCACCGGAATTAATAATAGTGTCAAAACGTCCCAACCATTTAAACTCGGTTTCAGATAGTAGTTCTACAACGTCATTGGTGGCTACTGGTTTTGAGGTAATACCCGGAGCATCAATAATAAGACATGCCCTGTCATCTTTTGATATAAGAACGTTAGGTAACGTTTTAAAATTTACATCCTTCCTCCCTCCGTTAATCCTTTTTAAGGCGATATGGGTTAGGGTCTCCGTCATTCCAAAGGTCTCATAAATTGCTGTCCTCTTATTCTGAACCGCTTTTTTAAGCCTTTCAGATAATGGAGTTCCCCCGACAATCAGTGTTTTTATCTTTTCAATGTCCTGAAGGGAGTTCTGTAATTGAAGGGGTGCCATTGCACAGAAATCATAAGTGGAATCCATATTTTTAAGAGGAGTGGATGAAGGTTCCCGATAGTATAGTTCCAGACCCAAGACCATAGCTCTTACCAACATCATTTTTCCGGCAATGTAATCTACCGGCAGACAAAGAAGCGCTTTGTTTCCTGGCTTCAGACCAAAGAATTCACCGGTAGCCCTGGCGGAATTCTCCATTTGATCTTTCATTACAGTAAGCCTGACGGGGTCACCCGTTGCCCCAGATGTAGACAGGGTAATTGTATCAGAATCCGCCAGCCAATCCATCAGAAAATCCCCAATTTTAATTTCGAATTCCGTTCCTTCCTTCACCAGGCTGTACACCACTTCCTTCAATTCTTCGTGGGTGAAGAAAATCCCATTTAACTTAAACCGCGGATGTATTTTATTCGATGAGTCTGTCATTCTTTGATGTATCTAAATCTAATTCTTCTTTCACTACTTTTCCCGAAAGTCGCTCCTTCCAATTCCTCCATCCATATTTTTTTGCCATGATAAACAAGATGATCGGATATACAACAAGAACGGGTAAAAAAACATCCCAGCCCAATACAGGTTCCGCAACATCCCGATATACCGAGTGGGTCTGAAAAGCTGTCCAATCTGCCGTTACCAGAAGTGCAGCCGTAAGATTATTTGCTGCATGGAAACCCAGTGGTAATTCCAACCCTCCATCCATAAGTGTCAAAATCCCGAGAAATAAACCTGTTCCCATATAAAATACCATAATTCCATAGCCTATTTTTGCCACTTCTGGGTTAAAAATATGAAGGATGCCAAAAATAAAGGAAGTTACCAGTAGCGGTAGCCATCTGTTCCCGGCTCCTATACCAATTCCCTGCATCAGGTAACCCCGCATAAAATATTCTTCAAAACTTGTTTGTAACGGAATAAGCATTGTAGCGATCGCTAACAGTATAAGAAATGGCTCAAGTTGAAAATTTAAAACATAATCCTCTGGCGACAGATAAATGTCTAATCCTATAAACAGCACTGAAACCAGAGCCCAAAGAGAAAAAGCAAAGATAACTCTCTTCCAGTCAACCCTGCTCCTGGTAGTGGTAAGAGATGCCCACGACTGTTTATGAAGATACTTAACTGTAACGTAAACGACTACAAGCCCAATAGCAAAGGTTAAAAGCATTAAAAAGAGGAATAGATTAGACCCCAATAAACTGGACATTCCGCCAATATCCGTTGGCATTCCACCCGACTCCATCGACTTTACAACCAACGCCGCCGCCAGGGGCAATGCACCTATGAGTTGCCATCCGATCAAAATAATTAATAATCCTACCAAATACCTCCATCCTTCATGGAGTCCTTTATACCCTTGTTCTATGAACATAGTTTGTCTATTAAGTTAGTTTTCCATTGTAATTTTGATCTGTAATATAACTTTCCCCGGTCTACAACCAGGGGGCATTCGAAATTGTTTGTGAACAGGCTTCCGGTACCCAGGCCCTGGGGCAGTGAAGTATTCAAGGTATAGGTCCATTGTGCTATGGCGTTAAGACCAATATTGCTTTCCAATGCACTGGTGATCCACCAACCAATCTCCAACTGGTCGGCCAAGGTAATCCATTCGCTGCACCCGGCAAAACCGCCGACAAGACTGGGCTTCAGAATTATAAACTGTGGCCGGACGGTTTGTAACAATTTTTGCTTTTCTGTGACATCAAAGATCCCGATAAGCTCTTCGTCCAATGCAACGGGCAGGGGTGTTGTTTGGCAAAGCACACTCATTTCAAGGATATTGCCCGGTTTCAGAGGTTGTTCAATGGAGTGAAGGTCGTAGTCGGCTAAGATTTTTAACTTCTCTTCAGCTTCTTCAGGTGTAAATGCTCCGTTAGCGTCAACCCTCAGTGTTATCTGCTCTTTTGTGTATTTTTTTCGAATTGCTTGAAGTAATTTCAGTTCTTTATCAAAAGCAATGGCCCCGATCTTTATTTTGATACAAGTGAATCCTTCCTTTAATTTCCGTTGGATCTGCTCCTGCATAAACTGCTCATCGCCCATCCAAACCAGGCCGTTAATTGAGATCGGAGTTTCTCCGGAAGTAAAACGGGAAGGAAATAATACAAAGGGGTTTGTGGAGGCCAACGACCGGAATGCCTGTTCTATACCGAACTGGATACTTGGAAATCCGGTCAGTTCTTCCAGTAATCTTGCTTCTCCCAGGTGAATATTTGCACAGACCCATTTTAATTGTTCCTCATAGCCGGGTTCATCATCTATACTAAGGTCCCGGAACGGAGCACATTCTCCAATGCCATGGTCAGAGCCTTTTTTTAATATGATAAACCAGGTTTCTTTTCGGGTAAGTATGCCGCGGGAGGTACCCCCGGGCTTTTTAAAATTCAAAATGTATTTTCTATACGAAGCTTTCATTACTTTTCCACTCAAATTTAAGTATATTTTACCTCTTAAAATGAGCATATGGCACAATTTACAGATAAAGTAATATGGGTGACCGGTGCCTCCTCGGGGATCGGCGAGGCATTGACCTACGAATTAAATAAAAATGGAAACAGACTTATCATCTCTTCGAGGAACGAAGAAAAGCTTCGCGCGGTAAAAGTGCGTTGTCAGGTTCCTGAAAATGTAATTGTACTATCACTGGATCTGGGGGATTTTGAAGAAATGCCCGGGAAGGTGGAACAAGCCATGAATGCCTTTGGAAAGGTAGATATACTAATAAATAATGCGGGAATAAGCCAGCGTTCGCTAATTATTGATACGCAATTTGAGGTATACAAAAGATTGATAGAGATAGATTATCTGGGCACTATTGCCCTTACCAAGGCAATACTTCCTTACTTTATTAAGGATGGGGGGGGTCGTTTTGTAACTGTGACAAGTCTTATGGGCAAATTCGGTTCTTCTTTGCGTTCGGGCTACTGCGGTGCTAAACATGCGCTACATGGTTTTTTTGATGTACTCCGAATGGAGCACGAGAAAGATGGTATTGCCGTAACCCTTGTCTGCCCCGGTTTTGTACGGACCAATGTGGCAAAGAACGCTCTTATCGCAGATGGCAGTGCAAAAAATACCACGGATCCGGGAACAGAGAAAGGCATGCCGGCAGATGTCTTTGCCAGAAAAATGATCAATGTCATTAAACGTGAAAAATTTGAATCCTACATCGGTGGAAAAGAGGTAATAGGTATTTATCTGAAACGATTTTTTCCAAGGCTACTCCATAAAGTCGTATTGAAAAGTGAAGTCGTATAAATAAAAATTTCCCCGCACCCGGAACTGCTACCTTGTGCATTCCTCACTCTTTGTTCGTGGGTTGCAAGGAAGGTGAATTGGAAACCGCGCCCGTACCGAACGCCATATTCGGGCGGGCCTGACGCAACTGGGAATTATAAAGATTAAATAGTAAGCGATTTCCCAATGCCGAGCAGATGTAGCTTTTTTCCGGCGTTTTGAAACGAAGCCATGGCCTTTTCGTGATCTATTTCAATATAGCCGAAAGTATCATAGTGATATCCCAAAATAGTATTGCAATCCACAAAATCCGCTGCCCGGACAGCATCTTCCGCACCCATCGTGAAGTTGTCACCGATGGGTAATATGGCCAGATCCAATTTGTGTGTCATCGGGATTAATTTCATATCCATGGTTAGGGCGGTATCTCCGGCGATATAAATTTGCTTTCCCTTTGTTGTAATGAGGAATCCTCCCGGCTGCCCACCGTAAGAACCGTCGGGAAATGAGGAGGTATGAATGGCGTTGGTGTATTTTACCGTACCAAAATCAAATTTCCAACTTCCGCCGTGATTCATAGGGTGTACTGTAAATCCTTTTTTTTCGTAGTGGGTTGTAATTTCGAAATTACTTATGATGGTCGCCCCCGACGATGTTGCAATGGTTTCAACATCCAGGATATGATCCCTGTGAGCGTGCGTTATTAGAATGTAATCAGGGTTTAGATTGTCAATATCAACAATCCCTTTGGCCTTTTCGTTCGCTGAAATAAAGGGGTCTACAAGTAATTTGAATCCCTCAGTTTCTATCCATAACGCAGCATGTCCTAAAAAAGTGATTTTCATGATGCAACGGTTTGTTGCGTAAATTTATTTAAAATTGAACCAAAAACGAACCCCGTCTGATGTTTTATCAATGTTAAGGGTAGATTGCAGTTGATTGACCAGCCTGTTCATTAAACGGATGCCCATCGAGGAATTTGTCCGTTCCTCGGAATCCTCGGGAAAACCAATGCCGTTATCGCTATATTCAAAAAAACCATGCTCCCCGTTTTTTCGAATATGGATGTAAATTTTTCCATCGTCATCGTCTTCGGGAAAGGCATACTTAAAGGAGTTGGATACGAGTTCGTTCAGAATAAGTCCGAAAGGAATTGCCCGGTCTATATCCAATTCCACCCCCTCGGCGTCGATAGTGATATTAATATTGTGCCCGCCCTTCTTGAATACTGACTGAACACTATTGATCAGACTCTCAATATATCCCTGCATCTCAATAACTGAAAGGTCATCGTTCTGATATAATTTCTGGTGGATCAGGGCCATAGCCTTTACCCTGGTTTTACCCTCCTCAAGGGCCTCTATTGCCGCCTTACTGCGGGTGTTCTTAGTCTGAAGGCTTAGCAGACTTGATACCATCTGCAAGTTGTTCTTAACCCTGTGATGAATTTCCTTTAACAGCGAATCCTTTTCCACCAGCGAGGTTTCAATAATGTGTTTTTGTTCGGCGATCAGACGTTGATTTTTGATACTTTTCAAGTAGGCATAGACAAGCCCGGCGAAGCCCAATAAGGTAAAGATCAAGGAAATGAAAACCAAATTTATACGCTCATCCTGGGCCTGTAATTTATCTTTTGACCTTTGATTTTCCATTTTCTGCTCATCGAGCATTCTTCTCGAATTTGCAAAATCGAACTGCGCAACAGTGGCAAGTTGCTGTTTTTTTAATGAATTGTCATTGCCGCTAATTGAGTCCGCTATCCTGGCATTCTGTTTGAGATAGAAAGCTGCATTTTTATAATCCTCAACACGGTCATAATACGTAGCAAGCAGTCTGTTCTTCTTAACTATATGATCTATTTTTTTTAGATTTTGTTCAATGGCGAGGTATTCCCTGCCTTTTGCAAAATTTTCCAGTCTTAAATGAGTTTCCGCCAATGCCAGGTTATTTTCTATAACATCCTCAGAATATTTGCCGAAATTGTTCTCCTCTATAACCCCGATGCTGTTCTCCAGATATGGAAGCGCTTCTTCATATTGCCTGAGAATAATGTGGGCCTTTCCAATGTTGCCATCTATTATTCCTTTTAAAAGATTGGCATCCTGTATTTCCTTTTCGGATTTCACCTCATTGAGATCATTCAAATACACATCAACATAGCCTTTAGCTTTCTTAAAGTATGTAAGGGCGGCCGAGGCCGATTCATCGAGTAATAAATACTTCCCAACATTGTTGCTGTATTCCGCCTGACCGTAAAGGTTCCCTTCATTGATAGTCTTTTGCATATCCATGATATAATCTTCCATGGCCTTTCTGTGCATGCCCAGATTGGAATAAATATCGTAGAAGGTTATATTTTTGGTAATTCCCAGGTCTCTTTTCTCCTGCCGTATTTCTACCTGCTTATCATAAAACCCCAATTGAGAATAATTGCTATCGATCAGATCCAATAGTGTTTTTTTGAAATCGAGATCAAATTGATTCCTTACGTTATATAATTCATTGGCAATGGCCAAACTCTTGTCATAATCCCCAAGGTCGTAATAGATCTGGGATTGAATAAGCTGGTATTGCCGTATTGCCGAGGAATCTTTTGCCGTCTGGGCATTGTTCAGGTAACGGACCACTTCGTCCAGCCAATCATATGCTGAATTCTCGTTATAGCGATTTGCTGTGGTAAAGAAGTAGTTAAATCTATCCGATACATTTTTGGACTCCTTAAAATTACGCAGCTGGTTTTCTTCCGATCCGTCAAGATCCTGAGCTGTAGAAATAGCGCATACTAGAAGAAGTATTGTATACAAAAGTTTGCCAAGCGATTTTGCCATAACATGCCAAGAAATCTAATTATCCCCTTTCATTTGCCAGTACGGATTTCCCTGAAACCAGCCCCTAAGCTTGCATTAATAAAACGGTAACAGTACTTTTTTGTTGTTAAAGTAAATTATTATGTGGTGAGCGGTTCAAACCAATTCACCTAAGGTTGATTTAACGTAAAGTTAAATCGGATGATCTCCCATTACTATTACGGTTGAGGGGATCCGGATGTTCTTCCTGAAAAGAGTGCGGTAAGATCATGGTACACGCATTCAAAACGTAGAAAACCACGCAAATACTGCCTAGTCATTTTTGTAAAAATTATGCAAAAAATGGTAAGATCCGGGTTGCTTCAAAAGTAGTATGTAGAAAAGTGATATTATGAATATTGTTGTGTAAGTACCAATTTTTGTTGTGAAAATACATTTGATTTCCAAATTATGCATTTCATCGAATTATTTGACCTTTCATGGGGAGTAACCTTTCTCCGGATATTTTGAAACGAAGAATAATCTGCCTGGGCTATGAGGTTATCCGAAACCACAAATAATCCTGCGGTTTCCGTAAGGTTCCCTAGGACAATTTATTGCGATATGCACTAATCACATTTTGTGATGCCTAAAGCAAGGGTTATGTCTGTTAAAATCCGGGCAAACGAAATAGAATTACATATAAGGGGGTATACCTTTCCTAAGAATTCATTGCGGAAATAATAAATTCTTTGAAATCCTTGGATATTGGAATAAGCGTGTTGTTTATCATAATATCCTTGGAGTTTATGGCATCTATATGATCCACATTAACAATGTATGATTTATGGGCCCGATAGAATTTATTTTTTGGCAGTTTCTCCAGGTAATCCTTAAGTGGTGAACGCACCAGAAACTTCTTATCTACCGTATTCACTTCCAGATACACATTGTCCGCTTTAATAAACTGAATATCCTCAAACTGAATCCGATAATACAGATGCTGCTTTTTAACAAAAATCGAGTCTTTCAAAACGGAATTGGACACCACTTTATCCTCCGTTTCACCATGACCTCCATCTGAGGTTTTACCTGAATAATCAAAATTAGAAAGTGCAATTTCTATGGAGGTGTATAAATCCTGCTGCTCAAAAGGTTTTACCAAATAGCCGTTTGGCTTAACGGTCTTTGCGTTTTCTACGGTTGCCCTGTCAGAATTTGAGGTTACGAATATAAAAGGAATGTTGTAATTTTCCCTTATATGTTTTCCCAAATCGATCCCGGTTTTATCTGAAGCCAGGATGATATCAATAAGAACAAGATCAACATGATTGTTTTTTAATACTTCTTCTGCCTGCTCATATACAATGACATTGTCCACAATCTCGTAGCCAATTTCCTCAAGCATTGACTGCATATCGTCCGCAATAATGACATTGTCTTCTACAATAAGAATCCTGATAGGTTGTTCCAAAGCATTTGTGGTTTAGGGGGTTATGCCCGCCAAATTTACAAAAAATTATTATACCCTATGTAAAAAAGGATAGCCAGAAAAAAGGTACTCAGTGCTAATTTCTTAAGTTCCGGATCAAATGAAAGCGCAGTTTGAATCTTATAAACCCTTCTAAAATGTAGGAAAATAGGTATAAATGCTAAGAGACAGAGTGTATTGATCCAGGTGTTAAACTGAAAATAAATGTAAAATAATAAACTTACCAAGGCGGCGGTTAAAAGGAAATAGTGGTATTTTTTACCCTTTGAAATACCCATTTTAACAACCATGGTTTTTTTATTGGCTTTTTTATCCGTAGCATAATCCCGAAGGTTGTTCAGATTGAGGACCCCTACGCTAAGCAGCCCTATGGTTACAGCAGGAAAAATAGCTTCGATTGTTAAAAATTTGGTGTAAAGGAACATGGAGCCCAGAACGCTTAGGAAACCGAAAAAACTGAACACAAAAACATCTCCAAGGCCCTTGTAACCATATGCACTGACACCTACCGTATACCTGATTGCCGCCCACATGCTAGCAATAGCTAAAAATGCAAATATCAAAAAGTAACCCAGATTGTTCTTTCCAAAAGAAGTATATAAAAGAATTAGGACGAGCAGGAGGTTAATAAGCACCGAATAACCTATCCCGGCCCTAAGTTGTTCAGGACTGAGGCTCCCACTTTGGTATGCCCTTTTCGGACCAATCCTATCCTTATTGTCCGTACCTTTGACACCATCCCCGTAATCGTTGGCAAAGTTTGAGGTAATCTGAAAACCAACAGTCGTCAGAATGGCAAGAATGAAAATAAAATTATCGTGGTAGCCGTAATGATTGGCCATTCCGGTACCTACCAATATTCCTGCAACAGAGAGGGGAAGTGTGCGGAATCTCGCAGCACTGACCCAGGCCTTAACGTTTGGCAAAATTAATAAGGATCTTCAATTTTTATTCGTTTCCCATCTTTATAGGATGCTACGAAAGCGTCCTTAAAGCCCATATCTACTAATTCCTTTCTAAATTTCTGCGCTTCTTTTAAGGTACCGAAATTACCCAGGGAATAGGAATAAAACGGATTGGTTTTAACAAACATGGTATTGGTTAGCGCCTCCGAAGCAAGAGTTACATTGTTATCAACGAATGACTTGATCTGAACCGAATAGATCTTTTCTTTTTCCAAAAAACTCTTGGCAAGGTAAAACTCCTTTACCAGACTGAGTTCCTCATTTCGCTGGCTGAGATTGTCAATACGGCTTTTCACCGCATCCAGACTGTCTATGGATACCAGCAGGTTCTGATTATCGAGGCCTTTGGAACTGCTCAGACCAACCGAAAACGAAAATAAAGCCAAAGCTCCAATTAAAAAAAGGGTGGTGAAGCCGGCCAGGATGTTCCGTTGAAGTTTGCTTTTTTTGAGTTCCTTATTCTTGAATTTTATTTGATCCAAAAGTCGCTCATTAATAATCTGAGCTTTGTCGATGTCCTTGTGTAATTCCAGTAAATCGCTTTCTTCAATAAATGGCATACTATATTTGGGTTTTAGGGGTCTTCTACTATAAAAGTAAGTAAAATCCTTATAATCGGAAAATATATAGTGTTGCGTCAAAAATACGGGTTTTCAACTAAGAATAAAAACGGATGGTAATCTATTAACAGCGCAAACCGATCAAATTTGAGATCTCAGATTTTATAAATACCATCAGGCCGGATCTCAATTTTTCGTTCCTTATATAAAGTGCCTATTGCCTTCTTAAACGTTTTTTTGCTCATTTCAAATGTGGCTCTTATATCCTCAGGAGGCGACTTATCGTGTAATTTGAGAGCTCCACCTTCCGCAAGCAATCGATCGTATATGATCTCGGCGGCAGGCTCCAGTTTTAATGGTCCGATAGGTTGTAAGGCAATATCCAGTTTCCTGTCGGGGCGTATTTTTTTTACATAGCCTTTTAACTGCTCCCCTACCCTGATATCCTGAAAAACTTCGCTTGCAAATACCAATCCATTGTGGCTATTATTCACAATAACATCCCAACCAAGATCAGATGCCCTGCTTACCAGTAGATCAACCTCATCGCCAACGACAACACTTAGCTGATCATTGTTCAGAAATTTATTCAGACGGGTAGATGCGACCAACCTGAAAGATTTCTCATCGAGATAGCAATGAACAACATACCACTGACCCGAAATCATTTTAGACCGTTGTTCCCTGAAAGGGACAAGAAGGTGTTTCTCTAATCCCCAATCCATAAAAGCGCCAAAGTCATTAACCTCCGCAACTCGTAAGAATCCAAAATCATTTCTTTTTATAAACGGGGTCAGTGTTGTGGCTATAGGCCGCTCTTCATGATCAAGATAACAAAACACCCGCAATTCCTCCCCTATTTCAAAGTCTTTCGGTGCATACTTTGTGGGAAGCAGAAGATCATCTACATCCTCATCTCCCAAAAACAGTCCAACACTGGTCCCTCTTAGAATTTTAAGTGTATTGTAGTTTCCCAGTTCTATCATAAATCAAAGGTACGGCTAAAACCAGCGAAACCTGTGCCGAGCCTGTCGAGGTATACCCCTGTAGCTTGCTCCGGGCCTGCTGGCAGGGATAGTTGCCCGCCAGAGGCGGGTAAATTTTTAAGAAATTCTTTATTTATAGACCGTTTCCCTGCTAAAATGCCTGGTCAGCATATAATAGACCACGGCGCGGTGCTTATTTCTTTCGGAGGTGCCATATGTTTTCATCACACTTCTAATGCCATCCATAAGGGCGGGACTATCCGCCATCCCCAGTTTTTTGATCAAAAAATTTGTCTTGATTCTTTCAAGTTCCTTATCGTCAGATCCTGATACCTTGGAGGCATCCTGATTGTATATGGAAGGACCCAGCCCCATGGCTACCTTTGTTAAAAGTTCCATGTTGGGCGACTCACCAAATTTACTTTTGATGTCTGCCGCGTACTGCGCAATTAAATTGTCTCTTTTACTGCTCATAATGGTAGTGTTCTAAGCAATTATATTAATGAAGTGATTTATACTTTTTGAATTGAAGCGAAAATTGATGGTTTTGTGCCCAGGTGAAGGCTTTTTTGAGCTGCATAGCAGGGCTAGGGAGCAATAAAAAGACAAAATATGGGCGTAAAACGGCAATTTTTTAGCCAATTTGTAAAAGTATAAATCACTTCATTGTGTTCTAAGATATGAATTCAAAATAAGCAAGCAAAATTTTATCGTTTTTTAATCTAGGAGTCCGAATTTCCAGAAGTTTTGGTGTTGAAGATTCCTTATAAAATTCTGATAATTTATTTCTTAGATCCATATCGTTTGCCGCTTTTGAATGTTCGAAACCATATAAGGAACAGAGCTTCTCAATATTAAGATGCTGTACGGTTTCAAAATAATTTTCAAAATTCTCAGTGGCTTCTTTTCCGGGCAAGATTCTAAAAATCCCCCCTCCTCCGTTGTTTATGACGATAATCCTAAAATCCGGTCTGATGTAATTGTTCCATAATCCATTGCTATCGTACAGGAAGCTAAGGTCTCCTGTCAGCAATACCGTTGGCGATCCGCTATAAATTGAAGCCCCCATGGCCGTTGATGTGCTGCCATCTATGCCACTGGTCCCTCTGTTACAAAATACCCTTAGTGTTGGATCCATATCAAATAATTGAGAATATCTTACGGTAGAGCTGTTGCCCAATTGAACCTCATAACCTTTTGGAATGCTGTGGATTATTCTATGGAATGCCAGCATATCCGTAAACGGTATTTTACTAAGATATTCCTTCCTTTTTTCAATATAATGCGTTCTTACCTGGCTCCATCGTTGGTAAAAGTCACTGGAAACCGGCCGGGTAAGTCTCAGGAACCTGTCAAAGAATGAATCGGCATCTGTTTTAAAATGATGCGATAGTGTAAAGAAAGTGTCATAGGCTTTTTTGGGACCCACGTGCCAATGATACTTAGGGGAATAATTTCTTAAAAACGCCTTTATTTTTTTGGAAACTATCATTCCCCCGAAGGTCAGAAGCACATCTGGTTGTAAGGCCTTAAAATTTTCATTTTTATGAGTGGATTTTTCCAAAGGTGCTATGATGCTGTCAATACTTGGAAAGAAATTAGGATGGTGCAGATTGGAGGTGGTTTCCGTAAACACCAAAACCGAACTGTCCAGCGCCAGACTATCCATATGTTTTTTTTCTATGGCATCCGGAGGATTGGTGCCCACCAAAATTATTTTCCTTTTAGAGGAATTCCAAATATCGGCAAAATCCCTTAGCCCATAACTTTCAGGCTCCCCCGAGATCACAGGTAATTCCACATGTGGTATCACTGTGTTTTCTTCTACCGTATCATAGAGCGGTTCTTCAAAAGGGACGTTTATGTGCACCGGGCTGAATGTTTCTATGGCAGTATTGAGCGCCTTATTAAGGATGTCATCATTGAAAAGCTGTATCGCCCGTTGCGTTTCTACCGGCTTTTGAATTTTCTCACCGGCATGGCATACATCTTGTTTTAGACCCCCGGAATATCCGATATGATTTTGGAATACATTCTCCTGCCTGATGGTCTGCCCATCGCCGATATCAATCTTGTAAACCGGCCTATCAGCGGAGATGATTACCAGGGGAATATCACTATAAAAAGCTTCTGCGACAGCCGGATAGTAGTTTAAGAGGGCGCTTCCGGAGGTACAGATCGCTACGACGGGCTTCCTGGACTGTTGCGACATACCCAAAGCAAAGAAGGCAGCACATCTTTCGTCCACAAGGCTGTAGCATTTAAAAAATTTATCCTCGGTAAAGCCGATCGTAAGGGGAGCATTCCTGGAGCCGGGAGAAATAATGATGTTTTCTATGTCCCTGGCCTTGCAATGATACACTACGGATTGAGCAGAGGGAATACTGGAATACTTCATACGCCAGGCAAAAGTACAACCGAACCGTATTCTGACCAATCATTCTTCCGAATTAAATAGGACACCCTTCATGGTGGAAGTTTTATCGAGCGTCTCCTGCCATTCCTTTTCCGGTTTGGAATCTTTGGTGACCCCTCCGCCAACATATATTATTGCCCTAGCTTTTTTTAGTTGCAGGCATCGAAGATTCACAAAGAGGTGGGTTTCTCTGTCGGCATTAAAATTCAGCTCGCCTAAAAAACCCGTATAGTACTCCCTGTCATATTCCTCATGCACGGATAAAAAAATCTTTGCAGCTTGCAACGGCAGCCCGCAAACGGCCGGTGTTGGGTGGAGTGATCCTATTACCTTTGCCACGGAACTATTTTCTCTAAGGTTTCCGGAGACCACGGTTCGTAAATGCCAAAGCTTTCCGGCTTTAACGGATGTTACTTCGGAAATGCTCACCTCACCGATATGGTCATCAAGTGCCTCTATAATATATTGAGTGACCATAGCCTGCTCCTCAATTTCTTTGCCACCCCAAACAGGATCTGCGTTATTATTCGCTTTTTGTGTTCCTGCCAGGGATACTGTGGTCAGGAAGTTTGTTTTCAGGGAGAGCAGCGTTTCGGGCGTAGCGCCCAGCCAAAGACCCACCCCGGGATGCTGCCAGAGATAGCAAAAGGCTCCGGGATATTTGTTCAGAAGTTCCGTGAGAATCTGGAACGGATCTTTATCATTTGTCAGTTCCAGTTTTCTTGAAAGAACTATTTTCTTAAGTGTGCCATTTTCAATTTCACTGACACCCTTTTTTACAAGGTCGATGTATTCTTGTCGGGCTTCCCTGTGCTCCTCGTCCAAGATGGTTCCTGCCTTTGCCCTTGAGTTTTCAGCCCGGGAGTATTCCGTACGGTCGATCTCATCCGGCAGAAGTAAGACTGAAGGTTTATCAGTGTCAAAGGGAGAAAAAACAAAACCGGGTTCAGAGAAATCTTTTGTATGGTGAAGGCGTATATCGTTCTGAAATAACCCAGTTATATTTTGCTCATTGGGTTTTCTATAAAGCACAAAAGGAAGGCCCCTGCCATGATGTAGTTTGGCTTTTTTAAGTAAATCCGGGAACATCTTATTCTTTTGGTAATGCTATTGTGGTTAATTTACAAATCGAAATAAGTTTGTCATTTTCATCTGTAATCCTGATTTCCCAAAGCTGTGTGGTTCTTCCTTTATGAAGTATTGTTGCCCTGGCAAATACCTCACCGTCTCTCACACTTTTTACATGATTCGCAGAAATTTCTATCCCCCTTACAAAGAACTTTTGACCATCCAGAAAAACATACGAAGCAGCACTCCCAACGCTCTCGGCCAGCGCCACGGTGGCTCCCCCGTGCAATACGCCATCCGGTTGGTGAACTTTAGGGGTAACCGGCATTTTAGCTACCAGGAAATTCTCGCCTACATCCACATACTCTATATCCAGAGTTTCCATGAGGGTCCCCTTTCTGATATTATTGCAAACTTTCAGGATTTTTTCTTTGTATTCGTTCATGTATCGGGATTTTTTGTAAAATTAAGCATTCAGCTATAACTTCAGCCATTAGCCTATATTTGATTTATGAACGTTAAGGAAAAACATATAAGTTTTACGGCGACCAACAGCTATTCTACATTGAATGAACTCTCCGATGAGACTAAGAACGTATGGTTCGCCTTTCACGGAATAGGTTATTTAAGCCGGTATTTCTTAAAGTATTTTGATAAACTTCCCCCTCGGCAAAATTTTATTATAGGCCCTCAGGCTCCATCGAAATATTATTTAAACAGTGCGTATAAACATGTGGGTGCGAGCTGGCTTACAAAGGAAGATAGGGAGGCTTCTATGGAAACGGTGATCAATTATTTGGACAGTGTTTATGCCAATGAGGTAGTTCCCGAACACTGTAATCTCATAGTTTTCGGATTCTCCCAGGGCGTTTCCGTGGCAATGAGATGGGTGGCTGCCCGAAAGATCCCCTGTAATCATCTGGTTCTTTATGCAGGCGGAATACCTGATGAACTTACCAGGCACGACTTTGATTTTTTCCCTGCAGCCACTAAAATAACCTCAATAGTCGGCGATGCGGATGAGTATCTAACCCCTGAAAGACTGATAAAGGAAAGACATAAAATCGAAGCGCTTTTTGAGGGCAAAGCAGGGCAAATAATTTTTTCAGGCAGCCACGAAATAAAAAAAGAGCTAATCCTTGCATTGACATGAAAGCAGAAACCTACGTTCTGGAAAACGAGCGGGTAAAACTCTCGCCCCTTACCCTAGAAAATTTTCAGCATCTTTATCCCATTGCCTCGCAACATAAACTTGTTCAATATTCACCAGCCGATATCGAAACTCCCGAGGGCTTAAAAAATTATGTGAAAAATGCCCTGGAACAGCAAGAAAGACTATTGGCAGTGCCGTTTATCATCTATGACAAATCGTCCGGGCGCTATGCCGGCAGTACGCGTTACATGAATATAGATTGGAACAATAAAGTTTTGCATATCGGGGCCACTTGGATAGGGGAAGAATTTCAGGGAACCGGCCTCAACACTCAAATTAAATTTTTAATGCTCACCCATGCCTTTGGTCCGATGGGTTTTGAGAAAGTAGAATTCAGAATAGACGAACGAAATATTCGTTCCAGGAAGGCGGTTGAAAAATTAGGGGCAATCCTCGAAGGTATCCTTAGAAAAAATGTGTTCTTGCTCAATGGATTTAAACGAGACACCTGTTGCTATGGAATCCTGAAAGAGGAGTGGGAGCTAAACGTACGCAGTTCATACTAAAGCAGTTGGCAGTCCGTAGTAAATATGTGCCTGAGCCAGACCTGAACTTGGGAGATCTTATGGAAGACAGCGGGAAATATAAATGGCATTTAACCCCAGGGCATCCCGATAGCTATCGGGACTGGATCCAATAGAAGGAATCGACCCACGGGTCGAGGTATTAAACCTAGACCCCACTGAAAAAGCGGGGTTGGTTCAACCATCCATTTTAACCGCTCCCGCTAAAAAGCGGGATTGTTAAAATGGGGTTTCATTAATAAAATCTGAAATTGGTATGAAAAAATTCATTGCCCATGTAACCCTCCTCGTTAAGAATTACGATGAAGCTATTGACTTCTATACCCAAAAACTCGGATTTGAACTTTTGGAGGATACGCAACTCAGTGCTACCAAACGGTGGGTTTTGGTTTCTCCCGGAAGAGGCAACTGGAGTTCTCTTTTGCTGGCAAAAGCGGATAATGACGAACAACGTTCGGCAATTGGTAACCAAACGGGCGGCCGTGTATTTTTATTCCTTTATACGGATAACTTCCTGAGGGACTACCGAATAATGACCGGAAAAGGCGTACACTTCAAAGAGGAGCCAAGAACAGAAGCTTACGGAACTGTTGCCGTATTTGAAGATCTTTATGGCAATCTGTGGGATTTAATAGAGCGGGGGTAGATTAATTTTCTACGGCTCTTCAACTTCCAGATGGCGGTAATTTCCATCCAAAGTGAAGTTTACGGCTTCTATTTGGGGGAGGTTGTAGATCAAGGCTCACATACGGAAATGTGCTTGTTAGATCTCATTTTACAATTTAAAAATACGTTTTTTTTGAAAAGTGGGGGCAGCCGAAATACCTGGTGATCCTATTTTAAAAAGTCCTTCGAAAATCATTCTTTAACCTCAACCTTGTCTTCCGGGTAGTATTCGATCCTTCTTGTGGTATAGGAATTTTCAGGGGTGACAATCTTTTTAATCCAGTTTCCCGTATCCCCGTCGAACTGATAAATAAAATCCTTTTTCTCTTCCAGATCCCCGACTTTTGTGATCAGGGAAGAAGGAGTACCACTTTCGTCATACTGATATGTGATCGTTTTAGTGGGAATAAACGATTTTTCCCTGGGGTCATACTTAAAATTGATCTCAGAGGTAAGTTTTTCTTCACTGTCATACATCTTTTCTACTGCCTTGATAGGTTCCCCGTCTAAAAACTCCTTTGTAAGTTCAAGATGCTGCTCGGAGCCATCTTTATTCTTACTGTTGGAGTTTCGAACGGATTTTTGGATGACTCCATTCAAAAAATAACTTTTTGTCCGTTCATCTTTGTAGTTACTTAATTTTATTGTCTTTTCGTCCAAACCGGCGTTATTGGATCTGATCGTTTTCACCAATCTATCCTTTTCATCAAAATAATATTCATATTTATCCAAAAACTCCTCGTCATAGGAGAATATTCTTTCCGTTATCTTTTTACGGCCAGTGGTATCTACTTTGTAAAAGTGGGCTATTGAAGTACTTTTATCAAAAACCCCATCGCGGTAAACCTCGTCCCTTCTTTCGGCCAGTTCCCCTACCTTATACTTATAGTAGGTAACTTCATAATCCTGATCGCTATAGCGCGTAACCGACTTGGTAAGAAGTCCTTCTTCATTAAAGTCAAACTCCTCTTTTCCATAATCGGTAATGACCAGGCAGGATTTCACCTTTCCTTTAAGATCAAAATCATCCCTTGTAAATACCTTTGGTTCCTGAGAAAATGAGCAAGCGGGAAGAAATAGTACAGTTGCGTTAAGCAGGGAAATAAAAAGAGATAAAAGGTAGTTTTTCGTCATGGTTGCAAAATTAAGGCATATCCAAACAACCTGAAAACAAATTGCGGGCCTAATTAAAACAAAAGACCCGTCAGGTTTTGAGAACCTGACGGGTCTTTTGTCATTTGACTAAGTAGATTACTTCACTTCCTCAAAATCTACATCTTCAACATTATCACCCTCTTTGGCTTGCTCACCAGAGGCAGTTTCCTCACCGTTTGAGGACGCATCGGTAGCCTGCTGTGCGTCGGCCTGAGCCTTATACATTTCTTCCGAGGCCACTTTCCAAACTTCATTTATTTTCTCCAAAGCCGGTTCTATTACTACTACGTCTTTGGTTGCATAGGCTTTCTTAAGTTCCTCCAAAGCCTCTTCTACCGGCTTTTTCTTATCATCGGATAATTTATCCCCAAATTCCTTAAGTTGCTTTTCTGTTTGGAAGATCATGGCATCGGCTTCGTTTAATTTATCCGCAGTTTCCCTGGCCTTTTTATCGGCTTCAGCATTAGCTTCTGCTTCCGTCTTCATTTTTTGAATTTCCTCCTCGGTGAGACCTGAAGAAGCTTCAATCCTGATGTCCTGTGATTTGTTCGTAGCTTTATCCGTAGCCGACACTTTGATAATACCGTTGGCATCGATGTCAAAAGTTACTTCAATCTGAGGAGTTCCCCTTGGTGCAGGCGGTATGCCATCCAAATGGAACCGACCAATCGTTTTGTTGTCGGTTGCCATGGGTCGCTCACCCTGCAACACGTGGATCTCGACCGATGGCTGATTATCTGCGGCGGTCGAAAATACCTGAGATTTCTTGGTGGGGATGGTTGTATTGGCTTCGATCAACTTCGTCATTACACCGCCCATGGTTTCAATACCGAGAGATAACGGGGTGACATCCAATAGCAATACATCTTTCACATCCCCGGTAAGTACCCCTCCCTGGATGGCAGCTCCCACGGCCACTACCTCATCAGGGTTAACACCTTTTGATGGTTTTTTACCAAAGAACTTTTCCACGGCTTCCTGTACCGCGGGTATTCTTGTGGAACCACCGACAAGGATTATCTCGTCCAGATCGCTTTTGGACAAGCCGGCAGCTTTTAGGGCTGCTTCGCACGGCTCAATAGTACGTTTAACCAAATCAGCGATTAATTGCTCGAACTTCGCTCTGGATAACGTGCGCACCAAATGCTTAGGTCCGGATGCAGTGGCGGTAATATATGGTAAATTAATCTCGGTCTGAGTGGCTGAGGACAATTCCATTTTCGCCTTTTCAGCTGCCTCACGCAATCGCTGAAGGGCCATGGAGTCCTCTCGCAGATCAATACCTTCTTCTTTTTTGAATTCTTCTGCCAACCAGTCGATAATCTTCTGATCTACGTCATCGCCCCCCAGGTGCGTATCCCCATCTGTTGCCAGTACCTCAAAAACACCATCACCTAATTCCAGAATAGATACATCGTGAGTACCCCCACCAAAATCAAAAACTACAATTTTCTGATCTTTGCCTTTTTTGTCTAAACCATAGGCAAGTGCGGCCGCCGTAGGTTCATTTATAATGCGTTCCACCTTAAGACCGGCAATCTCGCCCGCCTCTTTGGTAGCCTGCCTTTGGGCATCATTAAAATAGGCGGGTACGGTTATAACCGCCCGGGTAATATCCTGGCCTAAATATTCTTCAGCGGTTTTTTTCATTTTCTGAAGTATCATCGCGGATAATTCCTGGGCGGTATACATCCGCCCGTCAATATCCACCCTGGGAACATCGTTACTTCCTTTTACCACTTTGTACGGAACCCTTTCCGCCTCCTTTTTTGATTCTGAGTATTTATTACCTATGAAGCGTTTAATGGAGTATATCGTTTTATTAGGGTTGGTCACCGCCTGCCTTTTTGCGGGATCCCCAACTTTTATCTCTCCCCCTTCAACAAATGCAATTACCGATGGCGTAGTACGCTTGCCCTCGGCATTAGGGATCACTACAGGCTCATTACCCTCCATAACGG
Source organism: Flavobacteriaceae bacterium (assembly GCA_041743085.1). Lineage (GTDB taxonomy): Bacteria > Bacteroidota > Bacteroidia > Flavobacteriales > Flavobacteriaceae > JAFMPW01. Next base: position 53,286 of record JBGTNL010000033.1, read on the forward strand.
CGACACAGGAGTTTGTTGTTCCTAAATCTATTCCAATTATTTTGCTCATTTCGTATATTTTAATTAGTGCGTAATCTTTTTTAAAGTCGGAATATAAATGTCAAACAACATGCCAACGCCGTAAAACTGACAGGATGTCATTTTAAGCCTGGATCCGGGAAACGGAAAATAGAGAATTTCTTAAAAGTTTACCCGCCTCTGGCGGGCAACTATCCCTGCCTGCAGGCTAAAGGGGTATACCTAGAGAGGCCCGGCACAGGTTTCGGTGGTTTTATTAGTGAAACCCCATTTTAACAATCCCGATTTTTAGCGGGAGCGGTTAAAATGGATGGTTGAACCAACCCCGCTTTTTCAGCGGGGCCTAGGTTTAATACCTCGTCCCTTGGGTCGATTCCCTCTATTGGGTCCAGGGCTTGCCCTGGGGTTTAATGCCATTTATTTCGACCTAAAGCTCCAAAAAAGAAATTCTGTCATTTGGATTCCCGCTTTTGCGGGAATGACATTTCATAGGAAACCCCGCAGCAAGCTGCGAGGAATTCTTTTCGATTAAGGAGTTGAACCAGAAACCCCGCCGCAAGGGGCACCAAGAGGTATGCACTTGTAAAATACTAAAAACCTTAAAACGTGTCATACCCAATGTTAGCGTTTGCATGGTCTTGCCCGGTTCTCAACTTAAATTCAAACCTAACTTCAAAAAATGAGGTTTAAGCTTTGTATCTTAGCCATAAATTAGCCCAGTCATATCCAATGGAATGTATCAGTGTTTTCGATATGCTAAAAATAGGTGTCGGGCCTTCAAGTTCACACACCCTTGGGCCCTGGCGTGCCGCCGAGCGCTGGGTTTCGGAGTTGAGATCAGCCAATTTATTTCATAATACGGTACGGGTTCAGGCACATATGTATGGTTCCCTTTCATTGACAGGAAAGGGACATGCTACTGATTATGCCGTAATGCTGGGACTTTCCGGTGCAGATCCTGAAAAGATCCCGGTCGAAGAAATTCAGGGTATTGTGCAAAAGATAAAGGAGGAAAAGGTGCTGCAATTTGGAGATGAAATACCCTTGCCCTTTGATCCTCAAAACGATATTTTGTTTCACAGGAAATTCCTTCCTTTTCATGCCAATGGCTTAAAATTCGAGGCCACTCTTAAAAATGGTGGAAAAAAGTGGAGCACGTATTATTCAATTGGGGGTGGGTTTGTGGTGATGGAAGAGCGAAAAAATGCCAAACGCAATAGGGAGAGTTTCAGGGCATTCCCCTTTCCGATTGAAAAAGGAACCGAACTTTTGTCGTATTGCCGGGAGCATCACAAATTGATCTCAGAGATCGTTCTGGAAAATGAACGTGCCTTAAGGCCGGATGCTGAAATAGATCAGAGGCTACACCAGATCTGGGATACCATGCTCCAATCCATGTATATTGGTTGTCATACCGAAGGAAGCCTTCCTGGTGGCCTCAACGTTCATCGCCGTGCCCATGATTTAAACTTAAGCCTGTTAGGAGCTGGCCACAATTATAACAGTCCGCAGGAATGGCTGGAAACTATCAAAAATACCGAGGTGAAATTCCGGCAGATCTTAAAATGGGTAAGCTGTTTTGCCCTTGCGGTGAACGAAGTTAACGCGTCCCTGGGCCGCGTTGTAACGGCCCCTACCAATGGCAGCGCCGGAGTGATCCCTGCGGTCTTGATGTATTATATGGCCATCGAAAACCATGAGGCCGGTTTTGAACACATTAAAAAATTCTTACTTGTATCCGGGGAAATTGGCAGCATTTTCAAAAAGGGAGCTACCATCTCTGCCGCTATGGGGGGTTGCCAGGCAGAAATCGGTGTCTCCTCTGCTATGGCCGCAGGAGCGTTGACAGAGCTTCTGGGGGGAACACCCGCACAGGTCCTAATGGCTGCAGAAATTGCCATGGAACACCATCTGGGACTAACCTGTGACCCCATTGGAGGTTTGGTGCAGATACCCTGTATTGAACGCAATAGTATGGGGGCTATTAAGGCTATAAATGCGGCGGAACTCGCGATGGGTTCTGACCCCGAAGATGCAAAGGTACCGCTGGATAAAGTGGTTCAGACGATGTGGGAAACTGCTAAAGACATGAATTCCAAATATAAAGAAACTTCGGAGGGAGGGCTGGCCCTTAGTGTTAATATGAGCGATTGCTAAAGAACTCCAACTGAGGTAAATAGGATATTGCTAACAGGTTCGGGCTGCTCAAGGCGTTCTTTATCGTTTTCGAGATGACGGCCACCACCAAGGGGATGTCCAGCATCCAGATCGGCAAACTGTACGGGATAAGCCAGACCACTGCGTGGTTCTTCATGCGGAAGGTCAGGGAGGCCATGCAGAGCAGCGGGCAACACCCAATGAAGTGGCACGTGCATATGGAGGAGTTCCTCGTGGGCGGAAAGGAGGACGGCAAGCAGGGGCGCAGCTACTTTATAACTCAATATTTCTTTTTTTGTAATTCTCTTTTATGTTTCCCTCCTGCGGACGAATTCCATTATCTCGGACAATCTTTTATCCTTGAAGGGTTTTCTGTTTTCCATTGCAAATTTAGTATGATAGGTATGTTTTTTCATAAACTCTATTTGTATCCTATTCCATTCCATTTTTTCACGTACCTCGCCCCTGAAAATTAATTCCCTAAATAGTTTATCGCTCACTACGTAAAATCTTGCCGTACCAAGATAGTCCAGGTCACAGTCACAAATTATTCTCTCGAGTCGGGTTTTGGGGGATTGCGGAATACGCGTAGCCAAAATAAGACCCTCTACCACTGTTATATCTTCCTTGGGAAATCCATGCTCCGTCATCAACTGACCGGCTATATTTTTGCCTACTTCCTCATGATCCACAGTTGATTCCGTGAAACCAATGTCGTGCATCAAGGCCCCAATACGCAGAAGTTTGCCTTCGCGGGTATTTATCCTTTCACGCCTGATATAATCATTGCAGGCTTTCAGCACATATAATGTATGTCCCAAACTGTGATAGTACAACTCTTTCGGCAGCTTGGTTTCCAAAATCCCAAGCGTTTTTTTTCTAAGCTTGTAATAACCTTTCATTCCCTGTAAATCTATCTGAAAACCTCCTGTATATTCGATCCGCAAATTTCTTAAGATGAAGAGTGTACCTATTATAACTGTACCTAATTCGACTAAGGATGGATCACAATAAAGAATTTCTTAAAGTTTACCCGCCTTCTGGCGGGCAACTATCCCTGCCTGCCTGCAGGCCCAGAGCAAGCTACAGGGATATACCTCGACAGGCTCGGTACAGGTTTCGCTGGTTTTATTTCGACCTAAAGGTCGAAAAACGAAATTCCGTCATTTGGATTCCCGCTTTTGCGGGAATGACATTTCATAGGAAACCCCGCAGCAAGCAGCGGGGAATTCTTTTCGATTAACCCTCCCTCTAATGTGCGATAACAATATACATCATTATCGGCACTCCGAGTTCATTTAACAAGTGAGTCATGCGCGATTTTTTCTCGCTTAGGACCTCCTACTATACCAAAAGCGAAGAAAATATTCCTTAGTCCTTTGTAATTCAAAATTAGTATCTTTTCCTTTCATAATTTGCGTGGCAAAGTCTGACGAAATTTGATAGCTGCGTTAAGGAATTAAAAAATGAAAAATCGGGGTCTTTTATATTTGATTTGTCTTTGTTTTAATATAACACTACTTGGCCAGGAAAGCTCCTCCCAGAAGCCAAAATTAGTGGTTGGGATCGTAGTAGATCAGATGAGATTTGACCAACTCTATAAATACGAGGAAAAATATGGTGAAGGCGGATTTAAACGAATTGTACGGGAAGGATTTAATTACAAAAATGCGAACTATAATTATATCCCAACATTTACAGCGCCAGGGCATGCATCAATATTTACGGGAGCTGTACCCGGTGATCATGGAATTATTGGCAACATTTGGTACAATCGCGACAAGGGCGCGGTACAGGGCAACGTGGAAGATGGTGCTGAAACAATAGTAGGTTCCGCTGGAGAAAATCCCTATGGAGTATCACCTGTAAATTTGCTTACGACCACTATAACGGACGAGTTGCGGCTACAGAGCAATGAAAAGGCTAAGGTTATTAGTGTCTCCCTGAAGGATAGGGGGGCGATCCTTCCGGGGGGACATTCGGCCAATGCTGCCTATTGGTACGACGGGGAATCTAGTCCGGGATATTTTGTTTCCAGTTCCTATTATATGGAGAAGTTGCCCAAATGGGTGAATGCATTTAATAAACTGGAAAAAGCAGATGCCTATCTCAATACGTCCTGGAACACTCTTTTGCCCATTGAGAGTTATACGGAAAGCGATGCTGATGACAATACCTATGAACCCTCCTTAGGTGGGAAATCTACCCCAACATTCCCCTATGATTTTAAAGAAATGCGATCAAAATACAGTGAAGGCTACTCGGCCTATCAATTGGTGCTTGTTTCACCCGGGGGTAACAACTTGCTAACGGATTTTGCCATGGAAGCCGTTAAAAATGAAAAATTGGGTGTCGATGCCATTACGGATATTTTGACAATAAGCTTTTCAGTTACCGATGTGGTAGGCCACACCTTCGGACCCCAATCTGTTGAACTCGAAGATGTTTACCTTCGTCTGGATAAGAATCTTGAAGAGCTTCTAAAGTTTCTTGATGGCACCATTGGCGAAGATGAATATTTGTTATTTCTGACTTCCGATCACGGGGTACTGCCCGTGGCATCCTACTTAAAAGCTCATAAATTACCTGCCGATATTGCACGGACAAAAGCAATCGGTAACGCGCTGTCTGCATATTTAAAATCAGTATATGGGGACTACACCTGGATCTCTTATTTCCAGGAAGATCAAATTTATCTTAACAGAACTCTAATTGAGGAACGCAAGCTCGACCTTTCCTCCGTTCAACAAAAAGCAGCGGATTTTATGGCGGACCAGGAAGGAGTCCACAGTGCCATAACAGCTCATGATCTGAGCACACAGGAATATACCTACGGAATGAACAGGCTGCTGCAAAACGGATATTATGCGCGGCGGTCCGGGGATGTCTTTTTGACCTTTGATTCGGGAATTGTACAAAATGCGAATTCTGAAATTGAAGTTTCCAAAGTTAAGGGGACTACCCATGGCACCGGCTATGCGTATGACCGGCACGTGCCCATGTTGTGGTTTGGGTTTGGAATTCCGATGGGAGAATCAATCAGGCCGGTGGCTCCCATTGATATTGCACCGAGCCTGGCTATGTTCCTGAATTTGCAACTCCCCAGTGGTTCCACGGGAGAACCGCTTACGGAACTATTTAAGTAAATGGCGCCGGGCTGCATGGCGTTGTCACACCTGGTTTTAAAATCCTGAAAATAATTTGAATTCGAAATCAAAAATCCTGCCTTTCTCGGGAGTCCGTCCTCAAGGTAGAAAGCTAAAGCAGCAGGTGATCCCGGGAACTTATTTTACTCTTGCCGTATTTAAAATTTCCTTCCTAAAAATTGCATCATTCGCCAGTACCAGAAAAAAGTCGTCAATAAAATTTTTGGCCTGTAAATAGGCTTTGGGATCATCAAAACTGGTTTCAAAACTGTCCACTATCCCGAGTATTTTACCCTTGTTTTTCAGGAATTCATTTCTCACCTGATGACAGATATTCTCGTCTCTTTTAAATCCCCTATACATTCTTTGTTTCACATCTGTTATTTCCAATGTCTGGTTTTGAACCTGGGATACTACCGCATAGCTGGCATCAACCAATCCTGACATATCAAAATCATAGGGGACCGGCAGAACCGTTTTATTGATAAATAAAAGCTTTTCATTGTGTTGATAGGCAGTTGAATAATCGGTATTGCCTATCATGTATTGAAAAAAGTCATTTTGTGTACAGGTAATTTCTTCCTGCTGAAGTGGATGAACACTCCTTTCCACAATTTTACCGTTAAAGCGTTTTGCAACCTTCTTATCGTCCTCAATTAATATTCCCTTTAGCATGTGACTTACCGTTTTTTTGCTCTTATTTTCCGTGAAATCGATATCTACCATCCGTGTTTTGAAGTGAAATGGAGAAATGACTTCGTAAAATTTATATGCCATATATTCCTTTACAATGTTGTCATTATTGCTTTTTTGTGTCAAACAAGGTAACACTAATTTCAACTTTTTATGTCCGTTGAATGCGGTCTCCTTAACTGCGGATTTCTCAAGTTTCATCTTTATAGGAGGGAAATAGCAATTTTTAAGCCTGAAATTTCCCCGGCCTCTCACGCCTACTTCAAGCGTCTGCCAGTTGCTGTCTGGCCGTTGATATGATAGGTTGGTTATGATATAGGTACTATCATTAGTGTTCTTCTTTATGTCGCGTATGGAATAATTTAGCTTAATGGGGAGTATTTCCGTACTACTGAAAAGTTCTGAAATATCCGGGATCTTGTCCGGGGCATCTTCAACTTGGGCGTGAGTACTATAGAATAGCAAGATAAGCGGAAAAAGGAGAAGTTTTTTAGCTTGCTTTTTCATGATATTTACTATAGATTTAACAAATATAGCAGAATAATTAACTTGCATTGAGTCAATATCTTTCCATTCTAAATTACAGGACACTGGTAGCTTTGGCAATAGCCATAATCACTATCGTTCTTGCCTATGAATTTAATGTAAATTATAATGTAGATTTAACTTTGTTAAGCATAGCTATTATCTTTCCTCTCGTCTTCACTATCCGGGGTTCCTTTCGGCGCAGGGAAAAGGCTTTGGAACATTTGAGTCAGTTCAGAAGTTCCCTAAAGACGGTTCATTACTTTCTGATGACGCACAAAACCTTATCCGAAGAAGATAAAAAGGAAATTTCAGCTGTATTGTATGATATCAGCGAAAAGACAATGGATCATCTTAAAAATAATGATCACAGCACAAAAGACCTGGATGAAATTATAAACAGGGTACTCCGTTTCGTGGTTGGTAAGGAAGAATTAATTACCCGGTCCTTACGGGACAAGATATTTCGATATATGCACGATCTGCACGAAGCTGTTGAAAATCTTCACGCTATTCACGTTCACAGAACACCTATTAGCCTGAAAGCTTATTGCGGTGTTTTTATCTATATTTTTCCATTTATTTATACCCCTACCATTATTTACAATCTGGGCCCTGAAACACCCATCTGGATCACCTACTTCGTTGTATTATTGACAGAATTTATCCTAATATCACTGTATAACATTCAAAATCATATGGAATATCCCTTTGATAATGTAGGATTGGACGATATTAAACTTGAAAACTTTAAAATTAACAGATGATCTTTGTAAGCGATATACAACGGATATTTTCCGTTACATATTTTTGCTAACTTTAGGGCACCTCTAATAACTCTGTTTGGAATGGTAACGCAGGAATTTTTTTCGGATACAAGGCGCCAAAAGCGGAGTTTAGCCCCGATAGCCATCGGGAAGTATTTTGGTAACGAAGTAGCAGGGATAAACAACAACTTGGCAACCAAAGTAGGGCTTTTAGAGATGCCCTTTAGCAGTTCAGCCACAGAAACAAGAACAGTATGAAAAATTCTAACACGAAAAAAGACAGCAACTCTAGAAGGGCATTTCTTAAAAAAGGAGCAATAGCATCTTCAATTTTTATTGTGCCAAGACACGTCCTGGGTGGTCCAGGCTACCTGGCTCCGAGTGACAGGCTGAATCTGGCCGCAATTGGGGCCGGGGGTAAGGGATCAAGTGATATTCTGCATGCCTCCGTGGACGGGAGGGAAAAAGTGGTGGCACTGTGCGATGTGGATTTTTCCGGTTCTGCCAAGCGATCGGTGGAAAAATTTCCCAAGGCCAAATTATATAGCGATTACAGGGAGATGCTCGAGAAGGAAAAAGGTATTGATGCCGTGACCATATCCACTCCCGATCATGTCCACGGCCCTGCTGCGTCTTTTGCCATGGAAAGGGGAAAACACGTTTACGTTCAGAAACCGATGACACATAATATCAGGGAAGCACGTTTACTTACCGAAATGGCGCGGAACAATAAAATTGTCAGTCAGATGGGCAACCAGGGAGGATCTAATCCGTTGTTGGACATGGTTCAGAACTGGATTGATTCTGACAAGGTCGGGAACATCTCAAAAGTACAGGTTTGGACCAACAGGCCCGTTTGGCCACAGGGATACGCCATGCCGGAACCGGAGCCAGACCAAAAACCTGAAGATCTGGATTGGGACCTTTGGCTTGGACCGGCAGAGACCCGGCCTTATATTCCCAATTTACATCCTTTTAACTGGAGAGGATGGTGGGATTTCGGAACAGGGGCCCTGGGGGACGTGGGTTGTCATTTGATTGATATCCCTTTCAGGACACTGGGCCTGAAGTATCCTACCGATGCGGAGTGCAGTATTGGTTCGGTTTATACCCAAATGTGGAATGCCGATTACCATCCTGAAGGTTGTCCGCCTTCCTCCTTCATTACGCTTCATTTTGATGCAACGGAAAAAAGTAAATCTCCTATTGAAATGACCTGGAGCGATGGTGGAATACGGCCGTCGCACCCGGATATTATTCCCGCCGACCAGGATATCGGCGGAAACAACAGCAGCAATGGAGTATTGATCTTAGGTGAAAAAGGGATCATTTCTACCAATATTAATGACAGTTCTCCATTAATGCCAAAACTCTACCTTAATGATGGCACCACCGATTTTGGCCCTGAAGTCGAGGAAAATGAGGAACCCGAATATGGCCACCAACGGAAATGGGTAGATGCCTGTAAGGCCGGTTTTAACAGCTCTGAACACCAGGGGCTGACATCCTCTTTTGACTACGCTGGGCCCATGACCGAAACGGTCCTTATGGGCAATCTGGCCATTCGCAGCTATATGTTGCAAAGAGAAAACAGCGAGGGAAAAATGGAGTTTTTTGCCCGTAAAAAGCTATTATGGGATGGGGAAAACATGCGGATAACCAATTTAGAGGAAGCGAATCAATTTGTCGGCAGAACCTACCGTGAGGGCTGGACCTTATAGCCTAAAAGATCAAATATTCAAATTATTAACAATTAGGAATTAGGAGGAATATTTGAATTTGAAATTGTCATTTGAAATGCATTTCATTCCTGTGGATTGTAAGCAAGTGGTTGAGGTTAGACGGCAATTGACCATTGCCTGCCGAAACTTCATTCGCAGTCTTCCTTCCGCCTGGTATCTATCAAATAAATGATCTTCCACCCCTCCCTATCTTTAAACAATTGAAAGGAATTTACCCCACAGTGGCTCAATTCTCCGTTCAACCAGAACTCATAGGGGGTCCAGGCATTGGCCATGTCCCCATCAATCTGAATGTTGTAGGATTTAATTTTTTCCTGAAATGTTATACTGTCAGGAATAGAAACAATTGATTTCAGTAGTTTATCAAATGATTCCGACCTCACCATCGCAATCCCATCATTGTTCTTTCCTATTGTCCGCAGTATAGGCTCATTGCCAATGGTTGACTTCATCTTTACCGAATCCTGTTGGTGAAATCCTTCAAAAAAGGTATCTATGGCCTTTTGTACTGCCTCAGCTTCGGGTTCCTGTGCGGAAAGTGATACAGATAATAAAAACAGTACTGCTACAACGAGGGTTTTCATTTTTGGTATTTTTTCAAAAGTACGGAAATATTACTTTTATGTTTCTGGATGCTATGTGCTACACACTGTCCGCCAGGCCCAAACGGAAACTTCTTAAACGTGAAACCGGAAACTCGCAAACCGCAAACGCATCAACCTAAGACAAATTCCTTACATTTATCGCGCCAAATAAAAACCAGTATGTCTGCCATCAAAAAAGAATATAAAAGGGTTACTGTAAAGTCGCTCGTGGAAATGAAGGAAATGGGGGAAAAGATCTCCATGCTAACCGCGTATGACTATTCCATGGCCAAAATCGTGGATGCAGCCAAAGTGGACGTGATTCTCGTAGGGGATTCTGCCAGCAATGTCATGGCGGGCCATGAAACCACACTCCCCATTACCCTGGATCAGATGATCTATCACGCCTCATCGGTCATCAGGGCTATTCAAAGGGCTTTAGTAGTGGTAGACATTCCTTTCGGGAGCTACCAGAGCGATCCAAAGGAGGCGCTACGCTCTGCCATTCGCATTATGAAAGAAAGCGGGGCCCATGCGGTGAAGATGGAAGGGGGAATTGAAATTAAGGATTCCGTTAAGCGTATTCTAAATGCCGGTATTCCTGTAATGGGACATTTGGGGCTAACCCCTCAATCCATCTATAAATTCGGAACCTATGCCGTTCGGGCAAAGGAAAAGGATGAGGCTGAAAAACTTATGGAAGATGCGGAATTGCTCGAAAAATTGGGTTGTTTTGGCATTGTACTTGAAAAGATCCCGGCAGAATTAACGAAAAAAGTCTCTGAAAGCATTTCCATTCCAACTATTGGAATCGGGGCCGGACGATATGCGGACGGGCAAGTATTGGTAATACATGATCTTTTAGGGATGACACATGAATTCCATCCAAGATTTCTACGAAGGTATATGAACCTTTATGAGGAAATGGGAAATGCAATAGCGCATTACGTTCAGGATATTAAAAGTAAGGATTTCCCAAGCGAAGAAGAACAGTATTAGGTTATTGGGTTATTGGGTTATTGGGTTATTAAAAGGTAATAAAATGCAATCCAAAGGCATTGTCAGAAGAATTCTTATCCTAACAGTAGTGTTGTTGAACATAGGTTGTGATCAGTTTACAAAGGATGTGGTCCGCAGCAAGGTAGCACCCCTGAGTTATATTCCTATCATCAAAGAGTATCTTATCCTGACCAATGTAGAAAATTCAGGTGCTATGTTGGGTTTTGGACAGGAATTATCACCGACTTTAAAAATTATATTCCTGCAAATACTACCATTTACGGTGCTTCTGATCTTGCTAGGTAGCATCTTACGAGAATCTGACTGGAATAAATGGCTCCTTTTGGCCTTTGCACTTATGATTGGTGGTGGAGTCGGCAATTTGATCGACAGAATTGCCTATGGTTCAGTGATCGATTTTTTTCAATTAAAAATAGCTTTCTTCAAAACAGGCATTTTCAATATGGCCGATGTATCCGTTACCACCGGAGTTCTTCTTATCTTGTTTTTAAGTCTCCGAAACCAAAAATCGGCGCTGTAGTGGCAGATAAAACAGTCTCCAATTCTCAAAACCTTCAGGTACTTTACGAAGACAACCATCTTATTGCCATCAACAAACGACCTGCAGATATTGTGCAGGGCGATAAAACCGGAGACAGGCCGCTGAGTGAAATTGTAAAGATGTACATCAAAAAAAAATACGACAAGCCCGGAGAGGTGTATTTGGGTGTGGCCCACCGATTGGACCGACCCACCTCCGGTATTGTTGTTTTTGCCCGTACCTCAAAGGCCCTGCCGCGCTTAAATAAATTGTTTGCGGACAAAGAGGCGAAAAAAACCTATTGGGCCGTGGTTAAGAACCGGCCGGATAAAGAGGAAGAAACACTTATTCACTGGTTAAAAAGAAATCACGGGCAAAATAAGTCATACGCACATAACATTGAAGTCCCGGGGAGCAAAAAAGCAATTTTACACTACCGGATCGTTAAAAGATTAAAAAGCTATTATTTATTGGAAATTGATTTGCAAACGGGCAGGCATCACCAGATAAGAGCACAATTGGCTGCAATCGGAACTCCGGTAAAGGGCGACTTAAAGTACGGCTTCGATCGCAGCAATAATGACGGGAGTATTCATTTGCATGCCAAAGGCCTGTCATTTATCCATCCGGTGAAAAAAGAGCTGCTGGAACTTACCGCTCCCCCGCCCGAGGACATCATTTGGGATGCATGTTTGTGATTTTTGGTTACATTTAGAAATGGGGAATGCCGTATAACATGCTTCAAGATCAGTCAACCAATTTCGAAAAATTACCTATCCAAATACCCAATTATATTTTTGTTTCTTTTGAATTATAAAGTTGTCCGTAAACCTTTCGGAAAAATGGAACAGTATTTGAAACAAAGTAAAGGGCACCTCTAATAACTCTGTTTGGAATGATAACGCAGGGATTTTTTTCGGATACAAGGCACCAAAAGCGGAGTTTAGCAGGGCTAAATGAGTATTTTGGTAACGAAGTAGCCGGGAAAAAGAACAAGTTGGCAACCAAAGTAGGGTCTTTAGAGATGCCCTCAATAGAAACCATAAAACCGTATCCCATGATCAGGAGAACACTTTTTATTGTTTGCATTTTATTGGCGGGGTCCTGTGGTAGTTCTAACTCGATAGATAGTTTTTACAACTCCCATAAGGATGACGATCAGGTAATGGCAATTAGAGGACCTCAGGCGATGTTGTCGCTGGTTGGCGGCATTTCACCGCAAATGGATGCCCTAGTGGGAAATACCAGAGATTTGCGCTACATGCAATTCCCGAGCGCCACTCCTGCACGCACGCAATTTCTCAATAAACAGATGAACCACATCACCGGTAATTCCTTTATTGAGGTGTTCAGAAAAAACGATGAGCTGAAACGAAATGTAGTATCCATTCGCGAAAAGCGCAATACGGTAAAGGAAATTCTGATTTATAACAATAACAATCTCAACGGTTCCTTTCTTTATTTTAATGGCGATTTTGATCCTGTAAAGGTCAGGGAAATGGCAAAAAACAACGAGTTCGAAAAGCTCACAGACGGCTTACTTCAACAATTTGGCCCCCGAACCCCGGGAGTAGTTAACGAGTAATCAATTTAGCTTTTTCCCTGATAATCTCAGCAACAGGCCTGTTCTGGAGATGGCTTTCGAGCCACGAAATAATGTCGAGGTACAGAAATGCGCGCTTCTCATAGGGATGGCCTTCATATTTTTTTAGCTGGTCATACAGTTTTTGGAACTCATTTCTCAATTCGTTTGGATAAATATCCCCCAAACCTCTCAGGAATTTAATCATTTCTTTCTGCACTTCATGCAGATCGTTCATTTTCAATAGGAACTTATAGGTACTTTTGAGTTGAACTTCCAAGTGATAATCCATTCCGGCTTCATAATGCGCAACCAGGCTAAGGACCCTGGCAAAACACATAAGGTCCTCGCGCATTTTCAGGTTCTTGTTATTGATGATCTTTTTTAAATATTGAATACACGTTTTGTTATCCCCAAGGCTGAAATACAGGCAGGCAATCTTATAATACAGTACCATTACGTGATGCCCGTCTATCCTATCTCCGTGTTTGCCGATACCATACTCTATAATACGCACCAGGTAGAGGGCTTTCTCAAAAGTACCCTCCATAAAATGAAGGTTTAATTTATTGGCATTTACATATAAGAAAACCAGCGATGCCATATTATCGTTTTTGGGGAAATCCTTGTCTTTTATCGTTGCTTCCAGTTTCTCTAATGTTTCTCTGAATTGGGAGCTATATTTTACGTAAAATAATGATTCTAACAGATAGTGATTCCCCTTTAAAAAGAAAACAGGATTAAGATGGATCATCTCCCTGTTCTCATAGAAAAGATCCACCCATTTGCTTGAATATTTATAACACGATAAAAAATCCTGTATCAAAAAACTGTACCATAAATGGGCCTTGTACAACCAAAGTTTTTCTCTAAAGCCAAGCTGCTCTATTTTATATTTTGGCAAATGCTTTTCAAAGTAGCGCTTCACTTTCTGGTAATCCGCATTGTTCCGTACATATCCCACCTTCAACATCATACCATATAGTTGCAACGACAAATTGGAAAGTTTGCTGGCTATTACATTGTGCTCGGACAACTCCTTGGCTTGTATGGCCAATTCATCCGCCCTATCGGGGATACTTCTGGTAATGTATTGGGTTTCAATTATTTTCTCCAATTCTACAATTTCGTAAGCAATATTTTTCTCCTCATTCTCAATGGCGATCCCCTTCACCTTATCTAATATCTTAAGGCTTTGCTTGTAAAGGCCTTTCTGATAAAGAATGGTGGCAAAATCGAGCTGTTCCCTGATCTGAACCCGGATGTTTTGGTTTACCGGGTTAAGCCTTAAGCTTACCAGAATTTGTTTGTAAAGATGTGCTTTAAGGTTAGAGAGTTGTGCTTTTTTTACAATTCCGCTGCCCAATATAGCTCTTTCGTCATATACCTTCAACTTATCCATTAAATTGAATAATGCCAGAAATTTAGCATCTGTGTTTACCCCCAAACGGCCAACATACAATTTGAATTGTCTCTTTTCCGATTTGGACAGGGATTTAACCAGAACGAACAGTGCGTCTTTATGGGCATTTGTCATCGTAAAATAAAGTATTTAAACTATTGTATTTCAGAATTTTAACTATTCGAAAAAGTAAATTAACGTTGTAAATGATATATTGCCCCCTACGGCTTTTGAAAAGCTAAGTATATATTCGTAAAGGTGACTAAAATTATGTAAAAATAATGAGTAAAGACAAGGTTCATATATTTGATACCACATTACGGGATGGGGAACAGGTTCCGGGCTGTAAATTGGATACCGAACAAAAATTGGTGATCGCTGAACGGCTGGACCACTTAGGGGTAGACGTTATTGAAGCCGGGTTCCCTATTTCAAGCCCCGGTGATTTCAATTCGGTTTCGGAAATATCAAAAGTGGTTAAAAATGCTACTGTGTGCGGTTTAACAAGATCGGTTAAAAAGGACATTGAAGTCGCAGCCGAGGCAATAAAACTGGCCAAACGTCCCCGGATCCACACTGGTATAGGTACTTCGGATTCACATATTAAATTCAAATTTAATTCCACTCGTGAAAAGATCTTGGAAAGGGCCGTTGAAGCGGTAAAATATGCCAAAACATTTGTGGAAGATGTTGAGTTTTATGCGGAAGATGCCGGCCGTACCGATAACGAATATCTGGCCCGAGTTTGTGAGGCGGTAATTAAGGCGGGAGCAACCGTTCTGAATATCCCGGACACTACAGGCTACTGCCTGCCTGAAGAATATGGGGCCAAAATGAAATACCTCAAGGAAAATGTAGCCGGTATAGACAAAGCCATACTCTCCTGCCACTGCCATAATGATCTGGGGCTCGCAACCGCCAACTCCATTTCAGGGGTCATCAATGGCGCAAGACAAATTGAATGTACCATTAACGGTATTGGAGAGCGGGCAGGAAATACCTCGCTGGAGGAAGTAGTTATGATCCTTCGGCAACATCCCGGCCTTCATCTGGATACAGGCATTAACAGTAAGTTATTGTTCAGCACGAGTCAGATGGTTTCTCAAAAAATGGGGATGCCGGTACAGCCTAACAAAGCCATTGTGGGATCCAACGCTTTTGCGCATAGTTCCGGAATTCATCAGGACGGTGTTATAAAGAAAAGGGAGACGTACGAGATTATTGACCCTGAAGACGTTGGCGTCAATGAATCTTCCATAGTGCTTACGGCTCGCAGTGGACGGGCCGCGCTCGCCTACAGGGCAAAAAAAATCGGTTATGAACTCACTAAACTGCAATTAGACAAGGTTTATGATGAATTTCTGAGATTTGCCGACAGAAAAAAAGAGATTGTGGACTCGGACATTCATGAAATCGTTTTGGTTAGCGAGATTAACATAGAAAGTTTAGCGTAGATGAAATTGAAAATTGCCTTACTACCCGGAGACGGTATAGGTCCTGAGGTTACGGCGCAGGCTGTTAAATGCCTTAAAGCTGTAGAAGAAACCTTCGGGCATCATTTTATTTTTACAAATGCCCTAGTAGGTGCCGCCGCTATAGACAAAACAGGGGATCCCTTGCCGTTGGCAACGCTTGCTTTGTGCAAAGATTCGCACGCAGTATTGCTTGGGGCAATTGGCGACCCTATATTTGATAATGACCCGGAAGCTAAGATCCGTCCGGAGCAAGGACTTTTGAAACTTCGAAAAGAATTGGAGCTTTACAGCAATATCCGTCCCGTAAAAGTATTTCCCACCATCATTGGAAAATCCCCGCTAAGAGAGGAGATCATCCGTGGTACCGATTTTATAATTTACAGGGAACTTACGGGAGGTATTTACTTTGGAGAGAAAAAATTAAGCGAGGACGGCACTGTGGCATCTGATCTCTGTGAATATTCGGAGCACGAAATCAGCAGAATTGCCCACCGGGCATTCAAAGCGGCCAAAAGCAGGAGAAAAAAACTCACGTTAGTGGATAAGGCAAACGTTTTGGAATCTTCAAGATTATGGCGCAAAGTTGTGTCTAAAATAGGCGAAAGTTATCCCGATGTGCAATTGGATTATTTGTTTATGGACAATGCAGCTATGCAGCTTATTCTCAATCCCAGCCAGTTTGATATCATCCTTACGGAAAATATGTTCGGAGATATCCTTTCCGATGAAGGAAGTGCTATCGGAGGATCAATAGGTTTATTGCCCTCCGCATCCGTAGGTGATAACTATGCCATGTTCGAACCTATTCATGGCTCATTCCCCCAGGCTACAGGTAAAAATATAGCAAATCCCATTGCCTCCATATTATCCGCTGCGATGTTATTGGACCATTTTGGATTAGATGAGGAGACCCAGGCGGTTGTCAATGCTATTTATAAATCCATGAAGAAAAATATAGTAACTCAAGATCTGGATCCGAAAAGCAAATATGGAACCGATGATGTGGGAGAGTTTATTGCCGGCAATATTATAGACTCGGA
Organism: Flavobacteriaceae bacterium; assembly: GCA_041743085.1. GTDB lineage: Bacteria > Bacteroidota > Bacteroidia > Flavobacteriales > Flavobacteriaceae > JAFMPW01. Next base: position 69,957 of record JBGTNL010000033.1, read on the forward strand.
CAATTACCGAAGTATAAATAAGGAGAATATCGGGTTGGGAAAATCAACCATCATTTAATTACATTTTTTTAGTCAACCTAAAAGACCTCTCATTTTCCGGGAGGTTTTTTTTTATTCGGACAGCAACTTCTCCAGGAAATCCTTGAATTCATTTTTGAATTCCGTAAATTTTTTACCTGTGGCCGGGCCGTTAAAACCTGTGTGAATTTTACGTACCTCGCCATCTTTATCCAAAAATATGGTTGTCGGATACGATAATATGTGATTGAGCATTGGTAATTTTTTACTTGCTTCCGATTTGTTTGAAGTTCCGTATTGTGCAAGCAAAATTGGATATTTTACCCCTATCCTGTCCCTCAACCGCTGAATCCCTTTGAAAGCCGCCTCCCTGGTTTTGGCGTATTCGAAAGCCAACGCTACAATTTCCAGTTCCGGGTTGTTATGCTCTTCCAGGTAGCCTGCCAGGAATTTGGTTTCATCAAGGCAGTTAGGGCACCAGGTTCCCATGATCTGAACAACCACTACCTTATTTTTGAATCGCTTGTCATTCAGCGAAATCAGATCACCTCTGGAATCGGGAAAGGCAAATTCCAAATGATCATATCCCTCTTTAATAAAGGTCAGCGAATTTTCATCAGGTAATTCAAAGCTTTCATTTCGCCTGGCAACAAACGGTTCCCTGGAGTGGTTTCCGGAATAAAATGTTCCTGTAAGACTACTGTCGGATACTTTGGCAGTAAAAAGAAAGGCATGGGCTCCGTCAAAAGTAGAGAGCTTAAGAACATCCCCATCAACAATTCCTTCGAGATACCGGTAGTCGCCCGTAGTAGTTCTGAAAGTACCCTTAACTTTATCCTGGTTCTGAGTGAATATGCCTTTGGCAAGATAGGTGTCCTCCGTATCTGGATTAAAGGTTGTTTCCCAAACCCCCGAAATGTTAGCTTCCGGAGCATTCTCAGTCTTGAACCTGAGGGTATCCCCGAAGGTCGCCTTAAAGGGAACCACTCTATCCAAACTCTCCTTAATGAAGTTTCCCGTGATCTCTGTTCCGGTAAAGGTGCCCGCTATATATCCCTCATAGACCGGCATTTTAATCAAAATGGAGTCTCCGTTGATGTTGATTTCATCAATGGTTACCACTTCATCCGAATTATGCACTTCCATAACGTAACCCCCTTCTTTTTCGCTTAAATCAAAATTAAAGGGGAGTGTCTTCTCATCCATTACCTCCAAATGGGCCAACCACTTTCCTATTTTCAAATTGTCCTCTTTGGCCTCCTTGCATCCCAACAGGCATATAAAAACGGAGACTGCCAATATTTTCTTTATCATCTTTTTTAGTATCTGATTCAAATATCGATATAACTCGTGGGAAGATCAATAAAAAATACAGCAATTCCATTATACCGCTGTTGAATGTAAGTTACCATTGTTTTATCTTTGGGCGTTTTAAAACTATCCGATGAACATTTCCTATAACTGGTTAAAGCAGTTTATTCGTATTGATTGGGAGGCTAAAAAAACCGCAGAACTCCTAACCGATCTTGGATTGGAAGTTGAAGGAATAAATACGTTCGAATCCGTTTCGGGAGGTTTGGAAGGCGTCGTAGTAGGGCATGTTTTGGAATGCACAAGGCATCCCAATTCCGACAAGCTAAAACTTACAATAGTGGATATTGGGGCGGAAAAGCCGGTTAAAATAGTTTGTGGGGCGCCCAATGTTGCAAAAGGGCAAAAAGTTCCCGTGGCCACGGTCGGTACCACCCTATATCCTGCGGGGATTGAACCCTGGACGATAAAAAAAGCCAAGATTCGCGGAGAGGAGAGTTATGGGATGATTTGTGCCGAAGACGAGTTAGGTCTGGGGATGGGCCGCGACGGCATACTTATTCTTGAGGAGTCTTTAAAACCCGGGACCCCCTGTTCCGAGGTTTTCGAAATAGAGAGAGATGAGGTTTTTGAAATAGGACTTACCCCCAATCGAGCCGACGCCATGAGCCATTTTGGGGTTGCCAGGGATCTCCGGGCAGGTCTAAAGCAACAGGAAATTCAAAAAGAATTAATAACACCGTCCGTAAGTAACTTTAGTATTCTCAATCGCTCTTTAAAGATGGATGTTTCGGTTGAAAACAGCGAACTTGCACCCAGGTATTGCGGGCTTACGATAAGCAACCTAATTGTACAACCTTCGCCGGATTGGCTCAAAAACAAACTTAGGGCGATAGGCCTTAAACCGATCAACAATGTTGTGGACGCCACCAACTATGTATTGTACGAACTTGGGCAGCCGTTGCATGCTTTTGATGCCGAAAGGATCTTTGGCAATAAAATAGAGGTGAAAAAAGTCGAGCCCGGAACTAAATTCATGACTCTCGACGGGCAGGAAAGAAAGATGCACAGGGATGATCTGATGATCTGTGATGCGGAAAAACCCATGTGTATAGCTGGGGTCTTTGGTGGGATCAACACCGGAGTTACCGAGGACACCAAGGCAATTTTCCTGGAAAGTGCCTATTTTGATCCCATATCTGTAAGGCAAACAGCTAAAAGGCATGGTCTGAGCACTGATGCCTCCTTTCGTTTTGAAAGAGGTGTGGATATAAACAACGTGGAATATTGTCTGAGAAGGGCCGCCCTCCTTATCAAGGAATTGACCGGGGGGGATATCACCTCCGATATTGTGGACCTTTACCCCAAAAAAAAGGAAAATTATCAGGTGTTTTTAACCTTTGAGAAAGTTGACAAACTCATTGGTCAGGAAATTAAGAGGGATACGATAAAGTCTATTCTGACCTCGTTGGATATTAGAGTAAAGAGTTTCACGGAATCCGGATTGGGGTTGGAAATACCTTTTTTCAGAACCGATGTACTGCGGGAGGTTGATGTTATAGAGGAGATTCTCAGGGTTTATGGATACAACAATGTCATCACAGGCAATAAATTAAATGCGTCCATTGCACCAACCTCCAGGTTCGAAGATCACAAACTGCAACATATTATTGGAAATCTTTTGGCCTCCCTGGGTTTCTACGAAATATTAGGTAATAGCCTTACCACTCCGGCTTACGCTGAACTGCTCGGCACCACGGGGAATGAGTCGTCAGTTTCAATACTGAACCCTTTGAGTAATGAGCTTTCCGTATTACGACGATCCATGTTGTTTTCAGGCCTGGAAGCCATCAGGCATAACATAAATAGAAAAAAGCAACACCTGAAGTTTTTCGAATTTGGTAAGACCTATCGAAAATTAAAAACGGGAAATCGGGAGTCCCGGCATCTTTCCTTACTTATAACCGGAGACAGAAATCCCGAAAGCTGGACCTCAGCCAAAAAGCAGTCGGATTTTTATTATTTGAAAGGCATTGTGCAGATTATCCTAAAACGATTGGGAACTACCGATACTATCACCCACCCGGCCCCTAATGATCTCTTTTCCGAAGGAATTTCGATCTTCGTTGACCAACGGGAGGTGGCTACCCTAGGGGTGGTTCAAACCGCCCTTCTCACTGAATTTGACATAAAACAAGAAGTTTTATACGCCGATCTTAAATGGGATCTTTTGGCAGAGAACGCCACAAAAAACACTATTGTCCATAATGAAATACCAAAATACCCCGAGGTGAAAAGGGATTTCGCTCTTCTATTGGACGATAAAATTACCTTTAAACAAGTTTGCGAGATCGCCTTGAAGACAGAGAATAATCTGCTAAAAAATATTACTCTTTTTGATGTGTATACCGGAGAGAATTTACCCAAAGGTAAAAAATCATATGCCGTTAGCTATACGCTCCGGGATGACAATAAAACGCTGACGGATAAGCAGATCGACAAGACAATGAAAAAATTACAGGACCGTTACGAAAAGGAGTTGGGGGCAGAACTGCGATAAATCCTAAATGTGCTTAGGCATAATTACGCTATCTATAACATGGATAACGCCGTTCCGCTGATTGGCATCCGCTGTGGTTATCCTGGCAGTATTCCCGTACCAATCGGTTAGGACTATATCGATACCCTCCATGGTCGCAGTAATTTCATCTCCCTGAATGGTGGTGAAAGTAGCCTTGCCCGCTCCTCTGCACATGGCTTTTAAAATTTTAGAAGCCGTAAGATTTCCCGCTACGATATGATAGCTAAGTACTGCGTGTAATTCTTTTTTATTCTCGGGATCTAAAAGGGTGGCAATCCTTTCGGACGATAATTTTTTAAATGCCATATCCGATGGCGCAAAAACGGTGAAAGGTCCATCACTGTCTAAAGTCGCTTCCAAATCCGCGGCTCTAACAGCCGCCAATAAGGTTTTGTGATTTTTTGAGCCGGCGGTACTTTCAATAATGGTGTTATCTACTACAGATCTATCCAACTCTTCAGAATTGTCTTGGGCAAATGATAGAAAAGAAAATAAAAGAAAGAGTAGTACTGTGGGGTTTGCCATGCATTTCATAGGGTAAAGAAAGGGATTAAAATTAAATAATCGACGAACAGTAAAATTCTCTCGACAATATACAATTAAGCCCCGGATATTCAATTAATCCAAAGTGCATTTCATAGAAATTAACAAAATATTAACACGTATTTTTTATAAGATCAAAGTGATTTAGAATGGAGCAATCACTAAATTTGATAGCATCTCAAGAATAAAGGATCTATGCTATTAAAAAGAACCAATATTGAGGCCCGACTTTCAAAAGTTCGGGACCGGCAAATATCTGAGCAAATGCTTTTGGACAATGTATATGCCCTTCTCGATCGGGATACACAAAAAGAAGAACGCATTGAAAAAACCCTTGCCGGGACGGGCCGGATAATCCAAAATAATTTTGATCTTAGTCTGCTGGAAACCAAAAATATATTCCATCTGGACCAGATAAAGCAAATCTGCATAGACTACCGCCTTCGGTTTTTAGACACCAAATATTTTAAAGGTGAAATTCCACAAGCAGCGGTTAATAAAATCAAACGCTTGGAGAAGGTTCATAATACGGAGTTACGGGGATATAAAATAATTGCTCCCTCTAAACTCTTTAAGTTGAAAGACAAGGACGATCCCTTATTATTTGCCCCGATCGGGAACAATTATTTTTACCTGGTCCATAAATGGGGTAATGATCTTCATCCTTTGCGTAAACTTTTGGTGTGGCCATTTAAAAGTATCGTAAATCTTACTTTTCTCATTGTTGTGATCAGCTATATAACCACCCTCCTCGTACCTCAGGGGTTGTTCTCCAAAACCAATTCCGCGGCCGAGTTCTGGATCATATTTTTCTTTATGTTCAAATGTATCGTTTCGGTGGTTATATTTTACGGATTTGCTTTGGGCAAGAACTTTAATCCCTCCATATGGAGGAGTAAATTCCTTAATTAGTGGTGTGGGGTATTCTTCTTATCGAAATGGCATTCAGGGGGCAATGAAGATCTGCCCCCTGGCGTTTTTCTAATTTTGTAGAACAACAATAAATGGCATTAAACCCCAGGGCAAGCCCTGGACCCAATAGAAGGAATCGACCCAAGGGTCGAGGTATTAAACCTGGACCCCGCTGAAAAAGCGGGGTTGGTTCAAACATCCATTTTAACCGCTCCCGCTAAAAAGCGGGATTATTAAAATGGGGTTTCACTAATAAAAAAGTACTAATTCACAAAGATCTCAAATGGAACCCCATTCAGGTCAATGTTATCAATAAACTTGGGTTCAGGAATGGGTTTTATGCGTAAAATACCCCCCTTGTTGGCATTCCCGTCTTTTTTATACCCTATGAGAATAAGATTATTTCCGGCGTCATACGTGACTATGCTGGTATCGCCGATCTCGAATTCAAAGTTGCGTTCTTCTGCGGTAAGGAAATTCTCGTAGAAATACAAAACGGCCGTATTTGTGCTAAAATCATAAACTCCCGGAATATTGGGATATTCGGTACCGGAAAGACCGGTAGGCATGGGATAATATAAATTCCCTCCGGTATCAAAATAGGCGGCTTTGGTAGTACCGAATTTAGGTTCTTTGCCATCATTATATCTCACGGTATCCGTAATCCCCAAGGTGATGCTGTTAATTATGAGATGCAGGTCCGGGTAGCTAACCATAATATTCCCATCCACAGTTTTGAATATCATTTGCACATCGGAATCCAGATCAAGATCATGAACTAATTCCCCGCTCGCGGTATTATAGACAACCAGCGCATTTTCTTCTTCTTCCTCTTCAGGATCCAAAGAAAGGATGAACACCCGATTGTTGGAAAAAATAATCTGCCTGGGTTCCTTGTCCAATTCGGTTTCTGTAAAAGTAGCTCCGGAAGAAGCAACATCCACCATTCTGATAAAGTAATGGGTTTTTTTAGCTCCGGAACCCGGAATGCCATACACCAGATAAATAGCCGTCCCGGAGTGGGTTATAGACCTTACTTCAATCTGGCAACTTTGAATATCGTCAAAAACCCCTAACTTTTTGAAAGAATAATCACTAAAATCAAAGCTGGTTATCTCCCCTGTACAGTTGCTTTTTTCATTATAAAAACTTAGCACGGTTCCCTCCCTGAAGCTTAGTTCGGGGACCGAGGTACTTTCGAAAGCGCTGGTTGCGGGGTTTAGAGTGATTACTTCGGCGTTGGCGTTCAGCAATGCCTCTGAAAGGATGCCATCAGCGGTTAAAAGAACGGAGTAATCAGCATCGACGTTGGGGCCGTTTAGGCCATTGGTTGGCCCATTATCGGATTTGTTGCAGCCCAGGGCAAGTACAGCCATAAGCATCAAGCATATTCTGTAGGTATTCATAGCATTGAGATTTGGGAACCAATACTACTATGCCGGAACCGAGTACATTTTTTCTCTTTGTTCCTTGACAGTCTTATCGGACATATACTCATCAAACGTCAAATATCGGTCTATAGTATCTTTTGGCGTCAATTCTATGATCCTATTTGCCACAGTTTGAGCGAATTGATGATCGTGAGTCGTAAATAAAACCGTTCCTTTAAAGTTTTTTAAGGAGTTGTTAAAAGCTGTAATACTTTCCAGGTCCAGGTGGTTTGTAGGTTCGTCGAGCATTAAAACATTGGCCCTGAGCATCATCATTCTGCTAAGCATACATCGCACTTTTTCACCTCCTGAGAGTACAGAACACTTTTTAAGCGCCTCCTCCCCGCTAAAAAGCATTTTTCCCAAAAACCCCCGGATAAAAACTTCTTCCCTTTCTTCTTCGGTTTTGGCCCATTGCCGCAACCAATCCACCAGGTTGCCGTTAGTATTGAAGAAATCGGAATTATCTGCCGGCAAATAGGATTGGGTGGTGGTAATTCCCCAGTGATAAGAACCATTTTCAGCCTTTCTGTTACCATTTATAATTTCATAAAAAGCCGTAGTGGCCCTGGAATCCCTGGATATTACAGCTACCTTATCACCTTTTGCAAGATTAATATTGACATTCCGGAACAATACCTCTCCGTCTTCGGTACTTGCCGCCAGTTTCTCAATATTGAGAATTTGATCCCCAGCCTCTCGTTCCCTGTCAAAAATAATGGCAGGGTACCTTCTACTCGAAGGTTTAATTTCGGCAACATTGAGCTTTGCCAACATTTTTTTTCGCGAAGTTGCCTGTTTGCTTTTCGCAACATTGGCGCTAAACCGTTGTATGAACTCCTGCAACTCCCTGGCTTTTTCTTCAGCTTTTTTATTTTGCTGGGCCCTTTGGCGCGCAGCCAACTGACTACTTTCATACCAGAATGTGTAATTCCCTGAGTACGGGTTGATCTTTCCAAAGTCAATGTCCGCCACATGGGTACATACGGCGTCCAGAAAATGCCGGTCGTGCGAAACAACGATCACCGTATTATCGTAGTCAGCCAGAAAATTTTCCAGCCAACTGATGGTATCGTAATCCAGGTCATTTGTAGGCTCATCCATAATGAGCACATCCGGATTTCCAAAAAGAGCCTGGGCAAGCAATACCCGGACTTTTAGTTTGGAATCTATATCCGACATTAAGGAGTGATGCAATGCTTCGGGAATGCCTAAATTAGATAGGAGTGCGGCGGCATCGCTGTCCGCGTTCCAGCCGTTCATTTCTTCAAATACGACCTGTAGCTCCCCAATTTTATCCGCATTTTCATCCGTATAATCCGCATAGAGGGTATCTATTTCCTGCTTTATATTAAATAATGGCTTATTGCCCATTACTACAGATTCCAGAACGGTATGATCATCATAGGCATTGTGGTCCTGCTCCAAAACGGACATTCGCTTGCCGGGTTCCAATTGTACCTGGCCGGAAGTGGGATCAATCTGGCCAGACAGAATTTTTAAAAAGGTGGATTTTCCGGCGCCATTGGCCCCGATGATGCCATAGCAGTTGCCTTGTGTAAAACTGACGTTCACCTCATCAAACAACACTCTTTTTCCAAATTGCACCGATAAATTTGATACCGCTAACATAATTGCTCCTTTAAAATTTTTGCAAAAATAGCATAAAAAACTGTCTTACCAATAAACCACGATCCCTTGCTTTTAATCGATGCCTTAACTACAATTATCAATTTTTAACTAGCCATTAACAGCCGGGGCTTACGGGTTTGCCTAGTTTTGTGTACAATACGGCAGATTTATCCATATGAACAAATTTTTATTTTGTCTCTCACTTTTCTTATTGATGGGTTGTGCTGAAAAGAAAAAGGAATCCCCAACTGTATTTTTTGCCGGCGAAATAGTGAACCCTACCAGCGATTATGTTGTTCTTTACCGGGGCGATGTGGTCCTGGATTCAGCTAAATTGGGTGAGAGTAATAGATTTAGCTTTCACCTGGACTCTGTCCGGGCAGGACTTCATCATTTTTACCACCACCCCGAAGTACAGTATGTGTACCTGGAGCCCGGCGATAGTCTGCAAATGCGGTTAAATACCCTACAATTTGATGAATCACTTGTTTTTTCCGGAAAGGGTGAAGAGGTAAATAATTTTCTTCTTGAAATGTTTCTCGCCAATGAAAAAGAAGAAGAATTTGTATATTCCCTATACGGTTTAGAACCCGACTTTTTTCGCGCAAAGATCGATTCCCTCCAAACAGATAAACTTCAGGCACTTGAATTACTGACTTCTGAATTTGAACTATCCAAGGGCGCCTTTAACATGGCCAAAGCCGGGATCGTTTACAGTTCACTCATCCCAAAAGAAGCATATCCGTTTTATCATAAAAACCAAAAGGGTGAAAAATCGATGCATAAATTACCGGAAGACTTCTATGCTTATCGTTCAGAGGTGGATTTTAATGATGATGAACTGACTTATCTGAGGCCCTACTATAAATTTATGATATTCCATTTGGGTAATCTTGCCTATATGCAATGTAAAAAGGGGTGTGGTGACGAAATGGACCTGGCTTCGAATAAGTTGCATTATAATATGCATAAACTCAAATTGACCGATAGTCTCATCAAGCACACGGAATTAAGAGATAATTTGTTCAGGCATTTTGCAGTAAATTATTTATTAAATCCCGATTGCGAGGACAACATTAAGGATTTTATAGACACTTTTCAGCGCCTTTCCGGAAACAACAAACATATGAATGAGATCACCGATTTGTATGAAGGCATCAAAAAAATACAACCCGACAACGAATTACCAAACCTTTCCGTTTACAACATTGAAAATGAAAAAGTTTCTTTAAAGCAAATTGCCGGCGACAGGCAGGTGGTGTTTTATTTTTGGTCAGGAATTGAAGAAGGTCATTTTAAGAACATTACACGGCACGTTGGAAAACTTAAGAAAAAGCATCCCCAATATACATTTGTCGGAATTAATTTGAGAACAGATCAATCGCGTTGGAAAACATTAGTTGAATCTAACCATTTGGATAAGAACGAACAATATTGGGCGAGTAATTTTGAAGAAGTTGCGCACTCACTTATCATTTATGACCCGAACAAAAGCATTATAGTGAAAAATGGGGTAATTGTAGATGCTTTTGCAAATATGTATACCTCTTTCTAGAGGAAGAACCTCCTCCACCTTTAAAATTCAAACCCCCTAAATACGGCGGACTATTTATTGCCCTTTCTGTAATCTGATAGAAACTTTTCCAAACCAATATCCGTAAGAGGGTGTTTCAGCAATCCCTCGATTGAAGATAGCGGCCCGGTAATAACATCCGCTCCAATTTTGGCACAATCAATAACATGCATGGTATGTCTTATGGATGCCGCAAGTATTTCTGTCTCAAAGCCGTAATTATCATAAATAAGTCTGATTTCCGAAATAAGGTTTAATCCGTCAGTAGCTATATCATCTAATCTGCCGATAAAAGGAGACACATAATTGGCTCCCGCTTTTGCCGCCAACAGGGCCTGTCCAGGTGAGAAAACTAAAGTGCAATTGGTGCGGATGCCCTTTCCCGAGAAATATTTCAACGCTTTCACGCCATCTTTGATCATCGGTACTTTAACAACGATTTGCTCGTGCAACTCCGACAATTCTTCTCCCTCCTTTACAATTTCATCAAATTTTGTCGCAACCACTTCCGCAGATACATCTCCATCCACGATATTGCAGATATCGACATAATGTTTTAGAATATTATTGCGACCGGTAATACCCTCCTTGGCCATTAATGACGGATTGGTAGTCACTCCGTCTAAAACGCCAAGTTCCTGTGCTTCTTTTATCTCGTCCAAATTGGCCGTATCTATAAAAAATTTCATTTAATTAATTTTTAGTTATTAAAAGATTCGCTTTCCGATAAGTCCCAACGGTCAGTTGTATGTGTGTGGGCTAAATTACAACTTATAATGATTTAACAGTAGTCTCTCATAGACTTTATCAGGTAATAGTTTCTTTAAAACCAAAGAAAATTTCTGTGTTGGGTTTCCCACCCTGTAATGTACTCTCGGTTTTTTCGTATTGATGATTTTATATACTTTTTCAGCTACCTTAATAGGATCCTGTCCGCGATCCACATGTTCGTTCATCAGCCTAAGGGTGTTTTCATAGGCGTTTTTGTAGGGTGAGGTTTCCGCAACGGGAGCATGATAGCGACCTGAGGCAATATTCGTTGCAAAGTCGCCCGGCGCCAAATTGGTAATATGTATCCCGAAATCCTTTGTTTCCATGCGTAGTGCTTCCGTAATTAATTCCAGTGCTCCTTTGCTTGCGGAGTACAGGCCCCTGTAAGGCAATCCCATATATCCGGCAATGGAAGTGATATTAATTATTAACCCGGTTTGTTGCCTGCGCATCAGCGGCAAAACGGCCTTTGTCATGTGAATGGCTCCGTGAAAGTTGGTTTCAAAAGCCTTTAAAATCTCCTCATGGGGTGTCTCTTCAATTGGGCCTGTGATACCAATCCCCGCATTGTTCACCAACACATCGATTCTGTTTTCCCTGGACAAAATTTCATCAATGGCCCTGGTTATACTTCCCCTATCCCTCACATCCAGTTCCAAAAGCTCAAAATCCATAAATTCGGGGTGCTTATCTTTATTACGGGTTGAGCCATATACTTTGCATCCTTTGGATTTCAGAAATGATCCAATAGCTCTGCCAATTCCGGAAGACCCGCCCGTGATCAATACAACCTTCTGCTCCATAATAGCACAAATAAACAAATAAAACAGTGAGAATGGAAATATGGATATAAAGCTTTGGATGCCAGCATAACAAATACAGCAACTCTGTTATTTCCCTGAAGAACCCCCTAAAAAAATTCAAGATGCATCCTAAAAGGTTTGGGGCACAAAAAAAGGCAAGCTACCTACATCGCACCGCTACAACCACATACCCTTGCTGCGTTCCCACCCTGGGGGATTCTGCAGGAGCTGGTCGTGTAGGACTTGCCAACTACAAAGATACAACCTTTTAAATTTTGGACAATCTTTTTATATTCTTAAATATTGTTGTTCGGTAAAACTTTTTAACTGCAAGTATATTGGGCGTTCCCATTATATTTGTTATCCAAGGGCTTGCTTTTCATACATTGCCAACAAGTATGAACGTACCTTTGGCACGCGGAATCAACTGTATGATTTCGGTTGGTCACGATCAAGTCTTACGTCTTATGTCTTGTGGCGCAGCGGTCTTACGTCTTAACCGGACAACAATAATTCTTAAATTATTACCTTGTTAATATGTGAAAGGTTTGAAGTTTGGGGTCGGATAATTATTCAACACTTACCTACATTTTGTGGTCAAATTAATACTCTTTTTCTATTTTTGCTCTCTTAACAGCTCATAAGTTCATTTCAAAACTTCAAAAGAATAATACAAATCTCAAACAGTGTAATAATAAACAGAATAACCCTATGAATTCCCTGAAGATTATTGCGTATAGCAGTATTTTGATTCTGGTTTTATCTTGTGGCGGGGAAAAGAATCCCGCACAAATTTTTGATATTAACCTGGAAGGCAATAAAAATTTGTTCCAGGTCAACCAATCCATTGCCGTAACTCTTGATAACAAAGAGAATAAAACTATAGACAACGTCACCTATTCTATCGATGGCAACGAGTTACCCCTTACAGGAAATAAAATCACCTTGAATATCCCAAAACTCGGCAATAAAGTATTGGATGCCAGGGTAGAATATGAAGGGAAGTCTGTGGGTATCTCTAAAACAATTAAGGTTTTGTCGGCCAGCGAGCCTGAAGTGTATACCTACGAAATTTTAAATGAGTATCCTCATGACAGGGAAGCCTTTACGCAGGGATTGGAATTTCATAATGACACGTTATATGAGAGCACCGGAAAAAAAGGCAAGTCCTCCTTGAGAAAAGTAGACTACAGAACCGGTAAGGTTTTGGATCAAATAGATCTTGAAAATACATTTTTCGGAGAGGGTATCACGATTTTAAACAATAAGATTTACCAGTTAACCTGGCAAAGCAAGATGGGTTTTGTTTATGCCCTGGACACTTTTAAGAGATCGGGCAGCTTCCAATACGGGGAAAGTAAGGAAGGTTGGGGGCTGGCTAACGATGGTGAAAAACTATTCAAAAGTGACGGAACCGAAAAGATCTGGTTATTAAACCCCGACACCCTTACCGAAGAGGATCATATAGAGACAGTTACCAATAAATCAATTTTTAATAAAGCCAATGAACTGGAATATGTAGACGGTAAAATTTATGCCAATGTCTGGCAGAAAGAAAGTATGATGATCATAGATGCGAAAAGCGGGGCTATTGAAGGCGTTATTAATTTTGGTGGATTAAAGGGTAAGACGGAGACAAAAGACAATGCCGACGCCGTCCTCAACGGAGTGGCATACCATCCCGGAAACAAGACGTTCTTTGTGACAGGGAAATATTGGGATAAATTATTCGAGGTGAGGATAAAGAAAAGAAATAATGGAGACCTATGAAAAGACGATAGTTGTTGCTACAGAAGATCTCGACGAACTACAGCACGTTAACAATGTACGCTACGTTCAATGGATTCAGGACATATCAAAAGAGCATTGGGAAAAGAGCGTTCCAAAAAAAATTATGAAGGAGGTTATATGGGTTGTTCAAAATCACAATATTACCTATAAGGGCGCCGCTAAATTGGGCGATATAATTACCGCCAAAACCTACATTGCCGGGACAAAGGGAGCAACTTCCGTTCGAATGGTAGAAATGAGAAACAAAGAAAGCGGAGAGTTGCTTTTGGAATCCAGAACTTCCTGGTGTCTGCTACACCCGAAAACGTTTCGTCCTATGAGAATTTCCGGGGAGATCAGCGCAATATTTGAGGCCAAGCAGAGTTAAAAAGTCATGTGTCGTTATTCCCGTCTTCTTCCCATCCTGTTTCTGGTAATCTTATGGAGTTCCTGCAGAAAGGACTTCGGATACGAGGTCAATACCGGTAGCCTGGAATTCTCAAAAGATACCGTATACCTCGACACTGTTTTCACCAACATAGGCAGCAGTACGTATACCCTTAAAGTGTATAACCGCGGCAGAGACGATATTCAAATCCCTTCCATAAGCCTGGGGGAGGGTCACAACAGCGGTTACCGGCTTAACGTGGACGGCATTGCAGGTAAAGAATTCCGAAATATTCCCATTTTGGCCAGGGATAGTATTTTTATTTTTATCGAGACTACCTTCGATATCGCTCCGGTAAACCGGAATGAGTTTTTATATACCGATGTCATTCAGTTCGATTCCGGTACCAACCTGCAGGAAGTACCGCTGGTAACTCTGGTGAGGGATGCGATTTTTCTATATCCCTCCAAATTGGCCGATGGCAGCAAAGAAACATTGTTACTGGGACTCGATGACAATGGGAATGAAATTCGGATTGAAGGCTTTGTACTCAGCGACGAACAATTGCAATTTACAAATGAGAAACCATATGTTATTTATGGATACGCTGCAGTTTCCGAGAACACAATGCTTACAATGGAAGCTGGTACTCGCGTCTATTTTCATAAAGATTCGGGAATTCTTGTGGGCCGGGCGGGTACGCTTGGGATCCAGGGTTCACTGAGCACGGACCGGGAAATCCTGGAAAATGAGGTCATATTTGAAGGGGACAGACTGGAAACCGGTTTTGCCGACGTAGCGGGGCAATGGGGAACCATCTGGCTTTCGGAAGGAAGTCGTAATAACTTTATCGAACACCTTACTATTAAAAATGCAAGTGTTGGACTACTGGTGGAGGGCCTTTCAACATCAAATAGCCCCACCCTTACCATAAAAAATTCACAAATTTACAACAGTGCCACTGTAAATCTATGGGCTCGGGGATCTCAAATAGAAGCTGAAAATCTGGTGCTGGGAAACGCAGGCAACACCTCGCTGATATGCAGCCTGGGAGGTGCTTATTCCTTCATACATACGACCATTGCCAATTACTGGAGCAACGGATTTAGAAACGGGCCGGCGTTGACAATTAGTAATATGGACAGTCATGGTCCAAATGGGTCGCCGGCGAAGGATCTCATAAAAGCCAACTTTGCGAACTGCATTATAGATGGCAATACTTCTCTGGAATTGATATTAAATTCGAATGGGACAAACGCCTTTAATTTCGCATTTACCAATTGTATATTGAAGTTTCGCGATATCAGCGGACAGTTCACTGAAGACCCCTTGTACAATTTCGAAAATCCTATCTTTTTTTCAGACCTGCTTCTTAATGGAGAGCCCGACTTTCGTAACACCGCGGGCAACGATTTTCAGATTGGCCCTGCCTCAGATGCCATTGGCAACGCAAATGTGGAAACCGCCTTTTTGGTACCTTTGGATATTTTAGGGAAGGACAGGACTTTAGTGCCAGATCTGGGCGCCCACCAACACCTTCTTTTGGACTAAAAATTACGGTTTTAGGGATTCAATGACAGATTTTTCTGTCAAAAACCCTCATTTTCAATGATTTATAACGAAAACCTTAGTTTTTCTATGGTAAATATATAATACTTTCTCAATTTGTATCACTAATTTGTACTCAAATTTTACGGTATGGAGTATACCTACACCATTATTGATTCTGACGCCACTTCCAACTTGCAGTTGCAGCACTATCTGGAGGATTATGGCGACTTTATGTGTGTGGGGCACGCCAGCAACAATGGGGACGGCTTGAATGCCATTCTTAAGCATCTCCCGGATATCGTTTTTGTAAATTTGAATGACGCTGCTTACGAGTATTTTCAGATGATTACGGAATTGCATCAATATGTTAAGGATATCCCCTTAATTATAGGCATATCTAAAAGTAAGCAATACGCTTACGAGGCATTAAAAAATAATTTCTTCGATTACTGGCTAATGCCCTACAGCGAGTTTGACATCCGTAAGACCATACTCCGGCTAAGGAAAAAAATGCCAAAGGAGGCTACTGCCCAGACCCTGTGTTTAAAATCATACAAGGATTTTCAATATCTGGATACCGACGAGATCTTGTATCTAAAGGCTGATAACAATGCCACCGATTTTATTATGAAAGACGGGCGTACCATCAGTGCCTACAAAACATTAAAAACTTTTGAAAAAAAGCTTCCCGCCAATTTTATCAGGGTTCATCAAAGTTATATTTTAAATGTGAACCATGTATCCCGGATCAACTATGGCAAATCTATCTGCGCCCTGAAGTCCGGAAAGACACAATTGCCCTTTTCGAAATCTTACAAGGAGAATATAGACGGACTCAAAAAAATACTATCAAAAAATACGATTTCTACGCTGAATTGAAGCAATTCTCTCAAATGTGGGCTGATTACCCTGAAAACTACGCGTTTCACTAAAACTTTTTTTCCTGCACAATAACCTCTAGGGAAGCTGCTTAGTTTAGTATCAAGCTAACAAAGTGAAATTACTAACCCCCTTAAAACCTTTAAAAATGAAAAAAGTATTCAGCGTAGTAGCAGTTGTAGTAATGAGTATGGGCATGTTTTCTTGCCAGCCTGAAAGCACTGTTGCGGAGACAGATGCGTTATATCAGAATTTGGATATCTCAGCCAATGATGATGATATTATTCATAGTGATGGCAGAGACAACTAAGTAAAATTACCGATAATATATAGAGCCTTAAATATTTTATTTGAGGCTCTTTTTTTATCTTGGCATTGTGATGTTATACTCTTTTTTTAAAATACGCCGATCAAATGTTTTCGGGATTTTATATTTCCTGGCACTGATGACCTCATCTTGTGGCAATAACGGGTCTGATAATAAGGAGCACCTTTCTATTCAAACTAAAGATAGTATTCAGCTTTGGATCGACGAGGGAAGAGATAATGAAACAAATAACAAAAAAAGAGAAGAGTCACTTGAAAAAGCCCATGAAGCTGCTATCGGAGAAAGGAACGATTCTATTAGAACCAAATATTTTTCCAAAATATCCCTTGGATATTTGAATTTGAATGACTCGTCAAAATTCAGAAATACCAATATCAAAACAATTTATCTCGCCTCAAAAATAGGGGATACCATTGCGCTTGCCGAGGCACATTGGGATTTGGCATATTTCTTTAGTAGGATGGCAGTACGCGATAGTGCCTACTATTTTTTTTCTTTGGCACATGAAGAGTTCAGCGACTCCGGAGATAATTTCCTGGCAGCAAGAATGCTTTACAATATGGCTGTGGAGCAGGGAAGAGCAAAGGATTATACGGGCAGCGAAATTAATACCATTAGGGCCATTGAACTGCTTACACCTTTAAAAAAATACAAGGAACTATACAATAGCTATAACAACCTTGGATCGATTACGAAAGAGTTGGGAGAATATGACAGCTCTATAGAATATTACAAAAAAGCGCTTGCTTACGCTGAAAAACTGGATAATTCCAATACGATTTCAAATTTATTGCAAAATAATATCGGAAATGTTTATAAGGAGCGGGGATTGTTTTCTGAAGCAATCAGCTATTACAAAAAAGTTCTGGTTGATAATAATCTGAAATTAATTTATCCAGGTGACTATGCGAGCGCTTTGGATAATATGGCATATAGCGAATTCAAATTAGGGAATTCCTCGAAAGCTCTAAACAAATTCAGGGAAGCCCTAAAAATCAGGGATAGTATTAAGGATTTGACGGGTATTTCCAGGAGCAACTTTAATTTAGCGGAATATTACCTGGCTAGAGGTGACACCGCGACGGCGTTGGAGTATGCCCTAAGAGCAAAGAGGTTTGCAGAATTAAGTAGCAACAATCAACGACTGCTCGAAACTTTAGCATTGATCACCAAACTCGATCCCCGACACGCAACGTCATACACCCAGGAATACATTGCTTTAAATGACAGCCTGCAAAGGGCAGAGCGGCATATCCGGAATAAATTTGCCCGTATCCGTTTTGAGACCGATGAAGTTGTTGCCCAAAATGAACTGCTGGCAAGACAACGTCAGTTATGGATAGGGATTGCCGCCGGACTCCTACTTCTCGCCCTCGCCACTTTCATTATAATTGACCAGCGGGCTAAAAACCAAAAACTGCGTTTCCAGCAACAGCAGCAGGAAGCCAACAATGAGATCTTTAATCTTATGCTGTCACAAAAACAAAAAGTAGAAGAGGGCAAACAATCTGAACAAAAACGAATTTCCGAAGAATTACACGATGGGGTTTTAGGCGAAATGAACGGAGCCCGTATGGTACTTCTGGGTTTAAATAATAAGTCGGATACCGATGCCGTCGCCATGCGTTCACAAGCCATTGCAAAGTTGCAGGAAGTGCAGGAAGAGATTCGCACTATTTCTCATGAATTGAATGACGCGGCGTATCAAAAATTTCATAACTTTATTATCTCCATTCAGGAATTATTGCAATCTGTTGGAGCAACAGCCTCACTACAACATAACTTTGCCTACGACAAAGACACGGATTGGGATAATTTAACTGCAGACATTAAGATAAATTTGTACAGGATTGTTCAGGAATGTCTCATGAATTGTCTGAAACATGCACAGGCACAAAATGTATCTCTGGAATTCAATGCCACGGGGAAAGAACTTTTAATTTCGATCAGGGATGACGGCAAGGGATTTGATACCAAAAAAGGAAAAAAAGGGATTGGGCATAAAAATATAAAATCAAGGGTGGAAAAATTAGATGGAAGCTGGGAAGTTAGCAGCGCCCCGGGAAAAGGTACGAAGGTCAATATCCACATTCCCTATTACAAACCAAAATCCGAAGCTGGCGTAAAATCAATTACCAGTGGTATGCTGCATAAAGTCTGAATTAAAAAATGGATGTTGTAAGAATATTGGCGGTAGATGACCATGAAATGACGACTCTGGGGTATAAGTTTATCCTGGAGGATACTGATTTTGGCAGCTATAAAGTTCAAATGGATACGGCCAAAACTTTTGATGGTGCAAAGCAAAAGATCAAGGATGCGTCAAAATCTATTCCATATGCCATTGTCCTGTTAGATATTCAACTAACGCAATCAACGGAGGGCACTCCCCAGACCGGGGAAGAACTTGGGATCTATGCAAGGGAAGTTTCGCCCTCCTCCAAGATCGTATTTATGTCATCCTTCAGTGATAACTACCGGATAAACAGCATTCTTACTTCCGTTGATCCTGAAGGTTATATGGTTAAAACGGAAATCGATCAAATGTCCCTTCAGGCCATGGTCCGGACGGTATTAACCAAACCGCCTTACTACACCCAAAAGGCCTTAGCGGCTATACGGAAAAAAATGGCGAATGATTTTAATCTGGACGACAATGACAAAAAAATTCTGTATCACCTGTCAATAGGCACAAAAACAAAGGACATTGTAAAGCATGTATCCCTATCTCTTGCTAGCATTGAGCTTAAAAAGCGCCAACTCAAAACCCTCTTCGGAGTTGAAAAACAAAACGATCAGGCACTGATAGAAGAATCCAAGAACAGGGGATTTATCTAACCGTCCCCTTTGCATTTTTTAATGGAATTACAACTTCAATACCGCACACCCTTTAAATTTTTATACAAAAACCCTTAAAAGTCTATGGTTTTTCTATAATCACCTGTGAATTATTAACATTAATTTTGACCAAATCTATACCTTAACACCGGGGTTTATATGCCAATACATCACGATAACTTTAGAAATAATTTAAAACTGCAACTAGACAGCAACCCGCAATTGAACGGGTTGGATGCATTTAAAAGAAGTCTGGAAAGGGATTATTTTTCTGAATTAAGCATTAGCAACTGCTCTTCGGACAAAAATATTGGAAGTCTGGTTATCGAAATGAATTGCAATATTGAATTGGTAGAACTTCTTTTTCATTATCAAAAAGGTACCTGGGGCGGTGTATCCAAGCGTGAAGGAACCAAGACGAGGACTAATGCTTTTGCCTCGGTTCTTGCCAAACTCAACGAATTAAACAGCCTGCCGATAGATATTGAAGAGTTATCGATATTCCTAAACGACTCCTCAATTATAATAAAAAGGATATACGATCAAAGTATTGGAGAGCAATTTGGCGCCATAATCAATTCCGTCGCGGAAAACTACGTCCACATTACCAAAGGCCTTACAGAATCTCCCTACGAAATTTATATCCCCGTATTTGAAGAAAATACTTGGGAGAATCATAATCTGCTGTCAAATATAAAATCCGCAAAAAATAGTAGTAGGGATTACTTCTCTTTCTGGGGAATATATTTTGATAGCGCAGAAGATGCCGTGATCTATGATCTGAGCAACAAATCTTTTATTTCAGGCGACTTGTATATGCTCAATCATTGATTTATAATGGAAAACCAGTAAATAGGGCTATTGGTTTTCCATTTACGGCAATTTTAGCCCACAAACAGAGGCCTTCCTTTCATTAATTCATTCACCTGCAGTTTTACGGATTCCGTTACCAACCCATCTTCGGGATGCCGGATAATCTGGTCTATATACGCTACGATGATAGCCATTTCCCCTTCATTTAAACCCCGGGTAGTTATTGCTGGCGTGCCCAGTCGGATGCCCGAGGTTACAAAAGGAGACTTATCATCAAAGGGTACCATATTTTTGTTTGCTGTGATATCGGCCTTTACCAGTGCATTTTCAGCGTCCTTTCCTGTAATATTCTTGTTGCGGAGATCAATAAGTATCATATGATTGTCCGTACCTCCGGAGATGATATTGTACCCCTTTTCTACAAATGCAGTGGCCATTGCAGCAGCATTTTTCTTGACCTGCAACATATAGTTTAAAAAATCATCGCTCAAGGCTTCGCCGAAGGCGATCGCTTTCGCCGCAATGATATGTTCCAGCGGGCCTCCCTGATTTCCGGGGAAAACGGCTAAATCGAGCAGAGACGACATCATTCTTAAATTTCCGTTCTTCAGTTTTAAGCCAAAAGGGTTTTCAAAATCGCTTCCCATCATAATCATCCCTCCCCGCGGCCCCCGCAAAGTTTTATGTGTAGTTGTGGTCACAATATGGCAATGAGGCATTGGATCGTTTAAAATGCCTTTTGCTATCAATCCTGCCGGATGAGCTATATCTGCCAGCAGAATGGCATTTACACTATCCGCAATTTCCCGGAATATTTTAAAATCCATATCCCTGGAATATGCCGAAGCTCCGGCAATAATCAATTTTGGCTTTTCTTTGGTGGCGATCTCCTGGATTTTATCATAATTCAGGACCCCGGTAGACTCCTCAACCCCATAAAAGACCGGCTTGTACAATTTTCCTGAAAAATTTACGGGAGACCCGTGAGTGAGATGCCCTCCATGGGAGAGGTCAAAGCCAAGGATGGTATCCCCGGGTTGCAGGCAGGCGTGGTACGCAGCTGAATTTGCCTGTGAGCCCGAGTGTGGTTGCACATTTGCATAGGCAGCCCCAAACAATTCCTTGGCCCTGTCTATGGCCAGCTGCTCCACCTTATCCACAACCTCGCAACCCCCGTAGTAGCGCTTGCCCGGATATCCTTCGGCATATTTGTTGGTTAAAACGGACCCGGCGGCCTCCATTACGGCCTCACTTGTAAAATTCTCCGAGGCAATTAGCTCAATTCCGTTCATTTGCCGTTCTTTTTCCTCTTCGATTAAATCAAAAATTTCATGGTCCCGTTGCATAGTTGCTTTATTCTGTTAAATCATGGGTAAAAGTACAAATTGCCCATCGTTAATTGGAAGAAAATAATATATTTGATCAGGAATTTATCAAACATACATTAACAACTGTAATATGCCCATAAAATCGAATGATCCTTCAAAAAAATCATGGATTCCGGTACCTCCGAAATCCGATTTTCCAATCCAAAATATTCCCTTTGGCGTTTTCTTAACGAGAGACGATATCATTACCATTGGCACTAGGATCGGCGACCATGCAATAGATCTGGGTGCCCTGCACCAATTGGGTTATTTTAAAGACATTCCTTTAACCGATGATATCTTCCTGCAGGATACCCTAAACGATTTTATTTCGGATGGGAAGCAGACCTGGCGCCTCGTGAGAAATCGTATTAGTGAGATTTTTGACAGCACCAACAGCGAGCTACAAAACCATAAGGAGCACCAGCAGATAGTGTTATTCACCATGGAGGAGATAGAGATGCAACTTCCCGTGCAGATCGGCGATTATACAGATTTCTATTCAAGTAAGGAACATGCAACGAACGTAGGAAAAATGTTCCGCGATCCGGAGAACGCTTTACTCCCCAATTGGCTGCATTTGCCTGTTGGGTACCATGGCAGAAGTTCAACCATTATTCCAAGTGGCACTCCTATTAGAAGACCTAAGGGTCAAACCCTTCCCAAGGGAGCCGAGACGCCGGTTTACGGCCCCTCACAGATGGTTGACTTTGAACTCGAAATGGCATTCATTACGACAGATGCCAATGCAATGGGCGAACCCGTACCTGTTGAAGAGGCCGAAGACTATATTTTTGGACTTGTATTATTTAACGATTGGAGTGCCCGGGACATGCAAAAATGGGAATATGTTCCTCTTGGCCCCTTTTTAGCCAAAAGCTTTGCATCCTCAATTTCTCCCTGGATCGTTACCATGGATGCTCTGCGACCTTACCGGGTAGCAAGTCCTAAACAAGACCCTCAGCCACTTCCCTATCTTCAACAGCAAGGTGATAAAAGCTTTGACATACATCTGGAAGTGGCAATTACCCCGGAAAATGGCACCCCTACCCCTGTAACCAGATCGAATTTCAAATACATGTACTGGACCATGGCCCAGCAGCTGGCGCATCATACGGTAAATGGTTGTAAGATAAATAGCGGCGATTTGATGGGAAGCGGCACCATATCGGGTACTACCCCTGATTCTTATGGCTCCATGTTAGAACTGGCCTGGCAGGGAACAAAACCCATAACACTTAGCAATGGTGAAACCAGAACCTCCATACACGATTATGATACCGTTACCCTTAAAGGCCATTGCGAAAAAAATGGCGTCCGAATAGGTTTTGGAGAAGTCGTCACTAAGTTACTCCCCCCATGGCAGCCTAAAAAGAAATAAACACCCGTTTTTTAGTGTTTTCATCCCTATTATACTATAGATCATCGATTTGCGTTATGGTTTAGGCCAGGTTTGGCACAGCTATTGGCTTTAGATTTCAAAACCATAAAACATAACGTCATGAACAAAGCACTATTTTTTTGTACTCTTTTGGTTTTTCTGATTGCTTGCGGAGGGGTTAAAAAAACCCAGGAAGCAATCAATACCGGAAATTATGCAAATGCCATCAATAAGGCTCTTGCAAATCTATCGGATAATAAAAGCAAAAAAGGGCATCAACCTTACATTCTTTTATTGGAGGAGGCTTATAAAAAGAATGCGGAACGCGAGTTGCAAAATATTGCATTTTTAAAAAAAGATGGTAATCCGGCAAACTATGAGGCTATTTATAACACCTATATTGCCCTAAAGAATATGCAGCAGCGTATAAGGCCTTTGCTCCCCTTACGGGTAAATGATGAGAATAGAAATGCAAAATTTGCATTTAAAAGTTACGACGAACAAATTCTTACGTCCAAATCCAGCCTTTCGGAGTATTTGTATAACAATGCTACCGATTTATTGCAGGATGCCTCCACTAAATTTGATTATAGGAGCTCCTATAATGATTTCAATTATCTCAACGAGATCAATCCCGGTTATAGGGATACCAGGCAAAAAATGGAGCAGGCGTATGCCAAAGGATTAGATTACGTAAAGGTTAATATGGTTAACAATACGCAACAGATAGTTCCTGCCCGCCTGGAGGAGGAATTGCTCAATTTCAATACGTTTGGACTGGATGATCTATGGACCGAGTACCATGCCAACCCCCTTGTTGATGTGAACTATGATTACGAGATGCAGGTAGCTTTTAAGGATATCAGCATCTCTCCGGAACAAATAAGTGAAAAACAGATTATTAAGGAGAAGCAGATAAAAGACGGCCATCAATATCTTGAGGATCAAAACGGTAACCTGGTTAAGGACAGCCTGGGAAATGAAATAAAGGTGGACCGACTTAAGACCGTGCGATGTAATTTTTATCAGTTCACCCAGCACAAGGCTGCCCGGGTCGCTGGCAATGTCAGTTATATTGATTTGCAGACCAAACAGGCGGTTAACTCCTATCCCCTTTCAAGCGAATTTGTGTTCAAACATGTCTATGCCAACTACGATGGCGATAAAAGAGCCCTGGAAAACGATCTGGTGTCACTTCTTAATTTAGCTGCAGTACCATTCCCAAGTAACGAACAAATGGTATATGACGCAGGTGAGGATCTGAAATCCCGCCTGAAAAATATCATCGTTCGGCATAAATTCAACTAAACTCAAAGGGTGTCTGAAAATTAATTACAGGTGTCATTGCGAACGCAGAGAACTAACTTTTGCCTTACAACCAACGATCTAAAGATTGCGAGTCCCGATAGCTGCCGGGACTCGCCTTAACCGCGGAATAGGCTTTTAAGACCTCCCCCGTTTTTGTACATACTTGTCTAAATCCATTTCTGCAATGGCACCATGGGAATTGTGTGCCACCGCAACACCATTGATGATCACCAATAACTGAGGTGATTGGTGGTACACATTAAATTTATTTGCAACTTCATTGGATATTTCCCGATAGCCATGGAGGTCCAGATAATACAAATCAGCCTTTTCAGGTCCCAGTGAATAATTCTCTTCGAATAATCGTAACACCATAGTGCTGATCCCGCAACTGGTGGAGTGCTTAAATATGATTTGGGGCTTGTCCGCTGACAATTTTTCAATAGAATTCAGTTGGTCCATAGCGGTAAGCGGCATCCACGATAATGCCTTGTTTTCTTTTTCCTCTTCTGAAATTTTCTTTCCGAATATCGAATTGAATATACCCATTGCTTTAGTTACGGACAAGACGCGTCCTGTTTAAAAGAATATCAAAGTACTGCCTAAATGTCCCATTTATTAAGGGTTTAAACGACATTTTGTCTGTTTGAATGTTATGGTAAGGTTGTTGAATTCCCCTTTAAAAAAAAGACAATAACAGCACAAAGATATAAGATAATGAATATAAATAATTTTACAATAAAATCACAGGAAGCTATCCAGCAGGCTCAGCAACTTGCCCAGGCCCTGGAGCATCAACAGGTGGAAAATGAACATTTGTTTAAAGCGGTTTCGGAAGTAGATGAGAACGTTTTGCCGTTTATTCTTAAAAAACTGAATGTAAACATCGCATTGATCTCACAAATTCTGGAAAAAGAACTACAGAGTTTCCCTAAAGTTTCAGGAGGGGAACTTATGTTTTCCAGTGAAGCGGGGAAGACGCTTAACGAGGCGGGCATTATAGCAAAGAAGATGAAGGATGAGTATGTGTCCATTGAGCATTTATTAATGGCTATTTTCAAGTCGAAAAGCAAAATTTCGCAAATTTTAAAGGACCAGGGGGTTACTGAAAAAGATCTGAAGGCAGCAATGGAGGAATTGCGTAAAGGAGGCAATGTAAGCTCTCAAAGTGCCGAGGACACCTATAATTCGCTCGACAAATATGCCCGCAATCTAAATGAATTGGCAGATAGTGGTAAGTTAGATCCGGTTATTGGGAGGGACGAGGAAATTCGTCGCATTCTACAGATACTTTCGAGAAGAACAAAAAATAATCCCATGCTGGTCGGGGAGCCTGGAACGGGTAAAACGGCTATAGCAGAGGGCCTTGCGCACAGGATTATTCAGGGGGATATACCCGAAAACCTGAAAGACAAAATCATTTATTCCCTAGATATGGGTGCGCTGATCGCCGGAGCCAAATATAAGGGGGAGTTTGAGGAACGCCTGAAAGCGGTGATCAAGGAAGTTACCTCTTCCGATGGGAATATTGTACTTTTTATAGATGAGATTCACACGCTGGTTGGCGCAGGAGGTGGCCAGGGGGCAATGGACGCTGCAAATATATTGAAGCCAGCTCTGGCCCGTGGTGAATTGCGGGCAATAGGGGCAACTACCTTGGACGAGTATCAGAAATACTTTGAAAAGGACAAGGCATTAGAGCGTAGGTTTCAAAGAGTCGTGGTCAACGAACCAGATACGGAAAGTGCTATTTCTATCCTCAGAGGGCTTAAAGAAAAATATGAAGCCCATCATAAGGTCCGTATAAGGGACGAGGCCGTGATCGCCGCCGTGGAACTCTCGCAACGCTATATTACCGATAGATTCTTACCAGACAAGGCAATTGACCTCATGGATGAGGCTGCTTCAAAGCTTAGGATGGAAATAAATTCGAAACCCGAGGAATTGGATGTTCTGGATCGAAAAATCACCCAACTCGAAATTGAGATCGAAGCAATTAAACGAGAGGATGATAAGGCAAAGTTGAAATCACTTAATAGCGATCTGGGCAATCTGAAAGAAGAACGTGCCGATATTTTTGCCAAATGGGAAAGCGAAAAATCCGTAGTGGACGAAATCCAGAAAACCAAACAGGATATTGAAAACTACAAACTCGAGGCGGAACGGGCTGAAAGAAACGGGGACTATGGAAAGGTTGCCGAATTGAGATACGGGAAGATCAAAGAGGCTGATGAAAAATTAGACGGCCTGCAGGAAGATCTAGCCCAACAACAAACGGCGGGGACCCTGATTAAGGAGGAGGTTACCAACGAGGACATTGCCGAGGTGGTTGCCAAATGGACCGGAATACCCGTTACAAAAATGTTACAGAGTGAACGGGAAAAGTTATTGAAATTAGAGGAAGTCCTGCATAAACGTGTCGTAGGACAGGAGGAGGCTATTGAAGCTGTTTCAGATGCTATCAGACGTAGCCGTGCCGGACTGCAGGATGCCAAGAGGCCCATTGGTTCCTTCCTCTTCCTGGGAACAACCGGCGTTGGTAAAACAGAATTGGCAAAAACACTGGCAGCCTACCTGTTCGACGATGAAAATGCCATGACGCGTATTGACATGAGTGAATACCAGGAAAGGCATTCCGTAAGCAGATTGGTAGGAGCACCTCCGGGCTATGTCGGTTACGATGAAGGCGGTCAACTGACAGAGGCCGTAAGACGCAGACCGTATTCCGTGGTGCTTCTGGATGAAATTGAAAAAGCCCATCCGGATACCTTCAATATCCTCCTTCAAGTGCTGGATGAAGGAAGGCTAACCGATAATAAGGGGAGAGTGGCCGACTTTAAGAATACCATCATAATTATGACCAGTAATATGGGAAGTCATATTATTCAGGAAACATTTGAGGCTACAAGGGATATTCACAGCGCCATGGAAACCGCAAAAGTAGAGGTATTGGGATTGCTGAGAAAAACCCTTCGTCCGGAATTTCTTAACCGGATAGATGACATCATCATGTTCACCCCCCTGAACAAGGAAAATATAACGGCAATAGTTAAACTGCAATTAGATCACTTAAGGAAGATGCTTTCCAGGCAGCATATAACCATAGATGCCACCGAAGAGGCTATCTCCTATCTTGCGGAAAAAGGCTATGATCCGCAGTACGGTGCCCGGCCCATTAAAAGGGTAATTCAGAAAGAGGTCCTGAACAATCTTTCCAAAGAGTTGCTGAGTGGAAAGGTGAAAGCAGACAGCATTGTATTGATAGATTCTTTTGATGATGGTTTGGTTTTCAGAAATCAGGATGAACTGGTTAAATAATAGAACCATTCATTGAACTCAAGATGAGTTCATTAACTTTAACAATGCCCGTATTGGAAAATACGGGTACTTTTTTTGTGGTATTGTATATCATGCAGAATGTAGATTTTCTATATTCGTATTAAATAGTTGCAAATGACTACCAAAGCCGAAAGAACCTCTGCCTATATCATTGAAACAGTTGCTCCCATTTTTAACAGGCAGGGGTATGTAGGAACAAGTATGAGTGATCTTACGGAAGCCACCGGGTTAACCAAAGGTGCTTTGTATGGAAACTTTGAGAATAAAGAGGCGTTGGCCCTTGCTGCTTTTGAGTATAGCAGTGTTCGGCTGCTCAAAGCACTGGACGAAAGGCTTAATTCTAACGGTACGGCATTGCAAAAGCTCTTTGTGCTCACCAATTTCTACAGGCATTATGACGATTTTACCGATGAACTCGGGGGCTGCCCGGTACTGAATATAGGTGTAGACAGTAATCATAACAATACCGTACTAGCCGCAGCTGCCAGGGAAATAGTACGGACAATTGAAGGAAAGATTGCCCTGGTTTTGGAAAACGGGGTAAAGAATAATGAACTAAAATTGCCGGTAACCCCGCTGCAATTTGCCAAACAATTATTTACCATGCTTCAGGGAGCGGTTGCAATGGCCACTATTACGCAAGACCGAAAATATCTTTTAAATACAGTTGCGTATCTGGATGTGCTTATAACTAAGGAGATCAAGAAGTAATTCGCTAGCATATCAACACTAGTTGGCCACTGCCCTGAATATCCAGGTTTTCCCTTCATACTTTCCATCTAATTTGCTATCTCTCGCTTTTCTGGCCCCACCGATCGAATCATAGCGTTGTAGATACACATAGCTGTATTTATTCGAAGGCCTGTAGAACGTGCCAGGCTTAAATCCCTGATCTTTCAGTGTGGCCACAAATTTATCACGGTACTTCTTTGTACTAAATACATTGGCGATCAGATAAAAACCTGGTAAGAGCCCGTCTTCCCTAACAGCCTCTTCATATTTTTCACCTTCTTTTGGTTTAACGATACCTTTGTCCTGTTCTGTTTTAATGATAGTATCCTTTTCTTTCGCGGTTTCTTCGGGTGTAGTTTCCGCAGCAATGGAATCCTGAAGTCGTTGCCGTTCCAGTCTTATGGCCTCCCTTCTTTCACGTTCCCTGATCTCGGCAAGCGATTCCCGTCTTTTCTGTGCCAGGAGTTCTTTGGTTTCTTCGGTCTTTCTCGCTGCTACAAGAGAATCCCGGTTTTTTTGTTGTTTAACCCGTACGGCTTCCGCTAATTGTTCCCGTTCTTCAACAGCGGCAATTGAGTCCTGAACACTTTGTTCTTGTGCTCGCCTGACTTCTTCCAGTCTTTCAAGCTTCCTTACTTCTGCAAGGGAGTCCCTTCTTCTTTGCGCAAACAGCTCCCTGGTTTCTATAGCTTTCCTTACGGCGGCAAGAGAATCCCGGGTTTTTTGTCGTTTAACACGCGCGGCTTCCGCCAATTGTTGCCGTTCTTGGGCAAGGGCGATCGAATCCTGAACCCGTCGTTGTTCTGCTCGGCTGACCGCTTCCAACCTTTCCAGTTTTCTTAATTCTGCAAGAGAGTCCCGTCTTTCTTGCATTGCCAACACCCGGGTTTCCCCTGCTTTCCTTAACTCTGCAAGTGAATCCTGGGATTTTTGTTTTTCAACTCGCGCTGCTTCGGCCGGTTTTTCCTGTTCTTCCCGAACCCCCGGTCGTTGTGCTTGTTGAACTGCTTCCAGTCTTTCCCTTTCCCTTAGTTCAGCCAGCGAATCCCGCCTTTTCTGTGCTGCCAATTCCCCGGCTTCCTCCGCCTTCCGCATGGCAGTAAGGGAATCCCGGGTTTTCTGTTGTTGCAACCGTTCTGCATACGCCACTTTTTCTCGTTCTTTGACCGTTGCAATAGAATCCCGAGATCTTTGTAGGGCCGCCCTTCTTCCATCAACAAAGTCTTTCTCCTTTTGTGCGGCAGCGACAGAATCCTTTACTTTTTGCACTGCCAATTTTCGCGATTCGTTGAGCGCACTTTCTCGTTTTACGCTTTCAATTGAGTCGAGCGTTCTCTGCTGTTTTAATCGTTCAGAGAAGGCTTTCTCTTTTTTAAGGGCGGCAATAGCATCTTTTCTTTCCTGCTTTTGAACTATTCTTGTTTCCCTTTCCAATCGTCGAAGTTCTTTCTTGTCGGCCCCGGCTTTATCTTCTGCACGTGCATCCTTTTCAGTTTGAGCCTCGGTTATGATCTGAGGTAATTCTTCCTCTTCCTCATCAATACCAATGACCTTTCGTTTGGAATCACCGGCGCCAAAATTATACGCAGTAAGAATTTCAAAACTTGGATCCGTGCCTTTTAACTCCTTACTGGTACCGAATTCCATCAAAGCCCCAAAAGAAAATTTTCTGAAGAATCTGCCTCCTATTCCTCCCGAAAGCCCATAAAAACTATTGAGCCCCGTCTGAACCCAAAATTTAGGAGTGGAAAAAAGCGTCGTAAATCCAAATTGATTGTCCTGACCCGGAACGGTTTTCATGTATATAGTGGGTTGCAGAAAGGAAGCTTCCGACGAGCCGAAAACCGCGATTGGGATATTGTAGCTGGCCAGACCAATATATACTTTTTCCGTAGGACCGGTCTCCTTTTCTTTCGTGGTAAAATTGTAATCGATTAAGTTTTCTGCGGCTATCCCAATACTAAATCCGTCTAATTTAAAACGAAGGCTTGGTGCCAGGCGCAGTACAAAATCACTGGTCTCGGCAAAGGAAGGCAGTCCTATGTCCGGATCCGGTTGAAATCTGTCGTCCGCCAATTTCCTTACAAATCCGAATAAATTCAATCCAAAAGCGATCTGCGCATTGGACTTCAACTCAAGGGCGTATGCATAATTAAGTGTGCCCCCCGATTGTAAAAAAATCCCTGTATTATTTTGAAAGAACCCCACCCCGCCCACTGATTCAGTGTTCAATCGTCTGGTATAGTTAAGAAAAAGTGTCGTTGGGTCACCATCTACGCTTTGCCATTGCCACCGGGACCATAGGGCAATGGATTGCGGATTATTTCTGTCCAGGGCAAAGACCGGGCTCAGAAAGCTGGAATTGTATTCCGTAAGGTTGTGTTGTCTGAAGTCGGTCGGTAGGAGCGCCTCCTGTGATTGCATGGAAGAAATCGCCAAAAAAATGAAAAGGAAAAGACCGCGCTTTAACATTGTACTTCAAAAACGTTAGATTTATATACTATTTTTAACGTTTGACAGTTAAAATAGAACAAGCGGACAAATTTATACATTCCAATTAAATATGAAAACAAATGAACTTTTAATATTCGCACTTTTAGTTCTGAACTTCATGGGTTGTAAGGACGATCCTATAGTACAGGGGGGCTCCGGAGATGCGGCAGTATCTACTTACTATTTTATACGTCACGCGGAAAAGGACAGAAATAATCCGGAAGATGTAGACCCGGAACTAAACCAAAGAGGGTTGGGAAGAGCGATGCACTGGGCGGAGATCTTAAATAAGGTCCCTTTGAACGCAATCTACACCACGGATTTTGAAAGGACATCTATGACGGCGGCACCAACAGCTGTAAAACAGGACATTACGGTTCAATATTATTCTCCCGATGATATCAATATTGAACAATTTAAGACAGATAATCTGGGGAAAAATGTGCTCGTGGTAGGACACAGCAACACCACTCCCGAATTTGTGAATAAAATGATTGGAGATGAAAAGTACGGAGCTTTGGACGACTACGATAACGGGAGCCTGTTCATTGTCCAGTTGATTGGAGACAAGGTCACGGACACGCATTTAAACTTTAATTGTAACTGTCCCGAGTGACCCTGATATTTTTTAATTCTATCTTTGAAAGCAGTTCCAGATTGCCAGTTTTAAAAAGGCTGTCAAGAGTGGAAAGAGCAACTTCTTCTTTTGGCTTAAAATTATTGTAATCTACAAATCTGATTCCATTTACGACCCTTTCATTATAAGCCTCCCTGAAGCGCATTCCGCCCCCATCAACATGAAACTCGTAAGCCAAATAATCGGGTTTAAAAGTTTCCTTGTTGAACCAATAGATATAAACATCCTCAAAATCGTCTCCGCCTCCCTGTTTATCAAAGCTAACTTGCATTTTATAGTATTTATTATCCCCAATTTTTGTTTCTCCCAGTAATTTTTTATTTACGGCAGCATCGTTTAATCCGTAGGGCAGATATGCAAAATAATGAACGGAATTAACAGAGTTCCCATATTTACGGGCAAGTGAATCGGCTAGGTTTGCAGGGCGGTTATTTATTAAACGCTGAAAACTATCCGTCTTTTTTATATCTACTATAACAGCTGAATCTGATGTCGTGATCCGCTTCAGCACTCTTTTATTGCTGACATTTTCCATTTCATAAGTCCTGTCCCGGAACTCAAAACCAATTGTACTTTTTCTATATAATTTCCCGCCGCAGGAATCAATAGCCCGGTCCACAATCTCATGGGCAGACAATGTTTTCCCCGGTTCCTGTCCACAGGCTATTATCAGCAATAATAAAAAGGGTAAAATGTATTTTATCATCGAATAAACTTTCTGTTATAATCGCAAAAATTCCTCATTCTTTACAATCAGGCCATTAAATAAAAGAATTGTCAGTACCTCCAAATAATAGATTTGTACTTACTTTTGTATCCCGATGCGGAAAAATATCAATATTAAAAACAAAAAAGCCAAGTTTTCCTACGAACTTCTGGACACCTTTGTAGCCGGTATAGTACTCTCCGGCACCGAGATTAAATCCATTCGTCTTGGCAAAGCCTCAATATCCGAAAGTTTTTGCGAATTTAACGATAACAGCGAACTTTTTGTGATCAATATGCAGGTAGATGAATATACGCATGCCTCGCATTTTAATCACCAGCCTAAAGCAGAACGCAAGCTATTATTAAATGGACAGGAACTTAAAAAATTAAAAAATGAGGTTCAAACCTCCGGATTAACCATTGTGCCGCTGAATCTTTTTATCAATGACCGGGGATTGGCAAAAGTGAAAATAGCCCTTGCCAAAGGGAAAAAAGTGTTTGATAAGCGAGAGACTATTAAAGACCGGGATAATAAGCGAAACCTGGACAGGATTAAGAAGCAATTTAATAACTGAACTGGAATATATCACTGCCGGTAATAGCTTATGAGAGACAAGGTTGAAACAATTTTTGATTTAATTTTTATCTTCAAGAAGCGGCACAAAACGAAAGGTACCCAGTTCCTTGCGTTCAAATTCTTTTTTTGATTTCCTAATGATCAAAGTCATTATTTGCTCATCATAACCCACCGGGATAACCAGGCGCCCACCGATTTTTAATTGGGCCATAAGAGTTTTGGGAACTTCCGGAGCCCCTGCCGTCACTATAATGCCATCAAAAGGAGCTTCCTGCGGAAGACCCTTGTAACCATCTCCGAAAATAAATTTTTTGGGTCTGTAGCCCATCTTCTTAAAGAACAGATTGGTTTTTTTGAAAAGTTCCAATTGTCTTTCTATAGTATATACGTGTGCCCTAAGGTGCAAAAGAATTGCTGTTTGATATCCACTGCCCGTGCCTATCTCCAATATTTTATCCTTCGGTTCTACTTGTAACAACTCTGTTTGAAAAGCAACGGTGTATGGTTGAGAAATGGTTTGCTCCGCAGCAATGGGAAACGCCTTGTCCTGATACGCATGTCCCTCAAAACCACTGTCCATAAATAAATGCCTGGGAACTGTTTGTATGGCATCGAGCACTTTCTTGTCCGCAATTCCCTTTGCCGATACGGTATCGGCCAACTTATTTCGCATTCCTTTATGTTTCAAGGTATCTCTCAACAGTTTGCTTAGATTTACGAAATTAGGAAAAGTTTGGAAGTTAGAGGCTTCAATTTGAATTTTGGGAACAGATTTCGCAAAATCCGCAAACGTGTGGTTGTATCGGATCTTTATCATATTCAGGCACCAAAAAGGGGTATAAAAAACCTTAGAAAATGATATAAATCACGAGCGATTATTTATAAATCCTCCGCAGATGCGATAAGTTCCGCAATGTCCATCACCGCAATGGAAGCCTCTTTTTCCTTGTTTTTTACCCCGTCGGTGAGCATGGTATTACAGAACGGGCATGCTGCCGCAATGACGTCCGGCTTAGTTTCCATTGCCTGTTCGGTGCGTTCAATATTGACATCTTTGTCCCCTTTTTCAGGTTCTTTAAACATTTGTCCGCCACCGGCGCCACAGCACAATCCCCTTTTTTTACAATTTTTCATTTCTACCAATTCCGCATCCAGCTTTCGGATCAGATCTCTTGGCGCTTCATAAATGTTGTTAGCTCTTCCGAGATAACAGGGATCGTGAAATGTGATACGTTTTCCCCTGAATCGCCCACCTTCCAAAGTTATTTTACCTTCTTCCAGCAATTGGCTTAGAAATTGACTGTGATGTACAACTTCGTAATCACCCCCGAGTCCGGGATACTCGTTCTTGATAGTGTTAAAACAATGGGGGCATGCCGTTACCAACTTTTTAATGCCATAGGAGTTTAACACGTCTATATTGCCCACAGCCTGCATCTGGAACAGAAATTCGTTTCCCGCCCTCTTAGCGGGGTCTCCGGTACAACTTTCCTCTGTCCCTAAAACAGCAAAGGATACCTTAGCCTTATTCAATATCTTCACCAGGGCTTTCGTTATTTTTTTTGCCCTATCGTCAAAACTTCCGGCACAACCCACCCAGAATAGTACTTCGGGCTCTTTGCCTTCTGCAAAGAGTTGCGCCATTGTAGATACATTCAATTCACTACCCATAGGTTTTTAGCTGTTAGGATTCGTTCATCCAGTTGAGTCGGTCCATCTGATTGAAGGGCCATGGGGCCCCGTTATTTTCAATATTTCCCATCATGCTGTTGAGTTCCGCAGGTGCTGCCGACTGTTCCATCACCAGATATTGGCGCATATCCATGATAATGGAGAGCGGATCAATACTTATCGGGCATGCTTCTACACAGGCATTACAGGTAGTACAAGCCCAAAGTTCCTCCCGGGTGATGTAATCATCGAGCAATTGCTTCCCATCCTCCACAAAAACGCCATTATTGGTTTCCATATTTTTCCCGACTTCCTCTAATCGGTCCCTGGTATCCATCATAATTTTCCTGGGGGATAATTTTTTTCCGGTCTGATTCGCCGGACACTCATTAGTGCAACGGCCACATTCTGTACAGGTATATGCATTAAGGAGTTGTATCCTGTCGAGATCCATTACATCGGATGCCCCAAACTTTTCAGGTGGAGGCGCATCCTCCGCCGGCGCTGCGAAGGGATCAGCGGACGGGTCCATCATTAACTTAACCTCCTTCGTAACGGACTCCAGGTTTTCAAACTGACCTTTTGGGTTTAAATTACCGTAATAGGTATTGGGAAAAGCCAATAAAATATGTAGATGCTTGGAGTAGTAAAGGTAATTCAGAAAGAAAAGAATCCCAAGGATGTGCAGCCACCAGGCGCTCCGTTCTATTAAAATGAGTGTGCTTATAGACATTCCCTCAAAAACAGGAGCCAGGAATTGACTAACAGGAAAAAAACCTGCCTTCGTATAATTGGCGGCATCTAATTGCTGTAACTGGTAGTCCGCCCCGTTCATCGTAAGGAACAAAATCATAAGTGCCAGCTCAATATACAGGATGAGATTAGCGTCTTTTTTAGGCCAGCCTTTCATTTCCGGTTTTATGAATCGGTGAAGCCTAATAATATTCCTGCGCAGCCAAAAAATCACAACTGCCACAATTACCAGTAGCCCAAGGATCTCAAAAGAACCTATTAAAAGATCATACGCAACTCCCATGGGCGAGAATATACGATGAGTGCCAAGCAAACCATCGATTATGATCTCCAGCACTTCAATATTGATAACGATAAAACCGAGATAAACGATGATATGAAGAATACCTGCAATGGGCCTGACGACCATTTTAGTCTGCCCTAAAGCAATTCTTGCCATATTTTTCCATCTCCTTGGCCGGTTGTCCGAAAGATCTGCAGCTTTACCCAGTTTGATGCGTTTAGTAAGCCGTTTTATATTTCGTATAAAAAAACCGATACCGAAAACCAGAACCAATGCAAACAGGATATTGGGAAGGTATTCCATTTATTGTTCTTCCAATTTTTCTGCCGGATCATCATCGGGAAGGGTATAATCTTTCTGCCTCTTACCAAAAACAGAAACATTCACATAACGCTTGGGGTTTAGCCGGAAATCCTGAAGTAGAAGATCCAATTCCCGCGAAGCATTTGACAAATTACCATACAATTCTTCATCCTTCATCAATTTGCCCAAAGTACCTTCCCCATTTTCCATTTTTGCCAAAAGTACATCTAGATTAGAAAGCGTAGATTCCAGGCTGGTTATTGTTTTTGTAAGTCCAACCTTAGAAATAGAATCTGAAAACTTGGAGAAATTATCTGTAATAACATTGATATTATGGATGGAACTATCCAATTGATTTTTATTGTTCTCGAGCAGGGAATTTAAGGTATTGGCACTTTTCTGAAAACTATTCACCATGGTGTTAAGTCCTCTTATACTTTCCCGCAGATTCTGCTTGGTATTGTCGTCCAATATCTGATTAATATTTATAAGGACAGAATCCGCATTGGAAACTGCTCCTTCTACTTTTGATTGCAAAGGGGTTAGTCTTTGCTGTACCAACTCGGTCAGCCCCGGTCTGGTGTCTGTTTGCAGCGTGTCGCCCGACTTTGCCATCGGACCCCCATCAAAAACAGGTTTTATCTGAATCCCCTTACCCCCTATAATTCCTGTGTCGTACAGCTCTGCCTTACTATTTTTAGAAAAGTCAAAACTATTATCCACGGAAAATGTAACCACTAAATTGCCAGTCTCGTCCCTGAACCTTATATCATTGACATTCCCCACTGCCAGGCCATTGATAGACACCTGCGTGCCCGGTTGAAGTCCCCCGACTTGCTCGTAGACTGCATAAAATGTCTTGCTATTATCAAATATGGGAGTTGATTTCAGAAAGCTGAATCCCAGAATAAATAGAAAGATGCCGCCAATAACTATAATTCCTGTTTTAATTTCCCTGGATAGTTTCAAAAGGCTGATTTTTGGGTTTCAAACAAAATTAGAAATAATTTTTAGAAGACCGGCCATTATTCGGAAAGGTATTTTAAAGCCTCGGGAACGGGAATGCGTTCCCCGTCTTTGTAGGCGACAATATAGGCAGTTTTATATCCTTTAACTGCCGCATTGGACTGAAGCAGTTCGGCCTCAGCAAAGGAATTGGTGTCCCCATAGAGATATCTGAATAAATTCTGGTAAGGCTCCTTTGAAAGTCGGCCTAATCCTTTAAAATCCTCCGCCCGCAGGGGCCTATCCTTAGCGCTGGCAAGTAGCTGAACTTTAAATGTAATAGTCGCCGTGTGCTTTTTCTCCGGCACCGGCGGGGCCTTCACAATTTCTTCAGTATTCATTTCCGGTTTCTTTACAGCCGGTTTTTCAGCAATTTCTTTGGTATTCCCCTCAATAGCTGTGGGTATTTCAGAAGTGAGCCCGGGGGATGTATCGTCAGCAGCAGGCTGCTCCAATACGATCCGCGGCTTTTTTATTTCCTTTTCTACAGCAGCAACCTCCTTCATCTGTGAAGGTTCCTGGGCGGGTTTCTCTTCAGTTTTTTGAACGGTTTCCACGGCAACCTCCTTAACTTCTCCCTTGGCAAGGTTATCTGTCGTTGGCTGGGTAACAGCTGGTTCATGGCTATCAGTTACAGCAGCAATCTCTGATGCTCCCGTCGCCTCAGAAACCGAAACCCTTACATTTTCCCTATAGGTTGCTATGGCATCGGCAATAGCCCCACCCATTTCTGCCTGCCCTTTTTTAGAGTTCAGATATCCTCCTTCGGGCTTATGGGTTAAAAAGCCCGTTTCTACCAATACACTGGGCATGAAGGTCTGATGCAAAACTATAAATCCGGCCTGCTTAACTTTCCGGTCATTCCTTTTAAGTTTGGTGGAAAAATTGTCCTGCATCATTTTGGCCAGCATAATGCTCTGATCCAGGAACTCCTCCTGCATTATGGTTAAACCAATAACAGACTCGGGGGAGTTTATATCATATTTGGCGTAACGGGACTCATAGTTATCCTCGAGGTAGATCACCGAGTTTTCCTTTTTTGCAATCTCAAAATTTTGTTCGTTTGCATGGAGGCCGAGTACAAAAGTACCAGCGCCATGGGCATCTGAGCTATGCGAA
Organism: Flavobacteriaceae bacterium; assembly: GCA_041743085.1. GTDB lineage: Bacteria > Bacteroidota > Bacteroidia > Flavobacteriales > Flavobacteriaceae > JAFMPW01. The sequence continues at coordinate 107,774 of JBGTNL010000033.1, forward strand.
TCACAATGTACCGATACGAAAAGATCCGCATTTGCCTTATTTGCTATCTCACCCCGCACATAAAGGTCTACGAAGGTATCGTCCTTTCTGGTGTAAATTACCTTAATATCCGGATGTTCACTCAATGCCTCCCCTACTTTTAAGACGATATTGAGCGCTATGTTTTTTTCAAGGTATCCGTTGCCCAGATTTCCGGGATCATGACCTCCGTGGCCGGCGTCCAGCACTACGACAAATTCCCTGTTATATTTTACGGGAATAGCCGCTTTGTCAAAAGAGGGGAACAAGCCTGTTAAAAGGACAAAAAGAAATATTGGATACCGATTAATTTGCATGTCAGATGGTGCCTTTCAGGGCGTTTGCTATGGTTAAATTTATGGTAATGCGCTGTAAGCGGAACAAAAAATATATGTAAGTTTGATTTCCAAATACCGAGCCAAATCGTTACAAAAATAGGATTAATAGCATTGCGAGCAAACAAACATCCTCTACTTTTACTGTGGCTGCTCCTATTTGGCACCGTTTCACTGCTTGCCCAGGAAGATAAAATTGAACCGCTTCCGATTGCCGCCATCAGGGATACTATAACCGCCCCACTTTTTCCGCCACCCGTAGTTCAGGACACTGTTAAAACAGATTCTACACGGACCGACTCGCTTAATGGAAAACAGCCACTACTCGCCGCCAAAATAAAATACAAGGCCAAAGATTACGTAAAATTGAGCCAGAAAGAACAAAGAATATACCTGTACAACGAGGCTGAGATCTATTATCAGGATACGGAGCTAAAGGCCGGTATTATTATTATGGACTACACTAAAAATGAGGTATATGCAGGCAGAATTAAGGATTCCCTGGGCAATTATACGCAACACCCCTATTTTAAGCAGGGCGATAACGTGGTCATCCCCGATTCTATTCGCTTTAATTTTGATACTGAAAAAGCGCTCATCTGGAACTCCCGCTCCGAACAGCAGGCAGGGCTCGGGCAGTTGGGTAGTGATGTTATGAAGGTGTACGCAGAAATTACCAAAAAAGAGAACGACTCGGTTTATTTTTTAAGTGAGGGAAAGCTTACCACTTCCAAGGATACCATTGATCCCGATTACTACATAAGGGTCCGAAAGGCCAAATTTGTTCCTAAAAAAAAGGTTATTGCGGGCTTTAGCAACCTGTATATTGTGGACGTTCCCACACCTATAGCCCTACCATTTGCGTATTTCCCGTTAACCGTAGGCCGCACGGCAGGTATTATGATGCCAACTTTTGGCAACGACCCCAATCGCGGTTATTTTTTACAGGGAGGAGGGTACTATCTCCCCATCAATGAATATGTGGACCTCACCCTTACGGGCGACCTGTATACCAACGGCAGCTATGGGTTTAGAGCACAATCGGTTTATGCAAAACGCTATAGGTTCCGTGGGAATTTTAATTTCAGATTCGAAAATCAGGTAACGAGCCAAAAAGGTTTTGACGATTACAGCAGGGGGACTATTTACAATATTCAGATTTCCCATTCCCAGGATGCCAAGGCAAATCCTTATTCAAGACTTTCGGCTTCTGTAAACCTGGGGAGCAGTCAATATTACAGAAACTCGCTCTTACAGCAGAATCTACCCAATACCCAGGTCAATAATTTATCCTCTTCCATATCCTATTCCAAGACTTTTCCCGCCTACCCTTCAGTGAATATGAGCCTTACCGCCACGCACAACCAGAATACCAATACCAATGTGGTGGATGTAACACTGCCCACCTTGCAGGCCAGCATGGAACGAATATTTCCTTTTGCCAAACGCGATGGCATTAAGAAGGGAGCACTTCAAAATATTAATTTTCAGTATGACGTGAATGCCAGAAATAGCATTCGGACCAATGATGAGAACTTTCTTACCGCAAGAATGTTTGATGACGCAAAGGTTGGTGCCAGGCACCGTATCCCCATAGGAACTAATTTGAAGGTAGCCAAGCATTTCAGTATCAGTCTTGGTGGCTCGTACGAAGATGTGTGGACCCTCCAGACCTTCAACCAGCGGTTTGACCCTGATACACAAAAAGTAATTACCGATACCATAAGCGGCTTTGACCGTTTTAACCAATACAGTTTCAGCGCTAGTTTGGGTACCACCGTCTATGGGACCTTTAGTTTGGGCGAGGATAAGAAAATTCAGGCTATCCGCCATGTGGTGCGCCCTTCCATAAGTTACGGCTATGCACCTTCTTTTGAACAGTATTATGATGAATATCTGAACGAAACCACCGGAGAGATGGTACAATTCAGCAGATTTCAGAACACGTTGTACGGAGCACCCAGGCTGGGTAAGTCCAATTCCCTGAGCTTTTCGCTGGCCAATACCCTGGAGGCCAAGGTCAGGGATAAGGATTCCACGGCTACGGAGCCAAAAAAAATAACGCTCCTTAACAGCCTGAATTTCTCCAGCGGATATAATTTTGAGGCGGACTCCCTGAAAATAAACCCTGTTAACATTACCGGCGGTACAAATATTCTCAACAATAAAATGGCGATAAATTTTGGCGCAAATCTCGATCCTTATGCCATAGATAATAACGGAACACGCATCAATACCTTTAATATCAATAATGGGGGAAGCCTGTTCCGCCTAACTTCGGCCAGGGCCAATATCAGTTACTCCATAAGCAGTAAGGATTTCGAGGACCGGGAAACGGAAATTGAAGAGGATAATCCGTATGACGGGGATACCTATGTGGCCAACAGTGGTGGAAGGGATGACGACCTGTTCGGAAGAGCAAATGATTTTAATCAGGGCGCGTTTGACGACCGCGATGAGGAAGACGTGGAAAACCCCGTCTATGGCACTAAAATTCCATGGGACCTGCGGCTGCAGTACGCCATTGGTTATAGCAATAGCAACAGGCAGAATGAGTTCAGCAATCACTCCTTGATGTTTTCGGGCAATGTAAGCCTTTCCCCAAGATGGAATGTAGGGGTATCTTCCGGTTATGATGTTAAGCGAAAAGGCTTTACTATAACACAATTGCGATTTGAACGCGATTTAAAAAGCTTTAAAATGAATTTCAGCTGGACACCCTTTGGCACCTATGAACGATGGAACTTCTTTATTGGCATAAAGAGTTCCATCCTCGAAGATCTGAAATGGGAAAACAGGAGTCAGCCTCCAAGAAGGTAAAGTAAATGGCATTAAACCCCAGGGCAAGCCCTGGACCCAATAGAAGGAATCGACCCAAGGGTCGAGGTATTAAACCTAGACCCCGCTGAAAAAGCGGGGTTAGTGAAACCCCATTTTAACCGCTCCCGCTAAAAAGCGAGATTGTTAAAATGGGGTTTCACTAAATAATTGCTACATTTAGACCTTAGCGGTCAGGATTTGATCCCCATTGGTTAATGGGGTAAGAAACCGTCTCTAAAGGGTAAACCAGAAGTTTAAAATTAAGGCACAAACTGTGAGATAAGAACTAAACAGGCTTGACAATCCATGGATTCTGATTTTGTTCATGGTTAATATTATGGTTTTACCACTATTAACGTTAAAAATCAATAGCTCATTAATCATAATGCAATAACTACACTCATAAACCCTACTGAAGAACATAGCGCCCTGAAAGTAAAAGACCTCAAAATAGGGTATACCGTCAAAAAAAAGGACATTCCTATAGCCAAAAACCTCACTTTCTCCATATTTAAGGGCGAATTGGCCGCTATTGTAGGGGTCAATGGTATTGGTAAAAGTACCTTGTTGCGGACTTTAGGATCGGTTCAACCGAAACTTTCCGGAACCATTCTTATCAATGGGAAGCCGCTCGAAAGTTATCGCCAAAACGAATTGGCCACTGAAGTGAGCATCGTACTTACGGAACCTATTGCCTCCAAAAATCTTACCGTCGGGGAACTGATCAGCCTTGGAAGACAACCCTATACCAACTGGATCGGTAATCTGGCTTCAGAAGACCTCAACGCAATACATAACGCCGTTAAAATGGTTTCGCTTGAAAATCTTCAGGCGAAAAAATGCTATGAGCTAAGCGACGGGCAACTTCAGAAAGTGATGATCGCCAGAGCCCTTGCCCAGGATACTACACTAATGCTTCTTGACGAACCCACTACGCACCTCGATCTATTCCATAAAGTACAGATCCTAAAACTATTACAACATATAGCGCACGAAACAGGAAAGACCATACTCTATACCACCCACGAAATTGAACTCGCCATTCAATTATGCGACAAGATCCTGATTTTGGATGATCATAAAAATCCTTTCGGCGGCCCCTGCGAACTTATTGAACGCAAATGTTTTGAAACCCTCTTTCCCGCAGACAGCATTGCGTTCGATTCCGGTACGGGATCCTTCAGGATTTGCGGGGCACGTTCGGCCGGGCCGGACCAAAGAATTTGAAGTAGGAATAGAACTTTTCCAAATTTTTGGATAGATAATTCCGGATACTTTAGATTTAAGTCCAAACCGCTATCTTTACTAAATAAATGCTTACAGAACTAAATCACCGTGGATTGAAAACACATAGGTTTGCCATTATCACCAGGTTGTTTGTAATTTAACCCGGTAGCCGTTAAAATCAGAATGTTTAAAAAAAACTAAAGTCCTGTGCGACTAAAATCAGGCGGTATATCAACGTATTATCGAGACCAATGAACGAATACCTCATCTATATTCTCCTGGCGATTGTTTTTCTCGTTATTGGCTATTTCGCAGGTATCTATATCCAGGGCCTCAAAACCAAATCGAGTCAAAGTGCCCTTGTGGAAAGAGAACAGCAATTGAGGAATAATCATGCCGTACTGAACGAACAATTGTCCCATTTAACCAACGAAAAGAATGAACTGCGGCTGCAAAAGGAACAATTGGGCAACCAACTAACCCGCTACGAGGCCGAAATGGGGAACCTTCAGCAAAAGAACAGCGAACAAAAAGAAGAGGTGGAAAAGCTCCAGGAAAAGTTTACCAAGGAATTTGAAAATCTCGCGAATAAGATCCTCGATGCAAAAAGTGTAAAGTTTACAGAGCAAAATCAAACCAATATTAGAAATATATTGAACCCCCTGCAGGACAAAATTCTATTGTTTGAAAAGAAGGTTGAAGAAAGCAGAAAAGAGAATTATGGCATTCATCAGGCGTTAAAGGAACAACTCCTAAACCTGCAAAATCAGAACTTAAAAATTACTAAGGAAGCAGAAAACCTTACCAAAGCCCTGAAGGGCGACAGTAAAATGCAGGGGAATTGGGGCGAACTGGTCCTCGAACGGGTGTTGGAGAAATCGGGCCTTGAAAAAGATAGGGAGTACCTGGTACAACAGAGTTTTACCCGGGAAGATGGAACCCGGGTACTCCCGGATGTGATTATTAACCTTCCGGACGGCAAAAAAATGGTGGTGGATTCAAAAGTTTCCCTCACGGATTATGAGCGCTACATTAATGCGGAGGAAGAGTTGCGGGAAAAATTTTTAAGAGATCATATCAACTCCCTAAAAAAGCACGTTGATCAGTTATCGGCAAAAAAATATGAAGATCTTTATGAGATGGAAAGCCCGGATTTTGTCTTGATGTTCATCCCAATTGAAACCGCTTTTTCTATTGCCATAAACAGGGAAAACAATTTATACAATAAGGCTTTTGAAAAGAATATTGTGATCGTTACGCCTTCCACCCTTCTGGCTACGCTGCGCACCATAGATTCGATGTGGAACAATGAAAAACAACAGCGGAATGCTATTGAGATCGCTCGACAGGCAGGTGCGCTGTACGATAAGTTTGAGGGATTTATAATCGATCTTACCAAGGTGGGTAAAAAGATGGACGAAGCCAAATACGAATACCGAGGCGCTATGAATAAGCTAGTGGGGGGACGCGGCAACATTATCACAAGTATAGAAAAGCTTAAAAAAATGGGCGCTAAGGCAAAAAAGGCTATTCCCGCCTCCATCCTGAAGCGAGCCCGGGAAGATGATTTTGAAGAACCGAAGCTGGAGCGTTAAGGAATGGGCAGTGAACAGTTAGCGGAAAACAATGAAGCTGAACAGTTATTACAGGTTATTAGAACCTGGCGCTTACCGTTGAACTTGAATTTGAATTTATGAAAGCCCATAACCTACCAACGGCAGGCAGGTGGGCATTAATTAAAAAATGGCCAATACCAACCGATATAAATAAAACTAAATCAATAGGTTGTCGAAATTTTATTTAGATGAAAAAATTACTCTTTCTTGTCATTTTAGGGCTGGTGGTTATATTCTCAGCAGTCTATGCGTTTATTTATTTTGTTCCCTACAGTGAAGGCATTCGTACAGGGGAGCTAATTAAGATCAGCCGAAAAGGTGTGATCGCCAAAACCTGGGAAGGCGAAATAAGTCAGGGCATCTCCGGGGCCCAGATCTTCCCTTTTTCCGTCCTCGACAAAGATCAGGATGTGATTGCCAAACTTGAGGAATACCAGGGGGAATACGTAAAATTAAATTATGTGGAGCGGTATGCGACCTTCTTTTGGCTGGGAGATACCAAGTATTTTATTACCGAGGTGGTGAAGGAGCAATCCCCCCATTTCAGAAATTGAAGCATGCAGAGGTATAAAACGTCCAAGGAATCGAGAGCGTCTATCACAGCACTCATGCTTCCCTCCCACTCCAATTTCGGGGGGAAGGTTCACGGGGGCCATATCCTGAATTTAATGGATCAGATAGCTTTCGCCTGCGGTTCAAAACATTCTCAGAGCTATTGCGTTACAGCTTCAGTAAATAGGGTCGACTTCCTGCATCCGGTTGATGTGGGCGATTTGGTGGTCCTTAAGGCTTCCATCAACTATACGGGACGTACTTCGATGGTGGTCGGAGTTCGGGTGTAACGACAGGAGAGAAAAAGCACTGCAACTCGTCCTACTTTACAATGGTTGCCAAAGATGCCAATAGCAAGAGCAAACCTGTTCCTGGTTTGCCGATAAAAGAGAAGCAGGGCATTCGCAGGTTCGCAAGGAGCAAAGCCAGAAAAGATAACGCCTTCGACCGCAGTATTGCGTTTGAGGAGTCGAAATTCAAAATTGAGGAGCACCTGAAATTACTGGGGAAAGAAAATGTAAAGATCAGTCTGAAATGATCACCGCCGCAATTTTGAACTTCAAGGATTCGTTTTAGCGAGTTGTATCGGGAAATCGGCTTACGGAAAATTTGCTATTGGCGATTGTTTCAATCACAGTTGTTCAGCCGCACCAGCATCCAAAAACCAGAGCAGTTCTCCTGAAGATGGCGCTACCAAAGAAGCCGGGTAAGACTTAAATTTACCCTCCTTTTCAATGATCTCCCTTACCTTTTGGGCTTTACCCGCCCCTGTGACCAGAAAGGCAACTGCCTTAGCATTGTTAATAATACTGCCGGTAACGGTTATTCTTTTCTGTCCTGAGTCCGGGTGTTCGGCTACCTCACAGTTTTTTGCGGAATCCCACAAATGGATCTGATATGGAAAAACCGAGGCGGTATGGCCGTCATCTCCCATACCCAGGATTGCCAGATCAAATTGTGGGATGCCATTATAAGTTGGGAGGTTGTTGACCAACATGGTTCCATACCTGTCAGCCTCCCGCTCAGGATTATTTTCACCCTGGATACGATGTATGTTCTCTCCTGGAATATCAATCCTGGAGAGTAACAATTCCGCCGTCATTCCGTAATTGCTGTCGGCATCTGTCGGAGGAACGCAGCGCTCATCGCCCCAGTAAAAATGAACCTTTGACCAAGGGATTTTTGCATAAGTCCCTGCCAGTTCTTCAAAAACGATCTTTGGCGTACTGCCTCCCGAAAGCGCTATGTGTACATCCTCCTCTGAAGATGCGATAAGTTCCATCAGAAACATCGCAAAATTCTGTGCAACCTCTTCTTTATTGGGGAAAATATTTAATTTCATATTTCTTTCAATTAAGGGATCCCGCTATGCAGCGGGATTAATTCAGCCAACAATTTCAGTGCGCCAGAGCTTCTAAAATTGGGCTTTGGCAACCGAATTCGGGTGCCCTCTCCCGCAAAAAACAATCCGTCCCTTTTGAAAACCCCTGAAATTCTTGTCAAGCTCCTTGTTGATCCCAAACATCTTTACTTCCGGGTCCTTTCAATTAAGGGATCCCGCTATGCAGCGGGATTAATTCAGCCAACAATTTCAGTGCGCCAGAGCTTCTAAAATTGGGCTTCATTAAGACAATACGCAGAACCCATGGTCGTCTGCCAACTGCTCCCCGGGATTTCGCCACATATAATATCCTTCTATGAGTTCATCCGCATTTTTTGGTCCCCATACGCCCGAAGAATAGCCATAGGTCATTACGTTATCGCCGTTTTTCCAATATTCCAGAATAGGATCCACAAATGCCCATGCAGTTTCTACTTCGTCAGCCCGCGCATACAGGGTGGCATCGCCCTGCATTGCATCCAACAATAGTCTTTCGTAGGCCGTCATCACATGGGTTTCGGCAAGACTTGAATAGTAGAAATCCAGGTTGGCCCGCTCAACCTTAAAGCCCTGGCCGGGAACTTTAACCCCGAATTTTATCAGGATACCTTCATCGGGCTGTATCCTGATAATTAATTTATTGTCCTTATTGCTGATCCCCGAGTCCTTAAAAATCTGGTGGTGGGGCGATTTGAAATGGATTACGGCCTCGGTCACTTTGGTGGGCATCCGTTTGGCCGTTCTCACATAAAAAGGGACATCTGCCCAGCGCCAATTATCTACAAAAAACTTAATGGCAGCGTAGGTTTCCGTAGTAGATTCCGGATCCACATCTTCCTCCTCCCTATACCCCTTCACTTTTTTGCCGTCAACTTCGGCAGCGAGGTACTGCCCCCTGATCGTATTCTTGAACAAGGTCTCCTCATCCTTCATAATACGAAGCGATTTCAGGGCTTTTACTTTTTCATTCCGTATTTCCTCCGCGTTATCCCCAATTGGGGGTTCCATAACAATTAAAGATACGATTTGCAAAAGGTGGTTCTGAAACATATCGCGCAGCGCGCCCGATTTGTCATAGTAGCCACCCCTTTTTTCCACACCTACACTTTCCGCATTTGTTATCTCCACGTGATGAATGTAGTTACGGTTCCACAGCGGTTCAAAAATACTGTTGGCAAAACGGGTGACCAAGAGGTTCTGAACGGTCTCCTTTCCCAGGTAGTGGTCTATCCTGTAAATTTGAGGTTCCTTAAAATAGCGGTGAAGCGCCTTATTCAGTTCCATGGCACTTTCAAGGCTATATCCAAAGGGTTTTTCCACGATCAATCGTCTCCAGCCATCAGTCTCATTGTGCAGGCCCTGCTGGTGCAGGTTTTTGGAAATTGGCTTGTAGGCCACAGGGGGGACAGAAAGATAAAAAATGTAATTGCCATCCGTCTTATATTTTTTATTCAGTTCTGAGATCTTTTCGCTCAGGGAAGCATAATCCGCATCCTGGTCATCGCCCAGTTCGTGATAAAATAATTTATCCGTAAAATCCTTTATGAATTTTTTTTCCGCTCCCTTCAGTTCCTCCTTCAGATAGGTACTTTCCTTAACCACATTTTTCCTGAAATCCTCATCGCCCCATTCACTCCGGCTGGCGCCCAGGACCACATAATGCTCGGGCAGATGTTGTTCTTTATACAAATTGTAGATCGCTGGAATCAGTTTTCTGGCGGTCAGATCTCCGGAAGCGCCGAAAATGATGAGCATTTGGTTGTTAGTCTTCTTCATATACGCTAAGTATGTTTAAATATATTGAAAAGATAGTTTAATAACAATCGGGGATGAACCTTGCAATTAAATTAACTAAATTTGAAATTCTACAGGGAAAAACCCGAAGATCTGAAAATTCGGGGCATTTCTAATAACTGAATTCACTTAAAGGCAGTTAATGCTATGCAGAACAGTACATACGATTTTGGATTGGTAGGCCTGGGTGTCATGGGCCGTAATTTTATTTTGAATGTGGCGGACAATGGATTTTCAGCTTATGGCCACGATCTTGATGCGGAAAAAGTAAAAGCAATGAAAGAGGAAAGCGGCCATGAAGCTAAGGTCAGTGCTTCCACAGAAATTAAAACATTTGTGCAGGCCCTCTCCCGACCCCGTAAAATTATGTTGCTGGTGCCCGCCGGCAAAATTGTGGATTCCGTTATAGAAGACCTTTTACCACTTTTAGATACGGACGATATTATTATAGATGGCGGAAATTCATTTTTTACGGATACCGACCGGCGCGAAGCCTATTTAAAAGATAAAGGGATCCATTTTTTCGGGGCCGGGGTGTCGGGGGGAGCCAAAGGGGCCCGTTTGGGCCCGAGTATTATGCCCGGCGGGAGTAAAGAAGCTTACGCCCATGTAAAACCAATTTTTGAGGCCGTTGCTGCCAAGTTCCAGGGAGAGCCCTGTGTGGCCTATCTCGGGCCTAAATCGGCCGGGAATTATGTAAAAATGGTACACAACGGTATTGAGTACGGACTTATGCAACTCACCTCCGAAATTTATGACCTGCTTAAAAAGGCCGGCAACTTCACAAACGAAGAACTTCATACCACCTATAAAAAATGGAACGATGGCAGGTTGCAATCATTTTTGGTGGAGATCACTTCGCGGATCTTTATACAGAAAGATGACCTTAACTTAAGTAAACTGGGGCTTCTGGACCAGATCTCGGACAAGGCCAAACAGAAGGGAACAGGAAAATGGACCTCCCAAAATGCCATGGATCTCGGTATTCCCATTCCATCCATCGATATAGCCGTGAGCATGCGGGAGATCAGCGCCTTAAAGGAAGAGCGTGTCCGCGCTGATGAATTATACGACCACGGGCCAACAGTTGAAAAGATGCATAAGCAGGATCTGGAAGAAATGGCCGAGGAGGCGTTGTATTTCTCCTTTATTGTAACCTATGCACAAGGACTGCACCTGCTTGCCGAAGCTTCCAGGGAGTATGGCTATGAATTAGACGTGGCGGTTATCGCCAAAATATGGCGGGCCGGTTGCATTATACGTGCTGGCCTGCTGGCGGATATCGCTACGGCTTTCGGGACAGACAGGGACCTCACCAATTTACTGTTGTCCCCTTCCTTTATAGAAAAAGTGAAAGGTACCGTGAAATCTACGCGAAAATTGGTTTCCCATGCCGCGCTGAATGGTATTCCCCTCCCGGGACTTTCCAGTTCCCTTACTTATTTTGATGCCTACACCTCAACCCGCCTGCCGCTGAACCTTATACAGGCACAGCGCGACTATTTTGGGTCACACACCTATGAACGCCTGGATAAAGAAGGCATTTTTCATACGGAATGGGGAGAATAAGGCAACCATTAAGTGTTCTTAACCCGTATGGGATAGCAACAGCGTTGGTTGGGATAGAACAAGTTGTAGCCAATAAAAAGAAACATCGACATTTGAACTCACATCCTGGAAAAACAATAGGGCCTGTTAACACGCCCTAGTCAATTACATTGAATCAATATTGCCTCAATAAAACCTGTTACAAAACCAGGATTGATCTGGGCCTGAAACTAAAGGGCAAACCAACAACCGACCGACTTGGAAATTCGGGATCATTTGGAGCTATGTGTACACATAGCTTACACCTTACTTCGCTAAATGAGATTGACAAAGAACTTATTGATTGGCTGAGAGAAGCTTACGAAAGAGCAGGGTAACCGGCCAATCGAGAAGGAAAGGTTCTTCAAAATCTTACAAGAGGACTTACGAGAGGCTGATCAATATAAAATAATCCCCTTTACCCCCTGTGTGAGGTGATCCACTATACACCCTGAAAAGAATTGAGGTTTAAAGAAAACTGAAAATAAATTTGTATAGTTAGGATTCCTTACTATATTTACGTCGTAATTGTGCATTAACTTAAATTTATTTCAGATGAGTAAATCAGTATTTTATCACGCAGGATGTCCCGTATGCGTAAGTGCAGAACACGACATTATCAATCTGGTGGGCGCAGAAAATGTAGAAATAGTTAATATCGGAGAAGACAGGTCGCGCATTGCAGAGGCTGAAAAGGCAGGTGTAAATTCCGTGCCTGCCCTGGTTACGCCAAACGGCCATACGCTTCACATCAATTTTGGCGCTTCGATGGCAGATGTAAAAGGATAATTTGTTACTTAAAGTTAGGAATCCTAAATTATTTTTAATGTAGTGTGAAAGTAAATCAGCAGTGGCAGTGTTTCAGTCGGGGAGGCAACCTGCCCTGAAACTTCAGATGGCAAAATCCAGTGCCTGGTTGAAGTTGGCGATTTGATATACGTCCGCTTCTATTTTCTCATACGGCAGATAGCGAGATTTGGTAAATCATGGAGCTAACTAATAAACTGATCGCAAGAATGAGGAAAGTAAGTCGTGCTGACATAGCAATGAAAAATTGAAATTCATTTAATTAGGATGACTAACTTTGCCTGCCGGATTATCCGGCGGGCTTTTTAACTATGGACAATAGTGTTTTCAATCCGGGCAATCAGGAAGAGGATGTTTCGAGCAAAATCGTCGCGGGCCTTGAACGAATTTCCGAAGTATTCAAGATCTTACTTTGGGAAAAGGCCAAATTGCTTGGATTAAGCCCAATTCAGATTCAGATACTCATTTTTATTGCCTACCACAAACGAGACCTTTGCAATGTCAGCCATTTGGCAAAGGAATTCAACATCACAAAACCAACAGTTAGTGATGCTATCAAAGTTTTGGATAAAAAAGGGATGATCGTAAAAGATTTTTCTTCTGCTGACAACCGCAGTTACACCATGTCATTATCTGATTTGGGTAAAAACATTGTTTCCGAGACCAACGATTTTGCAAATCCCCTTAAAACACACGTCAGCAGTTTTGATAAAACCGATTTGGAAAGTTTATTCGGAACCTTGAGTAAACTTATTTACAAACTAAACCGCGTTGGGATTTTAACTGTACAGCGAACCTGTTATGCCTGCAAGTTTTACCAAAAGGACAAAACAAGGGATTACTGCAACTTGTTAGAAAAAGAATTATTAAACAAAGATATACGCCTGGACTGCCCTGAATTCATGGAAAAGTCTGGTTAGAAACAAAAGTCCGCTGAAAAAACAATAGCCCTATCTCCCCAAAAACCTAAAACGTCCTGCTAAGATTAAACCCAAAAAAGATCACCCCATCTCCCCAACTGCCGTTGGCCTGCCCCAGGAACCCATTTTCAAATGAAGGCTGGGCATTGGTAAAATGCAGCTGAAATACATGTCCGCCGGTTTCTATATCCACTCCTATGGACAGGGGGTCTTTAAACGGGTTGTTGTCTGCACGGTTCAGGTGTGCGGCATAATCAATATTCAGTGACATCCGCTTAGACAATTTTATCCTTCCCCCTACACCCATAGCGAATTGAGCTTTCATCTGGTCCTGATCCCCGGCGATATCCGGGAGGTAATTGTCATAAAAAAAGGAGGGGGCCAGTTCCAACGACAGACTCTCGGTAAATTTGCGGGAAATAAGGAGTTGGGAAATATACCCGAGCCTGTCTATGAATTCAAGATCCGGAACAAAGTCCTTATCCAGATTCCCGTTGAGTAAAATGCCGTTAAAACCGACCAAGGTAACGGGAGAACCACCTTCCTGCTGCCTGATTAGCCGGTATTTGGTGTTAAGATCATACGTTTTTTGAAAGGAACTCCGCGAGAAGCCCACGTTCCAGCCGTCGCTTAACCCATATATAAAGTGCAATCTCGTCACGGCCTGGTCCAGACCGAAGAATTCACGTATGCCACCCTTAATGGATCCAAAACGGTGAGACACCACAAAAAAGAAGCTGCGCTTACCGGCGAGTTTTGTAGATTCCAGGTTAACGATCTTCAGGCCTTTGAAAGCGGCATCTGCGAATTGTACCGTATCTTTTTTGTCAATCTCGGCTAACAGGTCGTCCTGGGAATTACCGTAAAAAGGAAGCAGGAACACCATAAGAATAAAAAATATCTTTTTCATAGGTTGGGAATTTTGGTTGTCTTTTTTAAGCAATTTAATCCATTTGAGCCTTTTATTGCAAATAATCGGTTAAAGTTACCTCGAAATAGTTACAACAAACGCATCACTTTTTCCACCAAAGCATCGCATTTACCCGATCCGAATTCAAAAGCATCCGAGGCTGAAGATAAGGCGTAAAGTTCCTCCCTGATCATTTTTCTAGCCCTGTGAAGTCGCACCTTTACATTGTTGACAGACAGGTTCAGACAATCCGCTATCTCCGCTATCGACATGCCTTCTACCTCCCGTAGCATATAAACGATCCGGTATTTGGGGATTAATGTCAAAATAGCTTTTTCCAGTAGCATCTTAGTTTCCTGCTGAATGACGAGTCGTTCTGGGTCAATATATGAAGTGCCGGGCATTTCAAGTAGCTTTGATTGAACAGATTCCGTTGAGCTGTCAAATTTTATATATTTGCTATCCTGCCTTAGTTTTCCCAGCGCCTCGTTGATGGCAATCCGGATCAGCCAGGTAGAAAAGCTAGAATTAAATTTAAATTGATGCAGTTTTACATAGGCCTTTAAATAGGCGTCCTGCATCACATCTGCCACATCTTCCTTGTTGTTTAAATACCCTGAAATTACCCGGTACACTTTCTGATTGTATCTCCTCGTCAAAAGCTCGTAAAATGCTTTCTCCCCTGCCAGCACTTTTCGGATAACCTCTTCGTCAGAAATTTTCCAGCCGCTATGCTCTCTGAAGGATATGGTTTTCATACATCTTCTTTTTATTCTTTAGATGCGCCGGGAACCAGATAGTTACAAAATTTTGTAACCTTTCTGTATTTCAGCTATCAAAAGGACATTAACTAAATTCACTAAAATCATGAATTCTACAAACAGCACCGTTCTCAATTTACTTAAATTCACCTTTGGTCTGGTCCCTATAATAGCCGGGTTGGATAAATTTACAAACTTACTGACTGATTGGTCCCGTTACCTGGGACCGGGTATTGCAGAGCTACTTCCTATTGACACCGGAACATTTATGATGGCGGTGGGCATCATAGAGATCATCGCCGGAATTTTGGTCTTTATCAACACTAAGATCGGAGCCCTCGTGATGGCACTGTGGCTATTTTTAATCGCTTTGGCACTGATTTTGAGCGGTAACTACCTGGATGTAGCCGTCAGGGATCTGGTTATGGGGATTGCCGCATTTTGCCTGTACATCCTCGCCAGAGGAAATAGTGGTTCATAAAAATAAAAAAGTTAGTTATCTTGTAAATAAAAAATTTCTTGAAACCGACTATCCTCCAGGCAGAGCCATAGGGGAATTACTTAGATTAAAAAATTACAGGTATCAACAACGTTTAAATTGCTAAATAGTTATGAAAAAGAAATTGTTTTACCCGCTTATAGGCTACAGCATCGGCCTTTTTTTACTGGCAAGCTGCGTTGGCAGCGATGATTCCAGTGAAATGATGGAACCCATGGATGTTAGCTACGAAGGAAATATACGATCTATTGTACAGAATAATTGCATCCTGTGCCATAGTGATCCTCCTGTGAATGGGGCGCCGATGCCGTTAACCACCTATGCCGCGCTAAGAAATGCGGTGGAAACGCGAGGCCTGTTAACACGGATAAACAGTATCTCTAATCCAATGCCCCCCACAGGATTACTTCCTGATGCCCCCAGGGACCTGATCCAGGCCTGGGTAGATCAGGGCTTTCCCGAAAATTAAAAAGTAAAAAGTTATGAAAAAGATGATCATTTTAATCCTTGGCATTGTCGCTTGCGCTGCAACGGAAGCCCAGGGCACGTATAAAACTACTAAAGGTGAAATTGAATTCAATGCCTCTACCCCTTTAGAAGATATCCATGCCGTCAACAAAGCGGTTAATGCCATATTAAAACCAGGGAACGGCGATTTTGCATCCGTCCTCCTCATGAAGGATTTCAATTTTAGGCGATCCCTGATGCAGGAGCACTTTAATGAAAATTTCGTTGAATCGGAAACGTATCCAAAAGCCTACTTTACCGGAAACATTCAAAATTTTAAGCCGGAAGAGTTGTCTTCCTCTGCCAAAGAATATATGGTAGATGGAAAGCTTACCATTCACGGGGTGACCAAAGAATTTTCTACGAAGGCCTCTCTAAGTAAAAATTCCGACGGAATTAAATTGGTTTCCAATTTTATCCTTAAACCGGAAGAATATAAAATTGAGGTCCCAAAACTGCTTTTTACAAAAATTGCACAGGAAGTGGAGGTGGATGTTTCCTTTGTCATGGATGAACAGCGGGAATAGGTTAAAAATTCCGAAAGACAAATTCCAGATCCCAAAAAGATCCAACTGGAATTTGGTGTATTTATGAATTGGGATTTGAGCAAATTTATTTGCTTAGGTACATCTTCCTTCTGGTGTACAGATTATAGAATTCATCGTCTTTCAGGCTTTCTATAAACAGAATGCTCTCGCCGGTGCTTTTCATTTCGGGCCCCAGATTTTTATTTACATTGGGGAATTTATTAAAGGAGAAAACGGGTTGTTTAATGGCGAAGCCTTCCAATTTAGGATCAAAGGTAAAGTCTTTCACTTTATTTTCTCCCAGCATCACTTTAGTGGCATAATTTACATACGGTTCTCCATACGCTTTAGCTATAAACGGAACGGTCCGGGATGCCCTTGGATTGGCCTCAATGATGTAGACCATATCATCCTTGATCGCAAATTGTACGTTTATCAGCCCGACAGTGTTTAAGGCCAAAGCTATCTTTTTGGTATGATCTTTTATCTGCTGCATTACAAATTCCCCCAGGTTAAAGGGTGGAAGGGTGGCATTTGAATCCCCCGAATGGATCCCACAGGGCTCAATGTGTTCCATGATCCCGATGATATAAACGTCTTCCCCATCGCATATGGCATCGGCCTCTGCTTCTATGGCACCGTCAAGGTAATGATCCAGGAGCAATTTATTGTTTGGTATCTTCCTAAGAAGGTCTACCACGTGTTCCTCGAGTTCTTCCTTATTGATAACGATCTTCATCCCCTGTCCGCCGAGCACATAAGACGGCCGTACCAACAATGGAAAGTTTAGCTTATCGGCCAGTTCCAGCGCTTCGTCAGCACTCTCGGCAACTCCAAATTCCGGGTAAGGAATATTGTTTTCCTGTAATAATTTTGAAAAACTTCCGCGGTCCTCGGCCAGGTCAAGGGATCTAAAACTGGTGCCCATGATCCTAATACCATACTTATCCAATTTTTCCGCCAGTTTAAGGGCAGTTTGCCCCCCCAACTGTACTATTACGCCTTCGGGCTTTTCATGGAGGATGATATCATAGATGTGTTCCCAGAATACCGGTTCAAAATACAGTTTGTCCGCGGTATCAAAATCCGTGGAAACGGTTTCCGGGTTACAATTGATCATAATGGTCTCATATCCGCATTCCGCTGCTGCCAGGACCCCATGCACACAACAGTAGTCGAACTCTATCCCCTGCCCTATTCTATTCGGCCCGGATCCAAGTACCACTATTTTTTTCCGGTCGGTGACCTCGCTGTCATTGGCCACATAACGTTCCCCGTCAGACGTTTCTATCTCTTCTTCAAAAGTGGAGTAATAATAAGGGGTCATCGCCTTAAATTCAGCTGCACAGGTATCTACGAGTTTATAGACCCTGTTTATATTGAGTTCCATCCTTTTTTTATGCACTTCACTCTCGTAGCAATCTAACATATGTGCTATTTGCCTGTCCGCAAAACCTTTTTGTTTGGCCTCCAGAAGCAATTCTCTTGGAAGACTGGCAATAGTATATTTGGATATTTCTTTTTCCAGGAAATGAAGTTCCTCAAACTCCTTCAGGAACCACATATCTATTTTGGTGATTTCATGGATCCTCCTCAGGGGGATGCCCAGTTGTATGGCATCATATATTACAAACACCCTATCCCAACTGGGAATGGTTAGCTTGCTTATGATCAGATCGTAATCCCTGTAGCCCTTCCCATCCGCCCCCAGTCCGTTTCTCTTTATTTCGAGCGACTGGGTGGCTTTGTGCAAAGCCTCCTGAAAAGAACGGCCAATTCCCATGACTTCCCCTACAGATTTCATCTGCAGGCCCAAGCTCCGGTCCGATCCCTCAAACTTGTCGAAATTCCATCTCGGAATTTTAACGATCACGTAATCCAGTGTAGGTTCAAACAAGGCGGATGTGGACTTAGTGATCTGATTCTCCAACTCATCCAGGTTATACCCGATGGCCAGTTTGGTAGCGATCTTGGCAATAGGATAGCCCGTAGCCTTGGAGGCCAAAGCGGAGGATCTGGATACCCTCGGATTGATCTCTATGGCAATAATATCTTCCCTTTCATCCGGACTTACCGCAAACTGTACATTACACCCACCGGCAAAGTCGCCAATACTACGCATCATTTTGATGGCCATGTCTCTCATACGCTGGAAAGTGGTATCGGACAGGGTCATCGCCGGTGCCACCGTAATAGAGTCTCCGGTATGGATCCCCATGGGATCCATATTTTCTATGGTACAGATGATGACGACATTATCGTTTTTATCGCGCAAAAGTTCCAATTCATATTCTTTCCAGCCCATCAGGGCCTTATCTATCATTACCTCGTGAATGGGTGATATTTCCAGGCCGCGACTAAGTAAGTCGTCAAAATCCTGTGGTTTGTAAACAATGGAAGCACCTGCCCCCCCCAGGGTATACGACGCCCTGATCACCAGGGGAAACCCAAATTCCTGGGCTATTTCCTTGCCCTGAAGAAAAGAGGTTGCCGTGGATTGGGGAGCCATCCCCACACCTATTTTAAGCATCAGTTCACGAAACTTTTCCCTGTCTTCGGTGATGTTTATCGCTGCTATGTCAACCCCGATAATCTCTATCCCAAAGTCTTCCCAAATCCCTTTCTCGCCGGCTTCAATGCATAAATTGAGCGCCGTTTGTCCGCCCATGGTCGGCAGTACCGCATCTATGGAAGAATGTTTTTTGAGAATCTCAACGATGGACCTGGTATTCAATGGCAAAAGGTATACGTGATCTGCCATTGTGGGATCCGTCATGATCGTAGCCGGATTGCTATTGATCAATACCGTTTCAATACCATCTTCCCTTAACGACCTAAGGGATTGTGAACCGGAGTAGTCGAACTCGCAGGCTTGTCCTATAATTATAGGCCCTGATCCTATAATCAGTACAGAATTGATGTCTTTTCTCCTGGGCATTTTCAAGTATTTTATACGATGGTCTTCATCAAACCTTAAAATGAGTTATTACGGCGCAAAAAAAAGGTGTTACTTTCAGAAAGTAACACCGGTTTATTACAATAAAATTCGATCATTATTTTTTGTGTCTCGGCTCGGAGGATACACTCAATTTTTTTCTTCCCTTGGCCCTTCTTCTCGCCAAAATCTTTCTGCCGTTGGCAGATGCCATGCGTTCCCTGAAACCATGCTTATTCCTTCTCTTTCTTTTGGATGGTTGATACGTTCTTTTCATTCGAAAAAAATTTACTTTGAAAATTCTGCTTTAGCTCTGCAAAATCTGGGCGCAAATATACGAAGAGTTTTTTCTTTGCCAAATGGAAATAAAAGAATTTATATATAGTCAGTTCAGGAAAAAGGGCCTCCGACATTTCGAGTGGCCTCCTGCCTTAGTTATACCCCGGATAGAAATCCAATGAATTTGTCTCATGCAGTCTCACCTGCACAGTCCTGAACCATGGCATTCCATACCTCAGGTAGCCGTAGGATAGCCTTATCCCACGCGAAAAAGTGACAAAACAGCGGAACCCCGACGCAGAGCATCGGGGAATTCTAACGATTGAAACCGGGATAGAAGCCCCGGGAAATTATCAGATTTTAAATATTTCGGATTGCCTGCCCGCCATCAGGTAGGTTTTTACTACTTTTGCGGCAACGAAAAAACAACCTTTTCGGGACATGGGAAAAGCACTGATTCTTCTGATTTTTACATTATATAGCAGCCTGATGTTTGGGCAGACCAGCCTGCAATATCGGCTTAAGGAGGGCGATACCTTTACCATCAGACAAAATGCACAGCAGGTCATAACACAGGAACTGGACGGGGCCACTCATGAGATCACGAATAAGATCAACGGTGTTATCGAATTTAAGGTGGTAGGGGAAAAAGAGGATAACTATGAACTTACAATCACTTTTAAAGACCTAAACCTCAATATGATCTCCAGTATTCAGGGAGAACTCCTAAACGTACACGCAAAAGAAGTTTCAGAAGATGATATTCAATCCAGGATCTTTAACAGTTTGTTGAATGTACCGGTACAAATTACCCTGGCAAAAAACGGAGATATTCTTGGAGTCACCGGTGGGGATACACTCGTTGCCAAAATGGCCAATTCTTCCGGACTTCAGGACGAGTTTTCGTTGAACATGATGAAAAAATCTTTGGAAAAAGAATTCGGATCCGAGGCGCTTTCCGATAGTTATGAGCAAATGACCTATATCTACCCCAAAGAAGAGGTGCAGGTAGGTGATACCTGGAAGAATGAATATACCGGGGGACTTTCCGTTAAAAATGTGTGGAGCCTGGAGGGCCTTACCGGCACTTACGCGAACATCATTGGTAAAGCCGATGTCTTAATGGATATTGCCGAGCCAGCCACTACCATGAAATTAAAAGGCACCCAGCAAACTTCGGTTACAACGGATTTAGCATCGGGGTTTGTTCAATCGATGACCGTAGAAGGGGAATCCAAGGGAATTTCAACCATAACCCAAATGGGTGCCCAGGAAATACCTACAACGATTAAATCAACCATAACCTACGAATTAATTAAGATATAGTATGTTCCATAAAAATATTAAGTTGGTGCTTGCCGGGATCATTGTTGCCCTTTCCGTATATCAATTTATTGAAGGGTACATAGGAAACGGGATTGCGCTGATCTTTCTTGCCCTGGTCTTCGTATTTCTCTATTTCAGAAATGAACTTATTCTTCTGGCATTCCTGAGAATGCGCAAACAGGATATGGCAGGGACGGAAAAGTGGTTGTCCAGAATTAAAAATCCGGAAGCCGCTCTCACCCAAAAACAGCAGGGGTATTACAATTATTTATACGGCATCATTTTTTCACAAAAGAACCTCACCCAGGCTGAAAAGTACTTTAGAAAAGCACTGAAACTGGGATTGAATATGGATTATGACCTGGCTATGGCTAAATTAAGTCTGGCCGGAATAGCCATGCAAAAAAGGCGCAAAAGGGAAGCTACAACACTGCTGCAGGAAGCCAGGAAACTCGACAAGAACAATATGTTGACGGAACAGATCAAAATGATGCAGCAGCAGATGAAGAAGATCTAATATGCAGTCGGCAGTATGCAGTAGCTCATTATTGAGAATTTAAAGCAGGGGTCCCCAAAGCCGGCAGAACGACTCCTTTAATTTTCTTATAACGCCTCGCTCCAACCATCTTTCCAATTCCACTTCCTCGCATTCCTTCAGGTCCGCTTTAAATATTTTTGCCATATCGAGAGCCATTCTTTCTCCATACATCAAGGCGTTGATCTCAAAATTGATCGAAAAGCTCCTGTAGTCTAAATTGGCCGTGCCAATGCTCGAAAAAATATCGTCTATGACGATAGATTTGGCATGGATAAACCCTTTCTTATATCTGAATATTCTAATGTCGGAATACAAAAGTTGTTCTATGTAGGAATCCGATGCATATTGTGCCCCCAGGGAATCTGATTGATAGGGAATTATAATACGCACATCTACCCCGCTTCTTGAGGCCGTGCCGAGGGCGGTAATTATTTCATCGTTCGGTACCAGGTATGGAGAGGTAATATAAATGTACTTTTTAGCGCTGTTGATGGCGGCAAACAGCGCCTCCATTATATTGGCCCAGTCCGTGTCGGGGCCGCTGGCGGCTATCTGGACCGCAACGGGGTCTTTGGATGTCGGCTTTATTTTGGGAAAGAGGTTATCTTTCAGTTCAATTTCCGAATCGGAAACAAACTCCCAACTCAGCAGGAAAGAGGCCTGTAAAGAACCTGCCGCGCTGCCTTCAAGACGCAAATGGGTATCTCTCCAATAACGCTTATTATCGTAAGAGTTGTCATATTTCTTTTCCATATTAATACCCCCAACATAACCCACCCTTCCGTCAATAACGACAATTTTTCTATGATCTCTATAATTTAGTTTGCTTGTGGAATTTGAAAAGATCACCGGCATGAAGGGAAAGTGATTAATTTTGCTTTTATCTAATTTCTTCTTGTACTTAGACGAAAGATCGCTTCCAACATCGTCATAGATCAACCTTACTTTTACCCCTTCCCCTGCTTTTTTGATCAGTATTTCGATCATCTCCTTTCCTAACTCATCGTCGACGATCACGAAATATTCCATATGGATGTGATCTTTTGCATTGCGTAAATCTTCGCGGAGTTTTTTAAATTTCTCCTCACCATTGATTAAGATCTGCGCGTCGTTATCATACGTCAGTACTGCTTTTTGATTGTTCCTTAACAATCTATAGATCTTGAACATTCCTTCGCCGAACTGGTCCTCAAAATCTTCCCTTTCCTCCTTGTCTAATTTAAACTTCGCTCGCCACTCTTTTAATTTGGCATTATCCAGGAAGTGCTTTTTCTCAAATATTTTATTCTTTCTGTGATCCTGGCCAACAAAGTAATACACCAGCAATCCCAGAAAAGGGAGCGTTGCCAATGCAAATAAATAGGTGAGGGTTTTAACCGGATTACTGTTACGTAAGAGGATGAGAATAGAAAAAATGGCTACCAAAAGATAGTTTAACCCGAATAAAATGAGCCAGATATTACCTTTGAGAAAATCGATCATTTGTCCATCCTATAGTAACCCTTGTTCGGTATTTCGATAACGTATTTTTTTCTTGAAGCGTTATTTAAGTGTGGCTCCCGAAGCCAGGGATTGTGCCTTTTAAGAATTTTATAATTAATTTCATACTGTTGGGCAAAATCAGCAAAACTAAAGACTGGTTCTGCCACTTCCACTTTAAAGGTGGGGACGGAGGAATACATGTCTTTCGTATTGATCTCAAAGCCATACTTTTCCGGGTTGGAAAGTATTTCTTTTATTGCCATGATCCTGAAAACATACCTTCCCGTTTCATCGCCTAAGAGGAGATCATAGTAATCATCAACCTGCTGAATACCCATAAATTTATTAATGGCTCCCGGACCGGCATTGTAAGAAGCAGCCGTAAGTGTCCAACTCCCGTATTTGTCCTTCCATTTTTTTAAATATTGACAAGCCACCTCCGTGGATTTTTCCAAATGGTACCGCTCATCCACATTATCGTTGATCTCCAGTCCGTATTCCCTGCCAGTACCTTTCATAATCTGCCAAAAACCTGTAGCTCCGGCGTAGGAAACGACATTCTGAAGCCCACTTTCCGCCACAGCCAAGTATTTAAAATCGTCCGGAATACCATTTTTAGCTAAAATGGGCTCAATTATCGGAAAATATTTATGGGCGCGTTTCATGAGCAACAATGCATTGGACTGCCAGTAGGTATTTACCAGAAATTCCCGGTCCACTCTTTCCATGATCTCGGGATCCTCCTGAGGTACGGGTTCGCCGGCAAAATTAAGATCTTGGGGAATATCTATAGCGGATATGGTATATGCAGAGGCGACATTTTTGTCAACTTCCTGCGGCGTTGCATTCATGGTATTTGATGCGCCATGCATAGGACTCTGTTGCGCAGCGAAAACCAGACTGCCAATTACTAAAATTACACCTAACAACGTTAAAATATTCTTTAAGAATTTCATTTTTTTTTGGTTTGTTATAATTCAAATGTATTAAATAGAACTCCCTTCTTCCAAAATAATTGTGGGCAATTGCTCATTAAACCATTTATACCTATGAATGATCATCGTATGCGTGCCATTTTCCACTGTAATACAATTTTTTATATGATGAATCGGGAAAACGGCATCCTTTTCCCCATGAATATGAACAAGATCGGGATGGTGTTCCACCTGGCTCCAATGTACCATCTGATCGATGGACCAATCCAAATAGTATTTGTCCTTAATAGACAGATATTGTTCGTATAATTCCAACCTTTTGGTAACGGTCTCACCAAAAGCATATCTGGACAATAATTCCATATTATTTACCAGCCCGGTGGGCAATAACCTGTGGATCTTGGTGTATTTTGCAAAAATAAGACGCCTTGGCAGTTCTTCTTTCTTTTTAACGCTGGATACGATGATGACTTTTCTAACCGGCATCCATTTTGCCATTTCCTGGACCATCATGCCTCCAAAAGATACTCCTATAAGGACCGGGTTGTAATGGACCACTTCTTTACAAAGTTCCTGTGCATACTGTTCCATTGTCATCCCCTTTTCCGGTACAAACCAATCTAAAAAATGTTGTTCAAAACGGTCCGCCGGGAGCGCAATATTTTGAAAAATGCTGGACCTGGCTGCCATTCCGGGCATAAAGTATACATGTATCTTTGATCTTGCCATTCGTCCTAAACTCTCATTTTTACTAGGAGATTATCATTATTTTAGTTACTTTTGTATTCACATCGCCAAATATACCCCAACCCGAGCAAAGATTAATCATGCGATCACTATTTAAAGAATTACGATTCAGCGATCATCGTAATTTTTTTATCTGAGATCAATATTAAATCAAACTATATGAATGAATTAAAAGTTAAGGACAATAGTTTTCTGCGACAATTTGAAACAAGGGTTAATGGGCATTTAGCCAAAATTGAGTACTCCTCCCAGGAACGTAAAGTTTTTCTAACAAAATTAGTTATTCCGGATGAGATTTCAGAAGAAGGGTTCAGGGAGGATTTCATAAAATCCGTCTTGCACCACATTCAGGAACAGAATCTTAGAGTTGTTCCGACAAGTCCCCAGATTGCAGGGTTTTTAAGAAAAAACAGGCAATACAAAGAAATGCTTCCGGTAGGTATAAGAATCTGACAAAAAGAATTAATAAATTCCAGTTATCCCGCTCATATCAGCGGGTTTTTTTATGTCCGCTTCTTGCAAACCCGCCTGAAGTTACAAATGCAATTGATTGTGCTTCCCTTTTCGTATTTTCGAGGGGTTTAATAAAAATAATGGCTCAAGATCCAGTCCAGCTATGCTTCAACTGCGTCCTTCACAAACTTAAAGCGGACCAATCCATCTTTATCTATTTCGGTAGGCACAATCCCATGTAGTGTATTTACAAGTTGCGGATCCCAGGGTGCTTTTACCTTAACATAGTTTTCGGTAAACCCATAAATATAACCTCTCTTGTTTTCTCCTTCAAACAAAACGGTTCTCTCGGTGCCCAGCTGACTTTCATAAAAAGCCCTTCGTTTCTTTACGGACAGTGCCCTGAGCATTTTGCTTCTTTTGCTTCTTACATTCTTTGGAACAACCGCGTCCATTTTGGCGGCCAGGGTGCTGTCTCGTTCAGAATACGTAAATACATGAAGGTAAGAGATATCAATTTCATTTAAGAACTGATAGGTTTCCAAAAAATGATCATCGGATTCACCCGGGAAGCCTACGATCACATCCACCCCGATACAGGCGTGTGGCATTACCTCTTTTATTTTTTCCACCCGCTCTCTATAGAGGCCTCTTAAATAGCACCTGCGCATCAATTTTAAAATTTCATCGCTGCCACTCTGCAGGGGGATATGAAAATGGGGCACAAACGAATTGCTCTTTGCCACAAAAACTATGGTTTCGTTTTTCAGCAGGTTTGGCTCAATAGAAGAAATTCTTAATCTATGTATGCCCTTAACAATGTCCAGGGCTTTCACGAGATCCAGGAAAGTATGCCCGTGTTTTTTATTCCCATATTCCCCTTTCCCGTAATCCCCGATATTGACCCCGGTAAGGACAATTTCTTTGATCCCCTGGGCAGCGATCTCAGCGGCGTTTTGCAAAACGTTCTGAAGAAGATCGCTTCGGGAAATTCCCCGGGCTAAGGGAATGGTACAATACGTACACTTATAATCACAGCCGTCCTGAATTTTTAAGAAGGCTCGGGTCCTGTCGCCAATAGCATACGAACCCACATAAAAATCCGCCTCCTCGATTTCACATGAATGTACTTCGCCAAAATCCTTCTTGGCAAGATCATTTATATAATCGGTGATGTTGAATTTTTCCGATGCGCCAAGTACCAGATCAACCCCCTCCACGGCAACTAGTTCTTCAGGTTTTAGCTGCGCATAGCAACCTATAGCAGCTATGAACGCCTCGGGATTTGATTTTTGCGCTTGCCGTACCACGGTTTTGAATCGCTTGTCGGCATTCTCCGTAACCGAACAAGTATTGATCACATACATATCCGCCTTTTCCGAGAAGTTGACCCGTTCAAAACCTTCCTTTGCAAATCCTCTTGCAATTGTGGAGGTTTCCGAAAAGTTGAGCTTGCATCCCAAGGTATAAAAGGCGACTTTTTTCATGCAGAATCCATTTCAGTATTCCTTTATTATAACCATAAAAAAATTATAACTTTCAAAATACGGATTGCAAAGATACAAAGTTAGGTTGGATGCTGAGTGTCCCACGCATAGTGTACAGTAGAACTCAAAGAAGTGATTCGGACCTGTGAATTCCCTGTCCTTAAACGGACTATCCATGGACAAGCGCAGCGACAACTAAAAAGAATTGCCCGCTAGCCTGTTCAATTAACTGTCTTCTCCAGTCTTTTATCTCTCGGAAATCAAAGTTTCATGGCTAAGACCGGGAAACTCCCAAACTATGATTATTTTTGGACAAAATAGATCTATATGCTCAAAGTTGGCGTATTGGGAGCCGGTCATTTAGGAAAAATTCACCTGCGACTGCTCAATGAATCCCCAAATTATTCACTAGTTGGATTTTACGATCCCGATGCAATTAACGGGGGAAAAGTAGCCGCCGAATTCGGGTATACCTATTTCGATAATATGAATAATTTAATAGATGCCGTTGATGTTGTAGATATAGTAACCCCAACACTTTCACACTTTGAGTGTGCAAAAAAGGCAATTACAAAGGGAAAGCACGTCTTTATAGAAAAGCCAATAACAAATACGATCGACGAGGCTGAAGAATTACTGGATTTAGCCCAAAAATTCAAGGTAAAAGGTCAGGTTGGCCATGTAGAACGGTTTAATCCGGCGTTTACCGCTGTTAGGGAAAAAATACAGAACCCCATGTTTATAGAAACCCACCGGTTGGCCGAATTTAACCCAAGAGGGACAGATGTCCCCGTAGTACTGGACCTTATGATCCACGATATTGATGCCATTCTCAGCGTGGTTAATTCTGAAGTAAAGCAAATTAATGCCAGTGGGGTGTCGGTCATAAGTAATTCGCCGGATATTGCAAATGCCCGAATTGCTTTTGAAAACGGCTGTGTTGCTAATCTCACCGCCAGCAGGATATCCCTGAAGAATATGCGAAAATCCAGGTTCTTTCAGCGCGATGCTTATATTTCCGTCGATTTCCTGGAGAAAAAAGTAGAGGTGGTAAAAATGAAAGATGCGCCACCCGATCCGGGTGAATTTGATATGGTCCTCCAGAACGCCGAAGGCGAGAAAAAACAGATCTATTTTGAAAATCCGGAAATAAAAATCAATAATGCCATCCTTGATGAGCTGGACGCTTTTGCCGATGCCATTAAAAATGATACCGTTCCCATAGTTAGTCTGAAACAAGGTATGAAGGCGTTGAAAGTGGCATTACAGGTTATTGAATCCTTTAAAAACTAATAACATGAAAAAAATTGCGGTTATCGGAGCGGGTACCATGGGAAATGGTATTGCCCATGTATTTGCACAAAAGGGCTATCCGGTTAATCTTATCGATATATCCCAGGAATTCTTAAATAAAGGTCTTAGTACCATATCTAAGAACCTGGACAGGATGGTAGCAAAGGACCTGATCACCGGAAAAGAGGTAGCCGCCACCATGAAGAATCTGACCACCTTTACCGACTTAAAATCCGGTTGTAAGGGCGTGGATCTTGTAGTAGAAGCAGCAACAGAGCTGGTAGACCTGAAAATGAGCATATTTAAGGATCTGGATGCCATTTGTGAGGCAAAGACAATTTTGGCTTCAAATACTTCTTCAATTTCTATCACAAAGATTGCTTCTGCCACACAACGTCCCGACAAGGTAATTGGTATGCACTTTATGAATCCTGTACCCATTATGAAATTGGTTGAGATTATCCGGGGGTATAATACGGCGGACGCGGTTAGCAAAACCATTATGGAACTTTCCCGGAAACTGGGAAAGACGCCAACGATGGTAGATGACTATCCCGGTTTTGTGGCCAACCGAATACTTATGCCCATGATCAATGAAGCCATCGAAGCCTTGTATAATGGAGTAGCGGGAGTTGATGAAATTGATACTGTTATGAAGTTGGGTATGGGGCACCCCATGGGCCCAATGCAATTAGCTGATTTTATTGGTTTGGACGTTTGTTTATCTATTCTAAATGTGATGTATGAAGGTTTCAGGAATCCCAAATACGCTCCCTGCCCGCTATTGGTGAATATGGTAACCGCAGGAAAACTGGGAGTGAAATCAGGGGAGGGGTTTTATGATTATTCTACCGCAAAAAAAGCTGAGATTGTCGCTGCACAATTTAGGTAAGGGTTTCCAATTATTGGTTTTTAAATTATAGGTTATTACTGATTATTAAAAAAGGACTTACCATCATATGTCAATAAAAGAAAACTTGGAAAAGATCAAAAAAGCGCTTCCGGCAGATGTTACCCTTGTTGCCGTATCTAAAACCAAATCCAACACCGAAATTTTGGAAGCCTATGCGGCCGGACAGCGCATTTTTGGTGAGAACAGGGTTCAGGAAATGACAGAAAAGTGGGAAAAGCTTCCGGAAGATATTCAATGGCATATGATTGGGCATGTACAGCGAAATAAGGTGAAATACATGGCTCCGTTCGTATCGCTGATCCACGGGGTGGAGAGTGCCAAACTCCTGAAAGAAATAAATAAACAGGCAGAAAAAAATAACCGGACCATCCCCTGCCTGCTCCAGGTACATATTGCTGAAGAGGATACGAAATTTGGTTTGGACGAAAAAGAATTAAGGGAAATTTTAGCGATTGAAGGCCTGCACCACATAGAAATCAAAGGATTAATGGGGATGGCAACGTTTACCTCTGACCGGGATCAGATCAGAAAGGAATTCAAAAGGCTCAAGACATTATTTGATCTTACCAAATCCCAAAAACCTCATATAAGCGTATTATCTATGGGAATGAGCGGAGATTATGACATTGCCATCGAAGAGGGCTGCACCATGGTACGCATAGGAAGTAGTATCTTTGGAGCCAGATAAAGGGCCCTTCCTGTCCTTCCGCCAAGGGAAGGGAAAAAGTTATCTTTGTAAATTAAATAATCATACATCCTGCCCGATTACAGATATTCGGGCGGATCTAATACGTTAGAATGTACGCTGTACTCGATATTGAAACTACCGGAGGAAAATACAATGAAGAAGGCATTACGGAGATTGCCATCTACAGGTTCGATGGCCACAAGGTCACTGATAAATTCATAAGTCTTGTAAATCCCGAAAAGGATATCCAGCCTTTTGTAGTGAACCTAACCGGTATTAACAGCAAAATGCTCCTTTCGGCCCCTAAATTTCACGAAATCGCAAAGCGAATAATTGAAATTACGCGGGATACCTTGCTAGTCGCTCACAATGCGCAATTTGATTACCGGATCCTGAGAACGGAATTCAGGCGATTGGGATATAACTATGAACGTAAAACGCTTTGTACGGTTGATCTCTCAAAGAAATTAATCCCTTCCGCTGAGTCGCACAGTTTGGGCAAATTGGTACGTTCCCTGGGAATACCCGTAAGTGACAGGCACAGGGCCAGTGGAGACGCTTTGGCCACCCTGAAGTTGTTTAAATTATTACTAAGCAAGGATACGGATAAAAGTATTCTGAAGAGTGTCGTCCGGGAAGAGACATTGGGAGAGCTTTCTCCAAATCAGTTGGATATGGTTGAAAGCCTGCCTTCCGAAACTGGGGTGTATTACATGCACAACAAAGACGGAGACATTATTTTCCTTGGAAAGAGTAGGAACATAAAGCAAAGGGTAAACCAGCACTTTATTAAAGAGGGAAAAAAGGCAAGACACATTCAGAAGGAAACAAAAAAAGTTACTTTCGAAATTACCGGAAGCGAACTGATTGCAGATCTAAAAGAAAATGAAGAGCTACGAAGAAATAAGCCAAAGTACAATGACCTTCAAAAAATTAAAGTACAAGAAACGATAAATGGCACTTTACCCAGGGATCATGAATTGTATGGCAAGGATGTCCTGATCATTGATAAGGGGAGAGAACTGGGAGAACGGAGCGCTATTTTAATCAAAGCCGGAGAATTTAAGGGTTTGGGATTCTATGATCTTAACCATCAAATAAATAATATGCCTATCTTAGAATCCATTATCACACCCATGGAAAGTAATGAACTTACCACACTAATTATTACTTCCTATCTGAGCAAAAGAAAAGTTTTGAAAATTATTGAACTGACGGCATAAATTGAAAAAAGAAGCGGTATATAAAGGTTGGAAATACAAACTCCACGAAGTTATCTACGGTACCCACACCAGGGCTGGGAAACTATTCGATATTGTTTTGTTGGTGGTCATTGTCTACAGCGTTATCATTGTAATGTTGGAGAGTATTCCCAGTTTTGATTCAAAATACCATCGTTTTCTGAATTTTTCCGAATGGGTTGTCACTATTCTCTTTACCATTGAATATATCCTGAGGATCATTTGTATTAACAGGCCCAGAAGGTACATTTTCAGCTTTTTTGGTATTGTGGATCTCCTTTCTACAATTCCGAAGTACCTATCATATTTTGTTGGAGGGGGGTCTCAATATATAACTGCCTTCAGGGCACTGAGGTTACTTCGGGTATTTAGAATCCTGAAACTGGTCCGGTTTGTTGGCGAATCCAATAATCTGTTGAGGGCGCTTAGAGCAAGCCGGACGAAGATCTTTGTATTCGTTTTTTTTATCATTATTATTTCGGTCCTACTGGGCACCATCATGTATATGGTTGAAGGGCCCCAACATGGGTTTAACAGTATCCCTCATAGCGTGTACTGGACAATTGTGACCCTTACCACTGTAGGATATGGAGATATCTCTCCGCAAACCGGGTTGGGGCGGATTATAGCTACGCTGATCATGATCATAGGGTATGGGATCATTGCCGTACCTACAGGCATAGTGTCCGCGGAATATGCCTCGGGTAAAAAAGAGGGGGCAACTAAAATTGATGAGGGGCGTTCCTGTCCGGATTGTGGCACTGAAATAATGAGGGCGGATGCACATTACTGCCGAACATGTGGTCATAAATTAAGTGATGATTAGTACCGGTAAAGTACTTGTTTGTATTCTTGGCCCTACGGCAATAGGAAAAACGGCATTGTCTATTGCAATAGCCAAACACTTTGCGACAGAGATCATCTCAGCGGATTCCAGGCAATTCTATAAAGAGATGGCTATAGGCACCGCAGTGCCCTCCAAAGAGGAATTTGCACAGGTACCCCATCACTTTATACAACATAGGAGCATACACGATCACTACACAGTGGGAAACTTTGAAAGAGCGGTGCTCAATACGCTGAAACAACTTTTTAAGGATAACAATATTGTTGTAATGGTTGGTGGCAGTGGCTTATATATTGATGCCGTGACCAAGGGCCTTGATCCTTTTCCCCAGGTGGATCCGAAGATTCGCACGCAATTGAACCAAACTCGGGCAAAAGAAGGGATGAAGGTTTTACAGGAAGAATTAAAGCAGGTAGATCCTGACTATTTTGAAAAGGTTGACCTTGCGAATCCCCATAGGGTAATACGCGCATTGGGGGTCTGCCGTGCTTCCGGAAAACCCTACTCTTCCTTTTTAGGTCAAAAGAAAGATCAAAGACCCTTTAAAATCCTTACTATCGGACTTATTGCGGAGAGGCCGGAAATCTATAAAAGAATAAACAGCCGGGTAGATCATATGATGGAACAGGGACTATTGGAAGAGGCGAGATCGCTGGTGCCCTTCAAAGAACTCAACGCTTTGCAAACTGTTGGCTACAAGGAGTTATTCAACCATCTTGAGGGTAAATGGGATCTGGAATTTGCAGTGGCCGAAATAAAAAAAAACACCCGGAGGTTTGCAAAGAGGCAGCTGACATGGTTTAAAAAAGATCCTGCGGTCATATGGATGGATTTTGAAGCTGGCGAGGAAAAAGTGATAGAGACAATTAAAAAACAGCTTAAAACTGAATCTTATGGATAACCCATGCGGACCTATTTTCTTTATAATGGGAGTATCCGGGTCCGGCAAGACGACAATCGGAAAATTGCTTGCAGCGGCACTTTCAATTCCCTTTTTTGACGGGGACGATTTTCATTCCGAACAAAATGTGAGTAAAATGGCGGCAGGGCATCCGCTTACTGATCAGGACAGAATGGGATGGTTACTTTCCCTTAATAAACTAGCTATACGGCATCAATCAAAAGGGGCTGTAATTGTTTGTTCAGCCTTAAAGGAAGGTTACAGACAGCTATTGTCCGCTAAAATTGAGAACAAGGTAACCTGGGTGCTGCTACAAGGGTCTTTTGAAATCATTCAGGAACGCCTTCAAAAAAGAAAAGGGCATTTTATGCCGGCCGAACTCCTGAAATCGCAGTTCGAGACCCTGGAAACACCTAAAGATGCCCTAACCGCTTCCATAGTACCTCCGCCTGAAGAAATAGTAAACAAACTCCTGTTAAAGATGGGTAACATCGAAAAAAAGTGACCGAAGCGTATGACCAGTGTTGTTCGGAAGGGTTTCTTAGTTTGTTAAAATAGGATAAGGGCCGTTGTTTCAAAGAAAGAGTGAACTCTAAGTTTTTCACTTTAGAGATGCCCTTTAGACGCAAATTACTTTAAACCACAAAAAAGCACGGCGTTTTACAAAATATGCCTGTTATTGATCGTCCTTTACGACCAACCTAAAACCTTCCCCGTGAATATTCAGGATTTCAACGGTATCATCCCGTTTCAAATATTTTCGGAGTTTAGCGATATACACATCCATACTTCGGGAGGTAAAGTAATTATCATCCCTCCAAATTTTAGTCAAGGCCAATTCCCTGGGCATAAGATCGTTCTCATGTAAGGCCAAAAGGCGAAGTAATTCATTTTCCTTCGGCGACAGTTTAATAGCCTCCTCATCCTTATATTTCAGAAACCGGAGTTTAGAATTTAAATGAAAATTTCCAACTTCAAATTCAAACTGTTTACTGTCTGCCAGAGTGTTAGAAGCTTTCCTTTGAAGAATTGCTCTAAGTTTCATCAGAAGCACTTCAGAATCAAATGGTTTGTTCAAATAATCATCTGCCCCGGCTTTATACCCTTTTAGCACATCTTCCTTCATTGTTTTTGCCGTAAGAAATACTATGGGGACATTTTCATTCTTTTCCCTGATTTCCTTTGCCAAAGTAAACCCGTCCTTATAAGGCATCATAACGTCCAGAATACAGATATCATAATTGTCTTTTTTAAATTTCTCAAAACCTTCCATACCATTTTTTGCCAATGTAACGTCAAAATCGTTCATGGATAGGTAATCTTTCAGCACAATCCCAAAATTGGGGTCATCCTCTACTAAAAGTATTTTCTTTTCTGCTGTTTCCATATAATTTAAATTAAAGGTAACTTTATGTAGAAAGTGCTTCCTTTACCTCGTTCACTTTCTGCATAAACTTCCCCCTGATGATCATCTACAATTTTTTTTACGTAAGCAAGCCCTAAACCATGGCCCTTTACATTGTGAATATCGCCGGTATGCTCTCTGTAGAACTGTTCAAATACTTTCTTAAGTACCCCTTTGCTCATACCAGCTCCCTGATCTTGTATTTTAATAATTATATAATTCTTTGCTATTTCCGTAAATACATCAATTTTAGGTGCTTCGGGGGAGTATTTCACCGCATTGTCCAGAATATTCACAATGACATTCCCAAAATGCATCTCATTGGCCAGCACCTCTGACCGCTCCGCGTTTAAATGTATATTTACATAACCTCCTCGATCTAAAACAATAAGATCTACATGTGTAACGGCATCCCGTATTATGTCGTGTACATCTACCCTGTCCTTACTTATGTCCAATTGGTTTTTTTCCAATTTGGAGATCCTTAACACGTTCTCTACCTGTGCATGCATACGCTTATTCTCATCGCGGATCATCTGCAGGTAGCGTTTTACCTTTTCTTCATCACCAAAGACCTTAGGATTTCGTATGGCTTCTACGGCCAGGTTAATTGTCGCAATAGGGGTTTTAAATTCATGGGTCATATTATTGATAAAATCGGATTTGATCTCGGATATCTGTTTCTGCCTGATCAATTGATAGATTGCGCCGGCATAGGCTACTACAATGATAAGTGTCAACACTAGAGATAAAATCGCCATTTCCAAAATAGTCCGCATTAGAAACTTCGTTTCTTTGGGAAATGAAAGCAGCAGGGAGAAATTGCTTTCCCCTTCACTATTTTTAAATATAGGGGCTTTGTACAGATTATTACCGGAAAATTTAAACCGCTTGGATCTCACCTTTGTAGGTAGCCCTCTGCTGTAGACCCCATACTCATAGTCAATATCCATTCCCCTATTCTTGAGTTCCCTGTCTAATAAGAGTTCTATTTCCTGCCTGGACACCCTATCATGTATGGGAATTTTTTCAGCGTATTCCCTGTATACATCATCGAACATGGCTTTGTCCATAGAAGTCAAACCTCCTACTTTTTCAAATTTTTGAACGGGATTAAGTTTATAGGCCTTCCCATCCAAGCCATAATCTTCTTTAAATATCGTTTTGGTTCGCTTGCTGGTATAGTTTTTTACGGTAGTCGTATCCAAACTACTGCCATTGTCAAAGAACGTTGATGCAATGTTGTAATCTTCCTCCAATATCCCATGCGAATAGAATAGGATCTCATTGGAATTTAAATCACGATCAATAAAAAATATATTTCTTAAATGTGAGCTTTTGAGTTCCCCGACACTATCTTTTAAGTTTAAGAACCTATCGGAATAGTCTTTCATTTCCCGACTTTCGATCTTGTCGGTTACTTTGCTAAGTACATCGGATACGGCATTTGAAAATTGCTCTTCCTTATCTTCCAGGGAGCTTTTTATCCAATATAATTGTACCGAAATAATCCCGATAAGAGATAAGCTCATTAAGATGACCAGAAGAACAAATAATCTCTTATTCATCGTTTTTGTAAAATTAGAAATTTAACATTGAGAAAATTGCTTGTTTAACCTAAACTTAACAAAAATGTTAAAATTGGCTTAGCCTGATATTTTCCCTAGTTGCCCGTGAATTTGATCCACCTGCAATCGGGTTTTTTTGAGGTCGGTATTATCGATAATATAATCGGATAATCTGGATTTTTTCGAGTCTTTCCATTGATTTTTCATACGGGCCTCTATGTCCTCCTTTGAACTTGCATCCCTCCGCATTAATCGCGCTATCTTCACATTTAAAGGGGCCTTTACCAGAATCATTTTATCGTAGTTTTTATACGAACCGTTTTCAAACAAGATGGCGGCCTCCTGGATGACATAATCGGATTTTTGTTTTTCCACCCATTTTAAGAAATGTTTTTTTACTGCCGGATGTACCAGTTCATTCAATTTAAGAAGTAGATCGTTATCCCCAAAAACCGTAGTGGCTATATACTTTCTGTTTAGTTTTCCGGATTCATAGGCCCTTTCTCCCACCAATTCAGTTATCTCCGTTTTTAATTTTTTTGAAGATTGCATGAGTTTCCGGGCCTCCTTGTCCGAATTGTAAACCGGAACGCCAAGGTCAGTGAAAAATCCGGCCACCGTTGTTTTTCCACTTCCAATACCACCTGTTAAGCCAACGATCATCATTCTCGCTTCAGAATATATTCCACTTCACTTTCAAGGAGTTGGGCACTGTGCAAATTTTCGGGTTTCCCGGTCAGGTCTACGGCAATATTTTGATTTTTCCTCTTCGCCGTATTAAAATCGGCGATCACCCTGAAATCTGAAGGCCCTAAAGTTTTCAACCGATCTATCCGGGCTTTGCACAGTACTGATACGGCATTTGGAAAAGTCCTTATAGCTGTTCCCTCCGGCAGGTTTATTACTTCCACAGGAACTTCAACTATCTTCTCTGAAAATCGAAATACCTTGCCGGAGACCCGGACCGAGTTCACTGAAAAAGTTGTGTTTTGCAAA
Source organism: Flavobacteriaceae bacterium (assembly GCA_041743085.1). Taxonomy (GTDB): domain Bacteria; phylum Bacteroidota; class Bacteroidia; order Flavobacteriales; family Flavobacteriaceae; genus JAFMPW01. The sequence continues at coordinate 144,069 of JBGTNL010000033.1, forward strand.
CCGGGGGGTCTATTTAAGGCAGCCCTTGTATCAAAATCAGCGTTTAGATCTGACAATTCCATTTTTAAGGTGCTCAAATGGTCCACTCCTTCAATTTCTTCCTTGGGACCCCTGATAACGACCGTCGTCGGATCTATTTCTACCCCTCCGTCCATTAAATAATTTTGCCCAAGGTCCACTATGACATTGGGCTGTACGGGTACTTCCTTTTCATATAGCGTAAAAAAGTCGAAGAACAGCGTATCCCTGTCCGCTTCCAGCAGCGTCATGGAGCCGGTTAATTGATCCTGAATTTTTTTTATATAAATATTTTGTGGAATAAAGTAACTGGATTCATTCTTTTGAACAGTGCTAAGATCAATGTATATTTTTTTGGTTTTGAAGTTAAACCCAAGGAATTGAAACCCGCTTGCCCTAAGCTGTACATCCACATATTGCTTTGAAAATCCGGTGAGTTTCAGACTATCGGGAGCATTGATATATACAAGTTCAAAAGAAGTGCCCTGCGTATAGGTTTCTGACAATCTGCTCACCAGCCAAATTAGAAATGAGCATAGTAAAAACACCAGGAAAACATTAACCTTCCTTTTATGCAATCCGCTTATCTTCATTTTCGCCAATTTTATTCCTTAGTCAAAAAACAGCTCCGGAAACACCTCCTGAGGTTTTCTTCTGTCAAAATTAACTAAGATAGTCGACTTTAAGAAACCGTAGCCATAGCCGAGCAATTGGACGATTACAGCCCCAATAGATGAAAACGCCACCGCCAAATTCTTTGTCTTCAGAAGCGCGTCGAAAAAAACAAACCCCAAATACATAAAATAAAGGCCTGCAGGTAGAAAACTATAGGGATAAGGTGCAAAGAAGAGCATCGTTGCCGATAGGAAGATCCCTAAACAAAACAATGTAGGGAACCAATAAACGATGCTGCTCATGGCCGGATGCCATTTGTTAAGGATCGGTCGCACCATCCCAAATTTTTTCATTTGTCTGAAGAATTTTAACAAATCAGTTCTGCGTTTATGGTAAACATAGGCCTCGGGAATCAACCTGGTTGAAAATCCGTTTTTCCACAAACGTATGCTCAGATCAGGATCCTCTCCCGGGTGAATACTTCCAAACCCGCCAGAACTTTCAAAGGCCTTTTTGGATATCCCCATATTAAAACTCCTGGGCTGAAACTTATCAACGGCCTTCTTTCTCCCGCGTATACCCCCGGTGGTCAGAACAGAGGTCATCGCATAGTTAATACCCTTTTGAGTGATGCTGAATGACCTGTGAGCGGTATCGGGCCCTCCGTAACAATCCACATAGTGAGCATCAAGGGAAGCCGCTACGGCATTTAAGTAATTAGGAGGTACAAGACAATCCGAATCCAGAATAACATAGTAATTCCCCGATGCCCTGGCCATTCCATAATTTCTGGAATCCCCCGGGCCTGTATTCTCCTTTACAAGATAGACCAAGGGTAGTTGGCTTTCAAACTCGTTTATGACGGCTTCAGCATTTTGTTCGGAGCCGTCCTCGACCACAAGAACTTCATAGGGTTTTTGATGGTCCAACTGCAAAAGGCTCTGCAACAGTTCCCTGATTTCTTCAGGTCTGTTGTAGACAGGGATTACAAATGAGAAAAATAAATTCATCTGTTGTGCTTAAAAATGGATGGGGTTTCTAAAAAGTTTTAGACACCCAAAGTTTTTGTTGGCAACTATTTATTCCGAAAAGTGTTCAATGACCTCCTGGCTGACCCCTGTATTGGAAAAGCCACCGTCATGGAAGAGATTCTGCATAGTAACTTTCTTGGTAAGATCAGAAAAAAGCGATACTGTATAGTCTGCACATTCCAGCGCCGAAGCATTCCCAAGAGGCGACATTTTCTCTGCATAGCTGATAAATGCATCAAAACCTTTTACCCCCTGTCCTGCGGTTGTCGGGGTAGGTGATTGTGAAATCGTATTTACCCTAACCTTTTTCTCTTTTCCGAAGAAATACCCGAAACTTCTCGCCACAGATTCCAGATAGGCCTTATTATCTGCCATATCATTATAATCCGGAAACGTCCTTTGAGCCGCCATATATGTCAGGGCCACAATACTTCCCCAGGCGTTCATAGCATCGTTTTTATACAGGCTTTGCAGTACTTTATGGAAAGAAAGGGCGGAAATGTCCCAGCCCTTGACGGTAAAATCATATTTCTCATCGGTATAATGACGTCCCTTGCGGACGTTAACCGACATTCCAATGGAATGCAAAACAAAATCCAGTTTGCCGTTTAGGATTTCCATTGATTTGGTAACCAAATTGTTCAGATCTTCCTCGCTTGTGGCATCCGCAGGAATTATTTCCGATCCCGTTTTCTTTGCCAGTTCATTTATCTGCCCCATCCGCATTGCAATCGGGGCATTGGTCAAAACAAAAGTTCCCCCCTCCCCATGCACCCGTTCTGCTGTTTTCCACGCAATTGAATTTGTGTCCAAAGCGCCAAAAATAATGCCCTTTTTCCCTTTCAGTAAGTTATATGCCATATTATTTTTTTAGTCCCGTTGGTAATGGGGAGGTTTCAGAAATCCAAAGATATTTAAAATAATTGGATGTCCGTTAACGGGGGATGGCAGCCGAAAGCCCCGACCTGATCTATGATGCGGAGCATACAACCACTGGTTGGCGATCATAGATCTTTGCCTTGCAGAACTTACGATCTCCCATTTTCAAAGTAATGAATTAATTCAGCAACTCCCTTGCATGTGCTAAAGCTGAATCGGAAAGGGATTTACCTCCAAGCATTTCGGCGAGTTCAACCACTCTCTCATCCTCATTCAACAATTTCATTTTAGTATGCGTACTATGGTCATCATCTTCCTTATAAACTTTAAAATGATGATCCCCCTTGGAAGCTACCTGGGGTAAATGTGTGATAGAGATGATCTGCATGTTCCTGCTCATCTGCTGCATGATTTCTCCCATGCGATTGGATATTTCTCCGGAGACGCCCGTATCGATCTCATCGAAGATCATCGTAGGCAGCTGTTCATATTGCGCGAGTATTGCCTTTATTGTTAACATGATCCGCGATAATTCGCCGCCTGAAGCTACTTTCTTAAGATCGCCATAATCGGTTCCCTTATTCGCGGAAAACCGGAAAAGAAGGTCATCCCTTCCACTACTCTTAAAGTCATGCGCCTCCCGTAAATCAATTTTAAAGGTTGCATTGGGGATTCCCAAAGTGCCCAGAGTATCCTCCAACCTTCGTACTAATTTAGGCAGCACCTCTTTTCTGCGATTGGACAATTCCCCGGCTTTTTGTGTCAATTCTTCCTTCTTCGATATTAAAACTTGCTTTTTTTGCTCTATTTTGGCATCCAGATTTTGGGTCACCTCTATTTTCTCTTCAAGAGCTTCTTTTATGGTCAGTAGTTCAGTTACCCCTGCGGCTCCGTGCTTCCTGCAGAGATCATACAACAATTGCAGCTTTGCATTTACTTCTTCGAGTTGCTGCGGCTTAGCCTCGACCGATTCCTGCAGGGATTGGATCTCTTCCGAAATATCGGTTAACTCAATATAAACAGACTGGATGCGCTCATTCAACCGGGAAAATTGCTTTCCAAAGTGGGCAAGTTTAGCTGCTCCCTGTTTTAATAATAATAACACGGAAAGGATGCCCATCTCTTCATGATGCAGCAATTGATGACCGGAGGCTAGTTGCTCCATGATAATTTCCACATTACTAAGTTGCTCATACTCTTCTTCCAATTCCTCCTGTACCCCAATGCTTAAGGGCGCTGCTGACAATTCGTTGAACAAAAAGGAATTATAGTCGTACTCCTTTATTGCATTCTGCTGTAAGTCAATAAGTTGGTCTAATTCTTTTAAAGTGAACAAATAAGCCTCGTAAGTAGATTTATAAGCAATCAGCAGTTCTGAATTCATCGCCAGGGCATCGATAACTTTCAATTGAAAATCATGCTCGGTTAATTGTAGGGTCTGATGTTGGGAATGCACATCTATTAACCGAATGCCCAGTTCGGATACTATGTCCAAGGTAGCCGGTGTATCATTTATAAATGCCCTGGATTTTCCACCGGGCAGAATTTCTCTCCTTACGATAGTATTCTTGTCATAGTCCAGCTCATACCTTTTAAAAAAGGCTTTCAATCCATACTTTCCCAGCGCAAATTCCGCTTCAATAATACATTTTCTGTCCTTATCCCTGAGTACTGATAAATCTGCACGCTTACCAAGAACAAGGGACAAGCCTCCCAGTAAGATCGATTTACCTGCTCCCGTTTCTCCCGTTATGGTAGTAAAATCAGGGCCAAAATTTACATTAAGGTCATCGATTAAAGCGTAATTCCTTATGGTAAGATTTGTCAGCACAGCCTAAAAATGATTTAGGAATAAAGATAATTCATAATCCCGTCAGAAAAAAGAGGATACGTAGGATAGTCGGTCTTTGGCAGTGAATGGTGAAAATCCAATTTGATATTTGAACATAAACGTTACCCGAATGGTCCGATCTGGTAAAATTTCTTAAATTAGAGTACTAACAACCTAAAAATAACGATGATGAAAGTTTTAAAGTATGTACTCTTGTTACTGCTGGTCGTAGCGGTTGGACTCGGTATTTATGCCGCAATTCAGCCCGGCGAGTACGATTTTACCCGGAGCAGGACCATTCAGGCGCCTGCGGAAGTTGTCTATGAGCAGGTAGACGATTATAAGAAATGGGAAGAATGGGGGCCATGGAACGAACAGGACCCCACAATTAGGGCAACCTATAATGAAAAAACGAAAGGCCCGGGCGCTTCGTATAGTTGGACGAGTAAAGAGGGTGACGGAAAGGCTACCAGAGTAGAATCCGTGCCATATACATCCCTGGCAGACGAGCTGGATTTTGGAAGTATGGGAAGGTCCACAGCATATTGGAAATTTCAGCCCAGGGACGGGGCCACTGAGGTGACATGGGGAATGAGGGCACAGCACGTGCCGTACATGATGAAATTCTTCAGCGCCCTTAGCGGAGGGTATGAGGGAATGATGGCGCCCATGTTCGACCGTGGATTGGAACGTCTGGATAGCATTTCTACCCTGAAAGCAAATGAGAACACAGCACTTATGGGCTCCTGGACTATAAGTGAGGTGGCTCTACAAGCAACCGAAGTTCAAAAATTTATAGGGTATCCGCATTCCTCAACAACAGATCTAGGGGCCCTGCAAAAGATCTATATGGAATCCTTGCCGAAAGCCGGTGAATATGCTATGGAAAACGGCCTGGAGTATGGCGATTTTATCCCCGGAGCAATTTTCAATAGTTGGGACGAGGAAAAGGGAGAAACCGATTTTATGGTGGGTATTTTTCTTAAAAAGGACCTTAGGGCCGGTGAAGGAATGCAAACGGTTACTGTTGCTGCCGGAAATAAAGTCGCCATTTCAAAATTTGGAAATTATGGAACCGGGGATGACGAGGCGCATAATGCCATAAGCGATTATATTGAGGATAATAACCTTACCACCAACGGCCCTGTTTATGAAATGTATGTAAATGACCCCACTGAGGTTAAACCCAATGAAATACAGACGGATATTTATTATCCTGTTAAATAAAAAATCATCCTGCCGTCAAAATCGCTGCTATAAAATTGTGTTGATAAATACATTTAAATTGGACGGTTAAAAAAAATTGTGACAAAAGTTAAATAAAACAATACATAAATAAGGCTCCTCTCTGGGTAGTTACAGTATACCTACATCTTTTTGTACAATATTTTAAAAATAGCAGTTACCGGCTCCTCCCTTTGGATAAAGGGAGGTGGATTCCCCGCAACCGTGGGGAAGGCGGAGGATTTGAAATCCCAAGCCATGGCTTGCAACAGCAGTTTTTGTCTTAAAACAAAACAATGTTTTGAGCCCTCAAACTCCCCATTCATCCGGCAGTCGGCGGATGAATTTCCCCTCTTCCTCTGAAGAGGGGAGCCAAAATTTTACCTGAATTATTTGTGGGCACACGATAGCTCTGGACAGGGAGGAGCTAAATTCTGGCTTTTTATCATATTCCCTGTGATACGGGCATCATAGACTCTTAAATACCTACATTATTTTAAACTAGGGGCATGTCAATTTTGCCGGTTTGCTTTAAACTTTGGACGGCATTTTTATCCTCTATTCATCACAGAGCGCATAGCGACTTAATCTATGCTCCCTGTAAATCCGCGATTCGTGTTCTAAGGAAAATTTAAAATGAAGGGCAGGTAAATCAGTATTGAATTTCATTCCAGGTACTGGAATAAAAAGGCGCCACCCTGTTCAGCGTTTCTTTTAATTGAACGATGTCTACCTTTGGGCCATCTGAAAAGATATTCTGAATTTCTTCGGATTTAGCATCAAAAAAAGTCTGTATTAAGAAAGCATTAGGGCGACGCTTGATCATAGTTTCAAATAAACGCATGGATCCTGCAATAACCTGTTTCCCCGTGCTGCTGTTGTCTCCGAGTATATCCAGTCCTTTTCGATGGTAATTGTACATGGCGATCCTGTATTCTCTGAAGGTATTTGAAAGAAGGTTATCAACCAGTTCAAACCGGGTCCTGTTTTCGCTTGCAGACTGGCTCCATCCGGCAAAGTTACTTCCCTGTGCCTGAGTTACAATTTGCTGGGCCTGCTTGTAAAAATCTGTCCCCCCTTCCAGCGAAAACGTATCGGCATCGAGCCCTAGCATAATGTATACGTAATATGCCATAACCCCCACCAAGTTGGAATCAAAGTTATTTTTGTTGAATACCAAAGGTTGAAATTCAATGTATTCAAAATTGAATTGGTTGTCCTTATAGTTGAAAACCGGACTTTCATAAGAAGTATTAAAAACCGGCCTTGAGGACTGCAACTGTATATTGGCCGCAAACCTGTTCGATTCGTATTCGGTGACTGTGATGAACATCCGGCAATTAAGCCGCTCATTCTCCTTATATACCCTGTTTGTCCAGACATTCTTATTGACAAAATCGTTCAGAGAGCGTTCGAGGGTTTTGAATATTTGTTGATTCGTCTGCCCTATCTGATCCGAATTTACCGTAACCGTGCAATTCAGTTCCTGAGCACTTACAGACAGTGCAATAGCGAGACAAAAAAGAAGGATGAAGTAGTTACGCATGGGTCCTTTTGATAATTTCATTCCATATATCCACGGCAACTGCCGCCTTAGTCTTTATTTCAAACGTTTTTATCCCCATATTCTTATCTATAAAGGATATTTTGTTGGTGTTCTTCCCAAAGCCTGTCCCTTCATCGTTAAGGGAATTTAAAACGATGGCATCCAAGTTCTTTTTGCTGAGTTTGCCTTTGGCATTTTCTATTTCATTTTCTGTTTCCAGGGCAAACCCGACCAAATACTGATTTTTCTTCTTTTCACCCAAAGCGTGCAATATGTCTTTATTTTTTATGAGTTCCATGGTTAACACGTCCGAGGCTTTCTTTATTTTTTGACGGGCTGCTTTCCGGGGGCGGTAGTCTGACACTGCAGCCGCGCAAACAGCAACGTGCACATCATCGTAGTGTTTCAGGACCGCTGTGAACATCTCGTCGGCAGATACCACCGGGATCAGGTCAATTGAATGATGTGCTATGGTTAAGCGCGAGGGCCCCGAAACCAATATTACTCTGGCACCAAGATCCGCAGCCACTTTGGCCAATTCAAAGCCCATTTGCCCCGAAGAATGATTGCTGATAAAGCGAACAGGGTCTATTGCTTCCTGTGTGGGGCCGGCCGTGATCAAAACTTTTTTGCCGCTCAATGGCAGCCCGCTAGAAAGATGATCTTGCATAAAAGCAAGAATATCCTCAGGCTCTGCCATTCTGCCCTCGCCGTAAAGGCCACTTGCCAATTCCCCGATGCTTGCTGGGATCATGATGTTTCCAAAAGAAACTAACTTCTTAAAGGAGGCCTCCGTTGTAGGGTGATGGTACATATCCAAATCCATGGCCGGAGCAAAAAACACGGGGCATTTTGCCGATAAATATACCGCCAGCAATAAATTATCACAGGTGCCGCCGGCCATTTTAGCCAAGGTGTTCGCCGTTGCCGGTGCAATTAACATGAGGTCTGCCCACAGCCCCAGTTCCACGTGATTGTTCCAATCTACTGTTCCCTTTTCCTCCATAACAAAATTGATCAGCACCGGATTCCTGGAAAGTGTTGCAAGGGTAAGTGGGGAAACAAAAGAACCGGCACTTTCCGTTAAAATCACTTTAACTTGAGCGCCGGCTTTGATCAATAAACGAACGAGAAAGGTAGTTTTGTAAGCGGCGATGCCTCCGGTAATGCCCAAAAGGATGTTCTTGCCGCCCAACATTTTACTGCTCGTCTTTCTCCGTATTCCTGTAGTAAATTTTATCCTCTAACCACTCCGTGACAGCCAGTGCATGAGGTTTTGGGAGTTTCTCATAAAATTTGGACACCTCAATCTGTTCCTTATTCTCAAAAACCTCCTCCAGGCTATCGCTATAGGTTGCAAATTCCTCGAGCTTTTCCAAAAGTTCCTTTTTTATCTCAGAATTGATTTGTATTGCACGCTTAGCCGAAATAGAAATGGCTTCGTAAATGTTATCGGTCTTGTTGTCGAACTCATTTCTGTTAATGGTGACCGTTGAAACGGGGGCATTAGAATTTTTTAAATCATTCATATTCATTTTGAAAGTTTTTCTTGTTCGGAATAATTCCTTAGTTCTTTATCTACTTTTTCCGCCAGATCACCGGCGTCCTTCGCATATTTACTCTCAGGATAGTATTTTATGAGATTATCATAGGCCGCTTTTGCGGTTTTCAATCGCTCTTCTTTCCGTATGGGGGTACTGTTCAACGCCAGATTGGTCGTTGCCTCCACTTTAAGGAATAGCGCATCCTCCCTGAATATAGACCCCGGATTTTCTGAAATGAAGTTATCGAGAGCTTCTATTGCGGATATGTTATACTCCAGGATATATGATTTACCCAGTTTGGTATATTGTTTGGCGATCTCAAAAGCTTTTCGTTCCTTTTTGGTGGTAAGTTCCTGTGCCATGCTATTGGCTTCCGCCAAATATTCCGATTCCGGATATGAATTGATAAAAGTCTGCAACTTACCAAGTGCCTTATCAGTATCTGTTTGATCCAATGAATATCTCGGTGACAGCATAAAATAGCTTTTTGCCCCTAAAAACGAGGCCTCGGCCGCTTTATCACTTTTAGGATAGGATTTTAAGAATCTTTCAAACTGATATCCGGCAAAATTGTAATCTTTAATCTTATAGTAAGAGTTGGCCAAAAAGAACATCACCCGCTCGCCCTGTGGTTTACCCACATACTTGGGAGCAATCTGTTCAAAAAGGCGGTTTGCGCGCTTAAAATCGCCTTTTTCGTAATATTTTTCAGCCAGATCGTATTTGGCCTTAACGTCCTCATTCTTTAAAACCTTCTGGTACTCATTGCAGGAAGACAATACCGCATACAGGCCCAAAAGAATAAAAAATCGCCTCATTTTAAAAAACATTTTGCAAAATTAGGGATAATTGACGGAATAAAAAACTTCTTTAACCATTAGATTTACCGGCTAAAATAGTCAGTCTCACAGCAATGCCTGTGAATATTGGCGAAGATTTAACGCTTGCGCAACAAATACTCTTAGTAGGCATGCACCTGGTCACACGTATTCATATAAGAGGCTATGTGCGACTTAAGATCCTGTGAAGCTTCTACCAAGGGTAATCTTACCCGGGAAGCAGCCAATCCCAGGACTTCAAAAATAGTCTTTATCCCGGCGGGGTTCCCTTCTCTGAAGATAAGTTCCATACCTTCCTTCAACGCAAGGTGTAGCACCTCGGCTTCCTGCTTTTTTCCCTCGAGGCCAAATCGGATCATTTCTGAGAATTTTTTAGGCAACCCCTGACCCAACACAGAGATGACCCCAATTCCACCGGCCAAAACGGTTTGCAATGCCGTAAAATCGTCACCTGAAATCACTTTAAAACCTTGTGGAGCCCTATCAATAATTTCCCTCACCTGTTTCATATCGCCCGAGGCCTCCTTTATAGCCACGATATTAGTGCAATCATTGGCCAGTCTTATGACCGTTTCCGGTTGCATATTGCTTCCGGTTCGGGAAGGCACGTTGTATAGAACTATCGGTTTGGGGGAGATTGAAGCCAATAATTTGTAGTGTTGATAAATTCCCTCCTGAGTAGGCCTGTTATAATAGGGCGAAACGGATAATACCGCATCAAAATGCCGAAGGTCGGTAGTCTTCAGTTCCTCTGCCAGTTGTGCCGTGTTATTGCCTCCTATACCTATAACCAACGGCAATCTTCCGCTATTTTCGGAAACTACCGCCTGCATCACCTGTTCCTTTTCCTTTTTGCTCAGGGTTACCGATTCTCCCGTGGTCCCCAGAGCCACCAGATAATCAACCCCACCGTCTATACAGAAACGTACAATTCGTTTTAAAGCCGATTCATCAATTGAAAGGTCGGATTTGAAGGGCGTTACGAGCGCTACTCCGGTGCCGTGTAATTTTTTCATCTAAATAAAATTTCGCCAACCTATTGATTTAGTGTTATTTATATCGGTTGGTATTGGCAGTTTTTTAATTAATGCCCACCTGCCTACCGTAGGTAGGTTATGGGCTTTCATACCTCAATTTCGTTCAATACCCCCAGGTATTTCTTAAGCTCCTGCTTGAAGGTTTTAAAATCTTTTATAGGTGTTTCCACGATAATATCGTTGAAAACTCTATCCACTTCCGGAAAACCAACATTAAGGCGCGCCTTGGTCTTTATGGTCATTAGTTGGAGCAACAGATTTTCCTGTGTATAATAGTTCACTAATAGATCGTATTCCCTGCTTAAAAATTCAAGCGCATAACTGTTTTCTATTGCCCCGTTCCAGCCGAGATCCTTATCCGAGAATACCGGGGTGGCATAGGGGGAATTCTTGTCGTAATAACTCTTATACCCAATGATCTTTACTCCATTAGGCCGCAATCCGAAATCTTCAACAAATTCGTAAAAAAGTTCGGTTTTATCGAATTTATCCATATCCACGATCACCCCAACCGAAGTTATCCCCTTGGTTCTGTTCACCGTTTCGGCCGGAGTCCTAAGCTCTTGCTTCAAGAATTTAAGGGCGGACTTGTACTTAAATTTATCTTTGAGTCCCTTTAAAAACATGTACCTTTACATTTCTACAAATGTAATTAATATCCAGGCAACTCCGAGGCGAAGATAAAGAGGAAAATGAATTTAAAAATAAAACATTTTGTTATAATTATAACAATTGTCTTAAGTTTTTCCTGCCGTAGACAAGAGCGGCAAATATTGTCGGAAATCCGGGGTAAGCAGATCAAAATCAGTGATTCCATGGCACCCCTGGATTCCATAGAAACCTTCGTATCCCCTTACCGCAGCCGTATCAATAAAGTTCTCGATAGCACCCTTGCTTACGCTCCCTATATGATCTCTAAAACAGATGGGGTCTATAACACGACTGCCGGGAATCTGATGGCCGATATTGTTTTAGAGGAGGCCGACCCAGTCTTTAAATCACGTACAGGTAAGCCTATAGATTTTGTAGTGCTCAACCATGGGGGAATACGGAGTATAATCTCTCAGGGAAACGTTTCTGCCCGGTCTGCTTATGAGGTAATGCCTTTTGATAACTCTATCGTAGTGGTAGCACTCAAAGGAAAGTCCGTTCGCGAGCTGGTGGCTTATTTGATACGATCAGATCGTCCAAATCCGGTTGCAGGAATTCAGATCGTACTCAACAGGGACAACAGTCTCAGATCCGTAAATATAAATAAAGCCCCTTTTGATGAGAATCGCACTTACTATGTGGCAACATCAAGCTATCTGGCAGAAGGCGGGGATAATATGGGTTTCTTTAAGGATGGTTTAAATATTACGGAAACTAATTATCTTATCCGAAATGCCCTGATCGACTATTTTAAAAAGGCAGATACCATAGTGCCCGTTGTGGATGATCGCTTTATGAAGTTAAATTAGAAACCAAACCATGGATTGGAAATCCATCAGTTCTGAAAAACAGTGTAATTGCAGAGATTAGTTGTGTTGTCTTATTTGTTATAATGATTTTCCGCTATTGTACCCGTAATTTTAAATTCTATGTTTTTGTCACCTTGAGCCCATTTGAAAGGCCGGGAAAAACATCTCGACTGAGTCCTATATGACAGATAAATCGGAAACCGGTACAATACCCGATATGCAAATTTGTTGTATAGTCGAGGGTTTTTACGACTCAATAACCTTACAACCCTTAGATTAAATTATAATAGAAAGTGGAAGTGTACCCGCGGGCTGGCGGACATAGTTTCACATAACGATTGTGACCAATGAACAGAAGAACCTTTTTAAAAACTAGCGGTGCAAGTTCTGCCTTCTTAGGTTTGGGCGGTTTCAGCCTGAACTCCTGCAACGCTTTTGGAAAGAAGCACATTACCGTTCTACATACCAATGATGTACATAGTCATATAGATCCCTTCCCCGGAGATCATTCCCAATACCCCAACCTCGGGGGTTTGGCCCGCAGAGCGACCCTTATTGAGCAGATCCGGCTCGAAAATCCGAATACACTACTACTGGATGCGGGCGATATTTTTCAGGGCACACCCTATTTTAATTTTTATGGAGGCGAATTGGAATTTAAATTAATGAGTAAGTTAAAGTACGATGCAGCCACCATCGGCAATCATGATTTTGACAACGGCTTAGATGGCCTTCTTGCCCAGATGCCCAATGCCGAATTCAAAATGCTCTCGGCCAACTATGACTTTACAAATACGGTAATGAACGGTTTTGTGGAGCCGTATACTATCTATATTATGGACGACCTTAAAATAGGCGTTTTTGGCCTCGGTATTCAGCTGGAAGGCCTGGTGAGTGAATCACTCTACAAAGAGACAAAATACCTCGATCCTATCGAAATTGCACAGGACATGAGCAGGGGCTTAAAGGAAGAACAAGGATGTGATGTGGTTATCTGCCTCTCACATTTGGGCTACGAATATCAGCACGAGATCCAAAAACCCAGCGATCTTACACTTGCCACCGGTACCGAGAATATTGACCTGATTATAGGTGGCCACACACATACTTTTTTAGAGGATCCGGTAGTAAAACGCAACCTTAAGGATCAGGAGGTACTGATAAACCAGGTAGGTTGTTTCGGACTTAATTTAGGCCGTATTGATTTTTATTATGACTTGGAAGACAAGGTCGTGGGAAACGGGGTAAGTATTAAAGTTTAAACTCAGCTGACATTCTCCACCAACTCCCTTGATTCTTCTCTTAAACTGATATCAGGGAAGGGCTTGTTTGCCAGGCGGTACCAATATCGGGCATTCCCTTCATCGCCTTCTTTTCGGTGCAGGTAAGCGTGTACCCAGGCAGCTTATTTCATATCGGAACCATCTACAAGATCATGGGCCGCCTTCCAGTTGCCTTTGGCATCCCACCAGAGCGCTTTTAAGCACACACTCCAATGGTTTAGAGGCGATTCATTATCAAGCGTTTCAAGAAAATGGTCATAGTTTTTTGAATTACTCATAAGCCGTATTGTCTTTTAAACCTTATGCTAAAATTACCTAAATTCACGGAAACGGAAGCGCTTCTTTAAAATAGTATGTACGTAAATTGGCAATTATTAAAAAGGCTTACGCCCTATTTCATCTGTCTTGTCATAGTGGGGATCTTACTGCAGATCCATATGTCCAGGGAAGTGGACAGCATGTTGAATGAAAGGAATACGATAATTTCCAATGGTTTTTTGACTTCCCAGATCAATTATCACAAAACTTTTGCGCCTTTTGCGAGAAGGCCAATGACTTCCGCACTAATAGAAACAACTGCAAACTCCTTTAACATTTCCCTGGGCAAAGCCTTTATCTGGGTAAACTTTACACTGCTTTTTATAAGCGGGGTACTTCTTTATTATTTATCCCGGATCCTGAATCAAAGCCGGTTGTATTCCAACCTGAATATCATTTTTTACTTTCTTACTTTTTCCTTGTTATTCGCCTTTTTCCCACCGATATTCACTTATGACGAGCCGCTTCAGTATTGCTTTGTTTTTATGAGCCTGATAGCATTTTTTAAGCAAAAATGGGTAGCCTACATTTGTTTTTTTACATTAGCCATGATCGCTCGGGAAAGCAGTATTTTTCTATTGCCGGGCCTGGGGCTGTTTCCCCAAATCCACAATCATAACGGACCCTCCCTATTTTCAACAACTCATTTAAAACGCTTGGTGATACTCTTTTTTCCAGTCGTTCTTTATGCGGCCTTTATCTTTTTCTTTCTTCAGAAAAATGCATTGTGGGGTGGAACCATGGATGAAATGACGAGCCGGTTTTCCTGTTTTTCGGAAAACTTCAGGAATCGGCAAAATTCGGTTGAAACTGTCGCTTCCCTTTTAATGACCTTAGGTCCCTTCGCTTATTTCCTTGTCCTATATTTTAAAAATAATAGCCCTTATTTATTGGAAAAAAAGCTGGCACGGGCATTTCTATTGACATGTGCTATTAACACGGTTATAGTAATCACCGCTACCTTTGCACGCGAAGCGCGGCTTTTTGCCCTCCCTCTCTTTTTCGTCTGGCCAGTGTTCAGCGCTATTTTTTGGAAGGAGGTGGAACCAATAGCATCGCTCAGATTACTTCGGGAATTTTTAAGAAGATGGCCCTACCTGATCATCTTTTTGTTTGCAACCTTTATCAATTATCTAATATCATTTAAAATATATGAGCCAAATTTTCCGGGGAAGGACAATTATTTTAACGAATACCTCTTCTGTATTACTTTTGTCTTAAGTTTTCATTTTATATTGAGACGATTAAATGGCAAACTCAGGCTGGGTGAAGAGGCAAACGGATGAAAGCCTGAATGATTATTGATTGACAACATTATGGGGTAGGGTTCACGGCGTATCCCTCGGTAGTAAGACTCAGAGCATCGCCAGAAAATCATCCTCAGTAATTATTGGCACCTTCAGGTCCCCGGCCTTGGTTTTTTTGCCCGGACCCATATTATCCCCCGCTACGACATAGTTCGTTTTTGAAGAGATTGATGAACTTACCTTACCCCCGTTGTCTTCAATTAATTTCTTTAATTCTGTTCGACTTACTTTTTCGAAAACTCCGGAGACCACGAAACTTTGTCCCTTGAGTTTGTCCGTCTGATTTTGTAACTGGGCTTCCGACAATGAAAATTGCAAGCCGTAATCTTTTAGTCGGTTGATGATCTCAATATTTTTTTCATTTCCAAAAAAGGATACCACGCTTTCGGCAATCCTTTCTCCTATCTCGTCTACGGCAATAAGTTCTTCTTTAGAGGCCTTCATTAACGCGTCAATATTTTTATGGGCTTTAGCCAGTTTTTTGGCGACAGTTTCACCTACGTACCGTATGCCTAAGGCAAATAGTACCCTTTCAAAAGGAATAGCTACCGAAGCCGCAACCCCGTTGACAAGATTCTCAGCTGACTTTTCGGCCATCCGCTCCAGAGGCAGTAACTGTTCTTTAGTCAATTTATAGAGGTCGGCATAGTTCTCAATCAGGTCTTCGTTAAATAGCAACTCTACCGTTTCTGCTCCAAGACCCTCAATGTCCATGGCTTTGCGTGAAATAAAATGCTGAATGCGGCCTGTGATCTGTGGCGGGCAGCCCGTATCGTTAGGACAGAAATGTTGCGCCTCACCTTCTTCCCTTAGTAATGCGGTACCGCATTCCGGACACTCAGAAATATACCCTGTGGGTATGGAATCTGCTTTTCTTTTCGTAAAGTCCACCCCAATGATCTTAGGAATTATCTCTCCACCTTTTTCAACAAAAACCGTATCTCCTTCGCGGATATCCAATTTGGCGATCTGGTCCGCATTATGAAGTGATGCCCTTTTTACCGTAGTTCCTGCCAGCAATACAGGTTGCAAATTGGCAACCGGAGTAATAGCGCCTGTTCGGCCTACCTGGTAGGTGATTTTATCTAAAACTGTCGACACCTGTTCTGCCTGGAACTTATATGCCAAAGCCCATCTGGGGGACTTGGCAGTATATCCGAGCTCCTCCTGGTGCTGCAAGCCATTCACTTTAACAACGACCCCGTCAGTCTCATACGGGAGTTCGCGCCTGTGTTGCTCCCAGTGATCTACAAATTCCATCACTTCTTCCGTGGACTTACACAATTTGGCAATTACAGGCACCTTGAAGCCCCAACTTCTCGCTTTTTCCAACATTTCGAATTGCGTAGTAATTCCAAGGTTTTTGCCTGAAACACCGTACAGGAGACATTCCAGTGGCCGCGCTGCCACCAGGCTGCTGTCTTGCAGTTTCAGGCTTCCTGAAGCCGTGTTCCGCGGGTTCATATAGGGCTCTTCCCCATTGGCGATTCGTTCCTGATTCATTTTCGCAAAACCTTCCAGGGGTAAGACTATCTCTCCCCGGATATCAAATTTTGAAGGAAAGTCTCCTTTCAATTTCAAAGGTACCGATCTAATCGTTTTAATGTTGGTTGTTACGTCATCGCCCTGAAATCCATCTCCCCGGGTAATTCCCCTCATCAAACTTCCGTCTTCATAAATAAGACTTATTGAGGCACCGTCGTATTTTAATTCGCAGGTAAAGGCCACCTCCACGTCTCCAAGGATACGCTGAATTCGTTTCTCCCAATCTAACAACTCCTCTTTGGAGTAGGAATTATCAAGGGAGTACATCCGATGTTCATGAACTACCGTATTAAAGTTTTTCGTTACCTCCCCTCCTACTCTGATAGAAGGTGAGCTGGGATCGTAGAATTCAGGGTGCAAGGCCTCCAACTGCTGTAATTCCTTCAATTTCATATCAAAATCGTAATCGGAAATTGTAGGGTTATCAAGCACATAATAGTTGTGATTATGTTCCCGTAACTGCTTGCGAAGGGATTCTATTTGTTGTTTCGTATTCATTTTTAGCTTCTACTATTCTGTTTGCCGAGCGGATCTCCCAGGGATACCATTATAATCCTCTTTAGTGTGGGGATTTTTAAATTCACCCACTATTTTCCCCACTCTTTTTCCTTTCTAGGGCGTTAAAATTTTTAACCGTAGCGCTGCTATGCTTGCAAATTTTGCCTTGCACAAAGAAAAAATAGCAACAAAAATTTAGTAAGTCAACTTAGAAATCACCACACTAGGAGATAATCCCTGATAAGACCAATGCATTTTCAAAATAAAAAATTTCTTAAAAGTTTACACGCCTCTGGCGGGCCACTATCCCTGCCTGCGGCAGGCCGGCCCGAGGCAAGCCATAGGGGAATTACTTAGATTAACACATTTCAGGTTAGACCTGATCTTTCTCTATCCATTTAGGCACAGGCAAGGGCTTATAGTCCTTCATTTTCTTTATCAGGCCACCGACAGTGCCATCCAACAGTAACATATCCAGATTCTCCTGTTTCAAAAATCCCTCAGGCACCATTTTCTTTAAGTATATTCTTTTCCCCTGCCCCGTTTTCAAATTGGCTAATTTTTAACTTGAACCTTTCAACATTCGGTAGTTCCCGAACATATCTTTTCGAAGTTGGATTTCGGAAAAATCTTGATCTTCCAAAAGATCCTTGGTTTCTTCACTAAGATATTGATTGATCTCCAAATACAGGGCGCCGGCTCGTTTTAAATTCTTAACGGCAAAACTCACAATTCTCTCATAGAATTGAAGGGGTTCCCTGTCGGAGACAAACAAGGCCGCCGAGGGCTCATACTCTTTGACATTCTTATTCATTTGTTCTCTTTCCATTTCCCTGACATACGGCGGATTAGATACGATGATGTCAAATTTTTCATCAAATTCCTTTGGTGCAAAAATGTCTCCCGTACTAAAGACAATTTTCACATTATTCAAAACTGCATTGAACTTAGCCACATCTATAATTTCATCAGAGGTGTCTAGCGCATAGACTTTTGCCCCCGCTAAATATTTGGCAAGGGCAATGGCAATACATCCGCTACCGGTCCCAATATCCAATATTCTTAATGCTGAATGCTGAATGTTGAATTCAGAAATAATCCATCGTACCAACTCTTCCGTTTCGGGCCTGGGTATCAGCACCTTTTCATTTACTTTAAACTGGAGATCCATAAAACTTGTTTCCCCAATGATATATTGAATGGGTCGTTCTAGTTTTAACCCCGCAAGGGCCTCAAAGAAGGGCTGTTCCTGTTCCTTTGAAATAATTATCTTTGGATCCAATGCCATTGCAAAACGTGCCAGTCCTAAATAGTGTTCAACCAGCACGTAAAAGAAGCTCGCTACTTCTGCTTTGGGATAGATCGTATCCAGTTCCGAATGAAATATGTTCTTTATTTCCCTTAGGAGCATCTTTTAAAATTCTTATTTTTTGTGGCATAACCTATTATATTGGTTGGCCAGCCTAACCCTTTGTCTCCCTCATCAATGAGACATTCCTGTTCTTCCTGAATGTCCTAAATTTGTCTGGTGAAGATACGTGAAATGAGCTTAAACCTAAAACCGAAAATACGCCTAACTTCGTATTGTGCCTAAGACTAGTGACATAACTAAAAGGAAACAGAGGACAGATGAAAAATACATGTCCCGGTGTATTCAATTGGCAAAAAACGCTTTGGGAACTGCAGCCCCTAATCCAATGGTAGGCTGTGTTATAGTATGTGAAGGCGTTATTATTGGTGAAGGGTATACCAGCTGGTACGGGAGGGCTCACGCCGAGGCCAATGCCATTGCCTCCGTGAAGGATACTTCGCTTCTATCCAGGGCAACGCTCTATGTAACCCTTGAGCCCTGCCCGCATTTTGGAAAAACCCCTCCCTGTGCCGACCTTATTCTTAAGCACGGTATTCCCGATGTTGTGATCGGCCTGGGCGATCCCCATGAAAAGGTTATGGGCAAGGGCATAGAGCGACTAAAAGACTCAGGATGCCATGTTACCATTGGCGTACTCGAAAAAGAATGTAGGGAACATCACAAGCGATTTTTGACCTTCCATGAAAAGAAGCGTCCTTACATCATTCTAAAGTGGGCGGAATCCAGAGATGGTTTCATGGCTCCGGAGCCTTCCGCAAGAAACCCGGTAAAGGAAGCTTTCTGGATTACCAACAAACGTTCCAGGCAACTGGTACACCAATGGCGCAGTGAAGAACAGGCCATATTGGTAGGGACAAATACCGTGATTAGTGACAATCCTATATTGAACACCAGGGAATGGCATGGAAAGTCGCCCATTCGCATTATTTTGGATAAAAATTTGAGAATTAATAGCGGTTGCCAAGTGCTGGACGGAAGCTTGAGAACGATTGTTCTTAGCCAAAAAACGGGACCCGGGAATTCCCCGGCCAATCTGATATACGAACACATAAACTTTAACGAAAATGTGCTGCTACAGGTGTGTGAAGTCTTGCATAAATATGATTTAATAAGTGTCCTTGTAGAAGGTGGCGCGGAAACTCTTAAGTCTTTTATCTCCAAAGGCTTATGGGATGAGGCTCGGATTTTCACGGGTAATATTTCACTTAAAAAAGGTTTAAAAGCTCCTGCCATATCCGGGAGAAAAGTAAAGGAGTTGCCTGTTCGGGAAGATCAACTAAAAATAATATCCAATGATTAAAAACATCATTTTCGACTTTGGGGATGTCTTTATCAATCTGGATAAAACGGTGGTGGTGAAGGCCATGGCTCGCTACGGAATTTCCGGTAAGCATTCGGAATATGATGCAATTAACAAATTGTTTGAGATTGGCAGGATATCTCCGGAAGTGTTTCTGATGTCCCTTTGCGATATAATTCCAAAAGTTTCTCCACAGGAGCTGGAAGAGGTCTGGAATGCCATGTTGCTCGATTTTCCTGAATATAGATTAAATTTTATAGAAGCGTTGGCACGCGAAGGCAACTACAGGCTGTTTTTATTAAGTAACACTAATGCATTGCATATACCTCATGTTTCGGAAAAAATGGGGACCAAGCAATTTGAGCGATTCAGAAATAGCTTTGAAGGTTTTTATTTGTCGCACGAAATACAGCTTAGGAAACCGGACAGTGAAATCTTTACTTTTGTCCTTCAGAAGCACTCTCTGGAAGCCAGGGAAACCCTTTTCATAGATGATACGGAGGAAAATACGAATGCTGCCGGGAAACTTGGAATACGAACCTGGAACCTGAAAGTAGGTACGGAAGACATTACCGATCTCAAAACCAAATTGTAACATGCTGGATCTTGCCTTTAGTGTTCTGTTTTCCAGCCTGATTTTCGTCATTTTTAAACTTTTTTCGGTATATAGGGTGCAAACCTTTTATGCCATAGTAACCAATTATGTAGTCGCCGGCCTGGTAGGTGCCTTGTCCTATGATGGAATTCTCACAGCCAGGCAGGTACCCGGAAAAGAATGGTTTCCCGGAACACTTGCCTTGGGCATATTGTTTATTCTTGTCTTTAATGTCATGGCAAAAACATCTCAACGATTGGGCGTTTCAGTTGCCTCGGTAGCTACAAAAATGTCGCTCGTCATACCGGTACTGCTGGGAGTGATCCTGTACCAAGAGATTTTGGAACCTGTAAAGATCCTGGGAATACTACTTGCTTTGGGAGCCGTATACTTTGCATCCGTAAAAGAAAGATCGATATCCTTTAGAAAAGAAGCACTGATGCTTCCGTTCTTGGTCTTCCTAGGCTCTGGAATTGTTGATTCCAGTATTAAATATCTTGAGGAAACACGGGTTCCGAATGATGAATTTGCTTTGTTTACCGCCACCGTGTTTGCCTCGGCTGCATTAACTGGTATCACTTATATATTAATCAGGGCAGTTCGAATACCCTTAAAAGTAAATTACCGAAACCTAGTTGGGGGAATCGCCCTGGGTATCCCCAATTTTTTTTCGATCTATTTTCTTCTCAGAGCGCTTCAAAGTGAAACCTTGAATAGTGCTTCTGTTTTTACCATTAATAACGTAGCTATTGTTATGTTCTCTACCTTATTAGCTATAGTACTATTTAAAGAACGCATGAATATAAGGAACTGGGCGGGTATTGTAATGGCTGTAGTAAGTATTTTACTGATTGCCCTGTCATAATGGCAAGTCCGTCAGATAGTTACAAGGCAGTTTCCAAAGCATCGGAAGAAATACTACATAAAGACGGAAAAAGCATCCTAATGCCAACCATATTTGCTATGCCTGGCAAATAGGAACAGGGTATCCCTCGTATCGAGTCAATGATTACGGCGAACCGAATAATTCCCTAGGAATGCCGATCTACGGACAGATAAATTCCTACGGAATAACTGATGTTCGGGTTGTGGTCGTCCGATATTTTGGGGTTGAAGTAGGTGGCCTTATTAAGGCATACAAGACTGTGGCCCTGATGGCCTTTGAAAATTCTAAAATTGTGAAAAGGACGCTTCACCCGGAACTACAAATCGTAATTCCGGTCTTATACAATCCAATCTCCTGGTTCGGATGCAAGAGGCGAGGTAAAACGGAAACCCCGCCCGTATCCTGAACGCCAGCCCGAAAGATCATTCTGGCGGGGGGCGTTCGGGCGGGTCCGATGCAACCGGAGAATTTATTCATTAAGTCGCTCCAAAAGATAATCCGGACATTTTACAGGTCTCTTTTTTGCCATATCCATAAATACCAAAACCGTATTCGCTTCCACCAAAACCTCTCCCGCTTCATTGTAAATTTCATAGTCGAATTCTATCCTTACCGAGGGAATTTTTTTCAAGTTTGTTGCCACAGTAATAAGATCATCATAAAATGCAGATTTTTTAAAATTTAGCTGTAAGGAAATTACGGGAAGCATAATGCCCTTTTCTTCCATACTCCTGTAGGAAATCCCAAATGACCTTAACCACTCAACCCTTCCCATCTCCAGGTATTGCGCATAATTGCCGTGATAAACCACGCCCATCTGATCCGTTTCTGCATAGCGGACCCTAAAAGATATTTTGTTAAAATGCATAATGTTTCCTGTAAAAACGATATATTTAAGAGGTTACCAAAATAAGCGGTTGAACATGCAAAAAAAAAAGGGAAAATTCAACCCTAAATGATTTTTTTATTAGAATTTTTGTTCACATATTTGTCTCACTTTAAAAAGGTCGGTCCTTATTGCCCTTTCTACAACCAGCTAACTTAGTTACTAACCAACAAAAAAATAAGACAAACTTTAAAATGGGTGTTACTGCTATTTCCGTATGGAACAATTGTTTGGTCTTTATCCAAGATAACATCCAACCGCAGGCATTCAAAACATGGTTTGAACCTATTAAACCGATCAAATTAGCAGACAATGCGTTGAGCATTCAGGTTCCCAGTAAATTTTTTTATGAATGGCTCGAGGAGCACTATGTAAAGCTTCTCAAGGTTGCCCTGACCAAGGAATTGGGGGAAAGTGCCAAATTGGTATACATCATTAAGTTGGAGAATACCTATGGCAACAAGGAACCATTTACTGAACAAATACCAAGTTCCAACCGGGGCCGCTTTTCTTCCCAGGAAATGGATGTACCCATTAAATCTAAAAATCCGGAACTCAAAAATCCATTTGTCATCCCTGGAATACGCAATATAAAAATTGAGTCACAACTCAATCCAAATTACAACTTTGACAATTTTCTGGAGGGCGATTCCAATAGGTTGGCCAGGTCAGCCGGAATGGCCGTAGCCAATAAACCGGGTGGCACATCGTTTAATCCACTGCTGGTATTTGGCGGTGTTGGATTGGGGAAGACCCATTTGGCACATGCCATCGGGGTCGAAATCAAGGATAAGTATCCCGAGCGTACGGTGCTGTACATATCCGCAGAGAAATTTACCCAGCAATACATAGAATCCGTTAAAAAAAATACCCGTAACGATTTTATCCATTTCTATCAATTGATTGATGTTCTGATCATTGATGATGTACAGTTCTTATCCGGGAAATCAGGGACTCAGGATGTTTTCTTCCACATTTTTAATCATCTCCATCAAAACGGTAAGCAAGTGATACTTACCTCAGACAAAGCACCTGTTGACATGCAGGATATTGAGCAACGGCTCTTGTCCAGGTTTAAATGGGGACTTTCGGCCGAACTTCAAAACCCGGATTATGAAACACGCATTTCCATCCTAAAAAACAAATTGTACCGCGACGGGGTAGAAATGCCAAACGACATTGTGGAATATGTGGCCAAACACATTAAATCGAACATCCGGGAACTTGAAGGAGCTATCATTTCATTAATTGCACAGTCCTCCTTCAACAAGAAGGAAGTAACGTTGGAACTGGCTCAACAGGTAGTTGAAAAATTTGTTAAAAATACAAAGCGTGAAGTTTCCATAGACTACATTCAAAAAGTGGTATCAGACTATTTTGAAATGGATGTTGCCACACTTCAATCCAAAACCAGGAAACGGCATATTGTTCAGGCCCGGCAGCTGGCCATGTTCTTTGCAAAAAAGTTTACCAAGGCATCACTTGCCAGTATTGGATCGCAAATAGGAAAAAGAGATCATGCGACAGTGCTACATGCCTGTAAAACAGTAGATAATCTTGCGGAAACAGACAAGCAGTTCCGGAAATATATCGAAGATCTAACCAAGAAATTCTCCTGAAAATCCTATGAAAGCCAAAGTTTTAATGGTATGCCTGGGGAACATTTGCAGGTCACCATTGGCAGAAGGCATCCTCAAATCCAAAGTTGACCCAACCTCCGTAAAGGTAGATTCGGCTGGTACCGGGGGGTATCACATTGGCGAAAGACCAGATCCAAGATCCATTGCTATCGCCAGGAAACACGGCTTGGATATAAGCAATCAGCGCTGCCGGAAATTTACAAGAGGGGATTTTGAGAATTTTGATATCATTTATGCAATGGATCAAAGTAACTACGAGAATATAGTTGCCCTTGCTGATTCTGATGAGGCCGTCAACAAGGTTAAGTTGCTTCTTGAAGAAGCCCAAATAGGGATCCGGGAGGTCCCGGATCCCTATTACGGTGGTGAAAGTGGATTTGAAACTATTTTCCGGATGATAGAAAAAGCTTGCAACGCTATAGCGGGGCGTATGAATAACTCCTTTACCGATGGCTAGAAATAAACGTGATGCGGGTAAACTTTTTTTAATTCCAACCACCCTTGGGGCTAATGAACCATTGGAAGTATTACCTATTTCCATTAAACGTGCCATTGAAAATATCAACTTTTTTATTGTCGAGAACGAAAAAACAGCAAGGCGTTTTATAAAAAAGATCAGCCCCAGAAAATCCCAGTCGGGCCTACATATTAAAATGCTTAATAAATATACCGAAGCTGCCGCCATCCCCGGATTTTTAGAACCTTGCGGCCAGGGAGAGGATATTGGCATCTTGTCGGAAGCCGGTTGTCCCGGCATAGCAGATCCGGGAGCCGATGTGGTCCGTATTGCACACGAAAAAGACATTCAGGTTGTTCCTTTGGTGGGTCCTTCCTCCATATTGCTGGCATTGATGGCCAGCGGCCTTAACGGACAAAGTTTTGCATTTAACGGATACCTGCCAATAGATGCATACGAACGAAAAAGCACTATCAAATCTTTGGAAAAAATATCACGGGATAAGGGACAGGCCCAACTATTTATTGAAACCCCTTACCGGAATGACAAATTATTGCAGGATTTTCTGAAAGCACTGTCAAAACACACCATGCTGTGCATCGCTGCCGATATTACTTTGTCAACAGAATTTATTGCCACGAAATCAGTTGCCGATTGGAAGACTATTCCCCTGCTATTGCACAAAAGACCCTCCATTTTTATTTTTCAGGCATAAAAAAACCCCGACCCCCGGTAGTTACCGGGGTATCCGGGCCTTTTTTCCATATAGCGCATTACTATTAAACTTTCGGATTTCGTTTAGGAGAAACCGCCGAAATATCATAACCACTGAATTTCTTCAGATAATGTGCGATACTTGTACCGTAAATGTCCTTTACATCCAGACTGCCATAGGAACGCAGGTATTTTTTCACATTCCCTGCCCCTGCCAAATGAGCAGCAGCCAAAATGCCGGATTCAGTGACTTCGACCCCCCGAATTTTTTTACCCACAAAATTCTCGATATCTTTTCGAAGGATCCATTTGTTCCTGGCAATATTTGTCCGGAACACTTTTTCCTGGAGCATGGGGTCGTTCAAAAACCGGGTGGCATTGTATACCCCCATCAATTGCAGGGTGCCAATCCCAAATTGATACTTTCCAAGGTAGCCCAACGTATTGATCGTAAAGTAGTTGCCCTGCGATTCCTTAAATGCCAGGGCTTCCTTAAATCCAATAAAAGAACTTCCCAAAAAGGGAGGCACTACCATGGCTGATTTAAAAGTGGCTTTGTTTTTGGGGAACAAAACCGGAGTAGGTTCTTTTACCATTAGTGATTCGGGTACCTTCACTACTGTTGCCGTATCAAACCCAAAACTCACTAAGACAAAGATCATGATAAGAGGACAAAAAACGCTTATCCATCTTTTCATAATTTAGATTTTGTAAGTCTATTGGCACCAATTCGGGGCCGACTTAAATTTCTGTGGTCAAATATACGCTGCGATCCCCTCAAAAAATATAAGATTTTCCTAAAAAATGCGTGTTTTGGTCGAGTTGTTCAAAAATCCGGATCAACCGCCTATCTTTTAATTTTCCGGTCATTTAACCATCGGATGTATTGCACTTTATTCCGGTTGTGTTGCGCTGAAGTCTTAGCAAATTTATGATATCCGAAGTTCTCAACGTTAGCCACCATATATAGATAATCATGGTTCTCTGGATTCAAAACGGCGTCGATAGAGGAGATGTCAGGCATTGTGATAGGCCCCGGGGGTACGCCCGCAAACCTGTATGTATTATAGGGAGAATCGAGCTCCAAATCTTTGTAAAGCACTCGCTTTATTACGGTATCAAAATTATCGTTATGCCGCTTAAGCGCATAAATGACGGTGGGGTCGGCCTGCAATAACATATTTCTTTTCAGACGATTCAGATATAGTCCGGCTACCCTTGGCCGCTCCTCCACTTTGGCGGTTTCCTTTTGTACAATGGCAGCCAGGGAAATTACCTGCAAGGGGGTTAATTCTTTGGATTTTGCCTTCTGCAGGCGATCATCAGTCCAGAATCGCATGTATTCCTTAAGCATTCTATCCCTAAAATCTTCTGCCTTCGTATTCCAAAAGAACTCATAGCTATTAGGCAGATAAACTGCCAATTTAGTCTCTTCACTTAATTCCCCCTGTTCCAAAAAATTTGGATCATTAAAGGCGCGTAACAGGGAAATACTATCGGCTTCAATCTGGGAACTTATCCTGCCGGCCAAGCCGGCGAGAGTCTCCTGATTATTAAAAGAGACATTTACAGGGGTATTTTGACTGCGTAGCGTATTGACGATATCATTGTTGCCCATACCCTTTTTAAGAACGTACTTTCCCCCCTTTACATTAGATAGGTATTTTTTTCTTTCGGCTACTTTTTCAAAGGAAGAAACGTTCTCCAACAACGGTGCCACAAGCTTTTTTACTTCTTCAAAGGACGCATCGGAAGGAATGTAAACATAGGCTTCCCCATCACTAAATACGGTGTTGGCGCTGAAAAATGCGCTATAAACCATGTAGGCAAAAACACCTGCGGCAAGCAAGCCCATCAATACTATAGATAATAAAATCCTCTTTATATACATTATTTGTTGATCTTTTGAAAAAGCAATTCGTTTTTAAAAAACCCTTCCGTGAGTATCCAATCTTTTTTAATACCTACTTCTTCAAAACCCAATTTTTTAAAGAGGTGGATACTTGCCGAGTTTTCCTCACCCACATTGGCATAGACCTGCCGAAGGTTCAATACGGTAAACGCATATTTACAAATCAACTCAATTGCCTCTGCCCCTGCACCTTTGTTTCTATTGGCAGGGTCCAGAACAATAATACCAATACCCGTGCGTCTGTTTTTAGGATCAAAATCAAACAGATCTATCAGCCCTATTACTTCCTTTTTTCCTGAGCAAATGCACAAACGCAGTTGTTTTACATCATAAATATCCCTATAAGCATTCTCCAGGTATAATTTCAGGACATGTTTTGAGTACGGTGTAATCGTTCCACTTATTTCCCAAACATTCGGATTGTTCTCCAATTCGTAAAGAAAATCCAGATCTTCAGGTTCCAGGGCACGCAAGTAAATTGTATCTCCTTTTAAATTCAGCATAAAAATTCTCCCTTGAAAACCTGCTGAGCGGGTCCGGTTAGATAAATGCTCCTGTATCCCTCGCCGCTCTTATCAAAGTCTATTTGTAATTCACCTCCTAAGGTCTTAATAGCTATGCGTTTGTATTTTGTTTTTCCAATATAATGCATAGCCAGAGCCACAGCTGTTACCCCGGTTCCGCATGACAATGTTTCATCCTCTACCCCACGTTCATAGGTTCTTACAGAAAATAGGCTGTCGTCTAGCTGCTCAACAAAATTGATATTGCTTCCTTTTTCCCCGTACACCCCATATCTTAATTTAGCACCTTCTTTTACTACTTCAAAGTCTGCCAGACCTGATACGATTTGCACATGATGCGGGGAACCTGTATTTAAAAAAATGGCATGCGGTTTTTCCCGGACCTCCGTTACATCCTGCATATTCAGGCGGACGAGTTCGCCGTCCATGGTTGCATGATGCAAGCCATCTACCGCCTTAAATGTGGTTTCGGCTGTAATGAGTCCCAGGAATTTTGCAAACGAGACAATACACCTTCCACCATTCCCACACATGCTCCCAATCCTGCCGTCAGAGTTAAAGTAGCCCATATTAAAATCTGACGAACTGTCATTTTCCAATACTATAAGGCCATCGGCACCTATGCCAAATCGGCGATCACACATACGTGAGATCAGTTTGGTATTGTTTTTGGGGAACTTTTCCTTACGATTATCTATTAAAATAAAGTCGTTTCCGGTGCCCTGGTATTTATAAAACGATTGCAGCATCAGTATGATTAAAGTACAAAGATAGGACTTTATTTAAGGTAATATTAGCAGTTAAAAAGTCGTTAAAGGGTAATTAGTTAAGCACTTAATCCGTTAATTTTACGTTGAACTTATTTAAAAATAAAGATTTATGAAGCGAATTGCAGGTCTATTTCTGGTCTCCTTGTTTGCAGGAGCCATTACACTTGGAACGTACACCTTATTTTTTGAGAAACCAAACTACGCCATGGTAACCGGAGATAATTCAATGCCGGTATTTACAACCAGCACTACCCCCACTTCTGTCAAAGGTTCAGGCATAAATGAGGTTGATTTTACGTTAGCCGCTGAGAATACGGTTAATGCAGTTGTGAATGTCAAAAATTTAACGATTAGTTCGGGTTCAGGTAATATAATGGATTTCTTTTACGGTTCGGAAGGTCGTGAAACACCGCAGGTGGGCACTGGGTCCGGGGTGATCATCTCACCGGACGGCTACATTGTTACTAACAATCATGTCATCTCAAAAGCCAATGAACTAAAAGTAACATTAAATAATAACAGGTCTTATGAAGCAAAAATCGTAGGTTCTGATCCAAATACGGATATCGCTCTCATAAAGATTGATGTGGAGAATGATCTGCCCTACCTTGCATTCGGTGATTCTGACTATGCCAAAATAGGAGAATGGGTGCTGGCGGTTGGTAACCCCTTTAATCTCACTTCTACCGTGACCGCCGGAATTGTGAGTGCAAAAGCACGGGATCTTGGAAGAAATCAATCTTTTATTCAGACCGATGCTGCCGTGAATCCCGGCAATAGTGGCGGAGCCCTTGTTAACACCAATGGCGACCTCATAGGGATAAACACGGCAATTACATCGCAAACCGGTTCCTACGTCGGCTATTCTTTTGCAGTTCCCAGCAATATTGCAAAAAAGGTTGTGGAGGATATCATGGAATACGGTAACGTGCAGAAAGGCTTGCTTGGTATAAACACCGCTCGTTTGAATACCCCTTATGCTTTAGAGAAGGGAATTCATGAAATTGACGGGGTATATATAGATGGCATTGAGGAAGATTCCGGCGCGGAAGAGGCCGATCTAAGGCGCGGTGATATAATTAAAAAAGTTGATCACATTGAAGTCCACAAGTTTGGGGATTTAACCGGCTACATTTCTACTAAAAGACCCGGGGATAAGGTACAAGTAGCGATTGACAGGGATGGTGAAAATATGATAATCCCGGTGGTCATCAAGAAAAACGAGACCCTTATTCTACCGCAGATGGGGCTTCGGGTAAAGAACCTTTCAAAGAAGGATGAAAAAACATACAACACCAAAAAAGGAGTGAAAATTATCGGTGTTCCCGAAACGTACAGGGGTTATGGCCTGGATGGCAAAATAATCCTGGCTGTGGACGATCAGGAAATTAAGGATATTCAGGATGCCAAAGATCTTTTTGGTAAAATTTCGAGATACGGCAAAACAAGTATTACGTTGCTAGACGATAAGGGAGAAAGAGAGCGGGTTATATTTCAGTAAATGGCATTAAACCCCAGGGCAAGCCCAGGACCCAATAGAAGGAATCGACCCAAGGGTCGAGGTATTAAACCTAGACCCCGCTGAAAAAGCGGGGTTAGTTCAACGCATAATCTAAAGAGGCGCTCAGGAGATGAGTGCCTCTTTATTTGCACCCCTTCCGGATGTTGATATTTACGTCCAAAACCCTTCCTTTTGCGGTGAAAACAGCAATGACAAATGAGTTCTTTACAAAAAACTTGCGCGAAAACGATTGAAATCAATAATTTTGCAGTAAATAAAAGGCATTCCAATGAATACGATCAAATCCTATGAAAAGGAGTTGGCCTTTCAGGCTGATCGAAGAAAAGCGACAACTGAGTTTATAAAGATCATAAGTGATCTTTGGTACGATAAATCCATCGAGGTAGTACTTTTTAAGAATCAGATAATCGATAAGAACGTTAGCGATATCATTAATTTACATGAATACGCCGGGGAGTTTGTACAAAAACCGATTTCAATCTTTGATTCCGTAGAAATACTCAGGGCCATCAATGACATTAAATTACCCCCTTCAAAACTGGATATCGGAAAACTCACCTATGAGTACCATTCAGAGGATAACGGCGACTATCACAATGTAAAGGCCTTTGTCCTGGATAAACTTAAGGATGCAAATGATTCTAAGGAAATACAACCTAAAGATGTCATTTTATATGGCTTTGGAAGAATAGGGCGCCTGATAGCCAGGGAGCTTATGGCAAAGACCGGAAAAGGGAATCAATTGCGGCTCAGGGCCATCGTCACCAGAGGTGAGCTTAGCCCGGAGATCATGGAAAAAAGGGCAACCTTGCTCCGTACGGATTCTGTTCACGGGCAGTTTATGGGTACAGTAGATATTGATGTTAAAAATAAAGCACTGATCATAAACGGAACAACAGTCCATATTATAAGCGCCAATAACCCTGAAGACATAGATTACACCAAATATGGGATAAAAGACGCATTAGTAATAGATAATACCGGTGCATTCAGGGACAAGGAGGAATTGAGCAGGCATTTGCAGTCCAAGGGTACAAAACAAGTATTGCTTACGGCACCGGGAAAGGAAGTACCCAACATTGTTCACGGGGTAAATCAAAATGAATTTAACCCGGACAACACAAAAATATTTTCCGCTGCCTCCTGCACTACAAATGCCATAACCCCCATTTTAAAGGTGGTAGATGATTCCCTTGGGATAAAAAAGGGGCATTTGGAAACTATTCACGCGTATACCAATGACCAAAATCTGGTGGATAATATGCATAAAAAGTACAGGCGTGGTCGTGCGGCTGCACTGAACATGGTGATAACCGAAACAGGAGCCGGAATTGCAGTTTCAAAGGCCCTACCTGCCCTGGAAGGTAAACTTACATCTAACGCCATCAGGGTCCCGGTTCCCAATGGTTCGCTGGCCATTCTCAATTTAGAGGTAGCTAATAAAACATCGAAGGAAGGTATCAATACCATCATTAAAAAGTACGCTTTAGAGGGCGATCTCGTTGAACAGATAAAGTATTCCCTGAATAATGAGTTGGTGTCATCAGACATCATCGGGACTTCGGCCCCTTCCATATACGACAGTAATGCCACTATCGTCTCGCCTGATGGTAAGAACATTATATTGTATGTATGGTATGATAATGAATATGGCTATTCCCATCAGGTGATCCGATTGGCAAAATATATCGCCAAAGTAAGAAGGTATACCTATTATTAAGATTGAAATTCATTACAAAACCTGCCCTTCCATTTGTTTTTTTTTGTATCCCTGGCACGTTATTGGCAATTTTTTTTCTTAATTAATAATATTGAAGTACTTTAGTTCCCTCTCTAAATCATGTATTAATACTAAGAACTATTTAAATGAGGTGTTTAAGAATACTTACTATTTTAATGGCCTTACTGACATATAACCTACAATTTGCTCAAGAAGGGACAGATGAGGAAGCGGATTTATCGTTAGATAAGGGAGCTATTGACAATCAATTCGAATTTGTTTACAAAAAATCCGGAAATTACAATGCAGACGGCAAACGGTATGAAGTCGTCAGGACGTTAAATCTGGACAAATTGCGACAGAACGTTCTGGACACCATAAATGCCGCCAATAAGAATGCGGCAGAACTCAGGTCAACAATAACGGGTCATGAGGCAACCATTAACTCCCTGAACAAAAAACTTGAGGATACCACTAACAGCCTTAGTGCGGTAACGGAGGAAAAGGACAGCATGTCCTTTCTGGGAATTCAGGTATCCAAAGCAACCTACAATGTGATTCTTTGGACGATCATTGCCTCCCTCCTCGGACTGTTGTTGCTTTTTATTTACAGATTCAGAAGAAGTAATATCCTAACGCAAATAGCAAAATCCAATCTATCCGAACTGGAAACAGAATACGAAGACCACAGGCGTAGAGCGCTGGAACGGGAACAACGGATAAGCAGGCAGCTCCAGGATGAGATTAACAAATACAAAAAATCGAAATAACGGAAGCTCCCTAAGGAGCTTTTTTTAGCTTTAAGATGATCAAAATCAGGCAGGCTACCCCTGCGCATCTGGAGAAATTAGTGCCACTGTTCAACGAGTACCGCATTTTTTATGAGCAGAATTCCGATACAAAGAAGGCAAAATCATTTTTACAGGATCGGATGGATAATAACGAATCCGTTATTTTCCTGGCGTTTGAAGGGGAGATTGCTGTAGGATTTACCCAACTTTATCCTTCGTTCTCTTCAGTATCCCTCCAGCCTGTTTTCATTCTTAATGATCTTTACGTTAAGGTGAAGTTCCGAAAGAAAGGTATTGGTGAAGCTTTATTGAATTACGCCAAGAATTTTTGCAGGGAGAAGGGGTCCAAAGGGCTGGCACTGGAAACTGCAAAAGACAATCCGGCCCGGAATCTCTATGAGCGACTGGGATGGAAAAAAGATGTGCAGACTTTTCACTACTTTTGGAGGGTTCCTTTATAGCTCACACCCCTTCCAAATAATTATGCGAATAGATATTATTACCGTTTTACCTGAATTGCTTCAAAGTCCGTTTAAGGCTTCTATTTTAGCCCGGGCCATAGCAAAGGGATTGGTGGAAGTTCATCTACATAATCTTCGCGATTATACCGATAAAAGTTATAATCAGGTAGATGACTACCAGTTTGGCGGAGGAGCGGGAATGGTACTGATGATTGAACCCATTGATAAGTGCATTTCCGGTTTAAAATCGAAGCGTGCGTACGATGAAATTATTTATTTAACACCAGATGGGAACAGATTAAATCAAAAAATGGCAAACACGCTTTCCTTAAAAAAAAACATGATCCTGCTCTGCGGGCACTATAAGGGCGTTGACCAACGTGTTAGAGAGACTTTAATAACAAAAGAAATATCTATTGGCGACTACGTATTATCAGGAGGAGAATTGGGAGCGGCCGTGCTCTGTGATGCCATAATCAGATTACTCCCCGGTGTTCTGAACGATGAGACCTCTGCACTGACCGATACCTTTCAGGATAACCTTCTGGCACCACCTGTATATACCAGACCCAGGGAGTACAAGGGACTAAAGGTGCCTGATATCTTATTAGGGGGAAATTTTCCTGAAATTGAAAAATGGCGGGAAGAACAGGCTTTGGAACGCACGGAGAAACTAAGGCCGGATCTTTTGGAATAAACTGGCTGCAGGTATCTCAGAAAAAACGCAGCAAACTCTTGTCAATTCTAAATAAACGATTAATTTTGCAGTCGGTTAAAATCAACCTCTGACGAGATACGTGAATGTTGTTTTAATAAATTATAAATGCAATAAAATGGATTCTTTAGTAAAATTTGTTGAAAACGAATTTGTTCCTAAAAAAGAATTTCCCGATTTCTCATCCGGTGATACAATTACCGTGTATTACGAGATCAAGGAAGGTGAAAAAACCCGTACGCAGTTCTTTAAAGGTGTTGTTATCCAACGAAGAGGCACCGGTGCGACGGAAACTTTTACCATCCGAAAAATGTCAGGTACAATTGGTGTTGAGCGGATCTTTCCAATCAATATGCCGGCACTTCAAAAAATCGAGATCAATAAGAAAGGAAAAGTACGCAGGGCCCGTATCTTCTATTTCCGCGGGCTTACGGGTAAAAAAGCCAGAATTAAGGAAGTACGTTCCTAACTCGCTGAGCACAAATACGAAAAAAGCCTTGAAGTAGTCTTTAGGGCTTTTTTATTTTCATTGCATCGTTTTAATGAAAGTTCGTTATTTTTCATAGGTGTTAAGAGTAGTTGTTATGATTGAAACGCAATCGAGCAACTGTTCCCTGTTCATAACCAACGGCGGTGCAAACCGGATGATATTTCCATGGGTAGGTTTGGCCAACAACCCATTGCCTTTTAATGACATACAGATATCCCAGGCAGTAGAACTATCTTCCGTGTCATTGATAACAATGGCGTTTAAAAGACCTTTGCCCCTCACCTTAGTTACAATATTGGAATTGGAAATGTACTTGGTTAGTTCTTCCCTGAAAAGTAATCCCAGCTCATAGGCATTCTGTGCAAGGCCCTCTTCCCTTATCACTTCCAAAGCGGCAATACCCACTGCTGCAGCGATCGGATTTCCCCCAAAGGTGCTACCGTGGTTTCCCGGGCGTATAACGTCCATGATAGTATCATCGGCCAAAACCGCAGAGACCGGATAAGCTCCTCCTGAAAGAGCCTTTCCCAGAATTAGGATATCTGGCCTTACATTTTCATATTCACAGGCTAACATTCTTCCTGTCCTTGCCACCCCTGTTTGTACTTCATCCGCCATAAAGAGCACATTATTCCTTTCACACAGGGTTTTCGCAGCTTTCAGATAACCGTCAGAAGGGACATACACTCCGGCTTCTCCCTGAATAGGTTCCACTAAAAACCCTGCAATATTCCCATTATTTGTCAAAGCCTCTTCCAATGCAGCGAGGTTATCGTACTCAATTTTGATGAACCCTTCCGTATACGGTCCAAAATGTTTTCGCGCGTCAGGATCGTTCGAGAATGAAATTATGGTGGTAGTACGTCCGTGGAAATTATTCTTACAAACTAAAATCTTGGCCTCATTTTCTGAAATCCCTTTTTTCTCATAGGCCCACTTTCTGCAGATTTTGAGCGCTGTTTCCACTGCTTCGGCGCCAGTGTTCATGGGCAATAACTTATCATACTGAAATAACTCGGCGGCATACTTCTCAAACTTCCCCAGCATATCGTTGTAGAATGCTCTTGAAGTTAAGGTTAGCATCTGCGCCTGACGCATTAGCGCCCCAACTATCTTGGGATGGCAGTGTCCCTGATTAACCGCCGAATAGGCCGATAAGAAATCGTAATATTTTTTGCCTTCCACGTCCCACACATATACTCCTTCCCCTCTGTTTAAAACTACGGGTAGCGGGTGATAATTGTGTGCTCCGTACTTATCTTCCAAGGCAATTGCATCTTCTGACGCTGTTCTTTCCAATACTGACATGATTTTCTATGCGTTAAATACGACTTTAGCAATTCCTTCTTTGGGAGAGAAATCATCCTATGCGGTAGGGTAAAATTACGAATAATCCACTAATTGATAAAATTTTAAGGAATTCTGCAATCTTTTATTTATCGGCCCTGGACATAAGGGTTGCAATCTGTAATTCTAATCGCTTTAATTCCCTTAAAATATCATTTTTATTCATTTGCATCCAAACATAGAGCTTCAGCATGCCCATCGCCATCATACTAAGAAACGCAGCGGAAGACCACATAATTAGTTCCTTGGTTTCATCTGTGTTAAAGAATTGCACCAGACAGTAAATAAACGCTCCAAAAATGACGAGGTGAGCTATATTCATAATTACGGCCAGCCATCCCAGCTTCCCTCGGTATACCTCACCGATTTTTCCCAGGAGGTTCTGTTCCTCCAATTCATCATAAAACTTAGCTTCTTCCTTGCTCAATGTTGCCCTGATCAGATCATCAATGTTTTCGTTTGTATTTTTCATGATTTTATTTTTTTATGATTGTTTTTAATTTTTCACGGGCATGATATAATCTTGATTTTACCGTACCCGGGGGAATTCCCAAAATCGTACTTATTTCTTTAAGGGAGTAGTCCTCCATATAAAACAGATGTAGCACCTGCTGCTGATCACGGGGTAGTGTCCGCACCCCTGTCCTAAGTTTGTCAAGATCGGATTCATTATAGTAGGTATTGGTGTCCTGATCGTTAGTTCTACCGAATTCTACCAGGCCGTCTCGCTCTTTGATGTTCTTGTTTACATAATCCAGGGATTTTCTTGTTACAATTCGCAACGCCCAACTTCCAAATCGGTTAGGGTCTCTTAGACCAGTCACTTTCTTCATAATAATACCCCAACAATCCTGCACTATATCTTTGGCAGCATCCAGGTCATGGGTATACCAATAAGCGTGCCTGCACAGTTTTGGATGATGCTTTCCAACCAATAGGCTAAGCGCTTTATTGCTTCCCGATTGGTATTGCAAAACCAGTAAGCCATCAACTATTTTATCCGTGTTTCCCATTATAATTACTACAAGCTAGACAGATAAAAGTTCAAAAGGTTCAAAATTTTAATCTTTTTTTAGTACGATTCCTTTTAAAGATAGGATTATAGATTCGCCTTAAACAGTACATTTGCCCTATGCGCACAAAAAGAGAGCATAAAGTGTTTGAGGCTGTAGAGGTTATCGATGCGGGAGCAAAGGGGAAATCGGTGGCTAAGGCACCGGACGGTCGGGTGATATTTCTTTCGAATGCCGTTCCAGGTGATGTTGTGGACATTATCACTACCAAAAAGCGCAAGTCATACTTGGAAGGTGTCGCTACGAATTTTCACTCTTTTTCCGACAAACGCGTCGAACCTGAATGTAAACATTTTGGTGTGTGTGGAGGCTGTAAATGGCAATATATGGGCTACGAGCATCAATTGTTGTACAAGCAAAAGGAAGTAATAAATAACCTCCGGCGTATTGGACACTTAGAGTTACCGAACATCTCTCCTATTCTTGCCTGTGAAAAAGAATATTTCTACAGAAATAAAATGGAGTTCTCTTTTTCCGATAATAAATGGCTCACCAGGGAAGAAATGAAAACAGGTGTAGAAATTGCCGACAAAAATGCCCTTGGATTTCACATTCCCGGAATGTGGGACAAAATACTGGATATTGAGAAATGCCATCTGCAAAAAGATCCTTCCAATGCTATCAGAGTAGAAATTAAATCTTTCGCTACCAAAAACGATTTATCATTCTTCAATACCAAAAATCAGGAAGGATTGCTTCGGACATTGATGATCCGCACCACCACAACCGGAAATCTTATGGTGCTTATACAATTTCGGGAGGACGACAAGGATAAACGGCAATTGCTGCTTGAACATCTTAACAGGACATTTCCCGAAATCACCTCCTTGCTCTACGTCATCAACAGGAAGCAGAATGACACTATTTATGATCAGGAAGTGATGTGTTATTCCGGAAAAGATCACATTTATGAGGAAATGGAGGGCTTACGGTTTAAAATCACGGCGAAATCATTCTATCAGACCAACTCCGAACAGGCCTATGAGCTCTATAAAATCGTCAGGGAATATGCTGCCCTTACAGGTACTGAATTGGTTTATGATCTGTATACCGGCACCGGAACCATAGCACAATTCTTGGCAAAGAAAGCGCAAAAAGTTGTGGGGTTAGAAGCCATACCTGAAGCTGTTGAGGCAGCGAAGAGCAATGCGAAAATGAATAAAATTTACAATACGGATTTCTTTGCAGGAGATATAAAAAATCTATTTTCACCGGATTTTATTATTGACAATGGCCTTCCGGATATCATTATCACCGATCCTCCAAGAGAAGGCATGCATAAGGAAGTAGTTGCGCAAATTCTAAACATGGCCCCGCCAAAAGTCATTTACGTTAGTTGCAACAGTGCTACGCAAGCGCGCGATATCGAAATGATGAAGCACAAATATATTGTAAAAAAGATCCAACCGGTAGATATGTTCCCGCAGACACATCACGTTGAAAATGTCGTACTTTTGGAACATCAAATTTGATAAGAAAAGTATTGTTTATGGTATTAATACCACATAAAGTTCCCCTGAAAAAAATTTACCGGACACTTTTGATTTTTTTAGCTGCGCTATTTTATTTTGCTTGTGAAAAAGATGATAT
The DNA here is from genome assembly GCA_041743085.1 of Flavobacteriaceae bacterium. GTDB lineage: Bacteria > Bacteroidota > Bacteroidia > Flavobacteriales > Flavobacteriaceae > JAFMPW01. The sequence goes on from JBGTNL010000033.1 coordinate 181,809, forward strand.
ATGTGTGGACGGGGATACACCACTCCTCATCATCAGGTTCTATGATTCGGAAAACACAACTGAATTCAAATCGGTTCCCAATTTGAGGGTAGTTGGGATAGGCCAGAATAACCCTGTAAATACTTTTATGGATCGTACGTCAACCGATTCCATTGGTATCCCACTTCGGATTAACGAAACTGATACCGGCTTTATGATGATCGTAAATTCAGCGGATGAAGATGACACCGAAACAGGCAACATTGATACACTCACCTTCAGTTACAATACACAGGAAGTATTTGTATCAAGGGCTTGCGGTTTTATTGCCAACTATGATTCCCTCACGCCCAACCTGGACCAAGGTTCTGAAAACTGGATTCAGAATATAGAGCTCGTTTCGTCTCTGGTTCAAAAGCAAGATAGCGCGCATGTTAAAATATTTCATTAGTATCTGTTTTAGTTTCTCGCTTGTACTGGGTTACGCGCAAAACAGCGCAGAAGATCCCCGGTCACAAGATTCCGTGGAATATAAGCAGCCTTATGGCATTCGGGCGGGGATAGACCTAAGCAGGCCCGTTCTGTCTTTCTTTAATGATGACTATACAGGGTTGGAATTTGTGGGCGATTACAGGCTTACACAAAATTTATACCTGGCCGCGGAATTGGGTAATGAAAAAAAAAACAGGCAGGAGGAACTGGGCAATGTAAATAACGGCAACACTGCGAAACTCTATAACTTTATTACCTCGGGCAGCTATCTTAAATTAGGGATAGACTACAATACCTACGAAAATTGGTATGGAATGCATAATTCTATATTCATAGGCGGGCGCTATGCGGTAAGTAGTTTTAGCCAGACACTGAACAACTATTCCATCTATGACAGCAACAGGTATTGGAATGGGGATACATTTCTTCAAGGCGGAACGGCACCTGAAGAGTTCAGTGGATTGAATTCGACGTGGCTCGAATTTATTTTCGGAGCAAAAGCGGAATTATTTGCCAACATTTACCTGGGTGCCAGTGTTCGGCTTGGATTTTTGATCAGTAATAAGGAATCGGACAAATTTCCAAACTTGTGGATTCCAGGTTTCAATAAAGTAACCGATGGCAGTAAATTTGGGGTGGGTTATAACTATTCTATTTCCTATTTTTTGCCCCTATACAAGAAAGCAAAAAAGGCGAGGAATGCGGCAATTGGAACCGAACAGTGATTATGAAATTTGGTCTGATCATACAGAACCATACGTACTTAGAACCTTTTTCCGCTTACCCGAAGATCGCAGCGGTATTCCGTCTACATATTCCATTTCTAGTGTGGTGATTGCTAAGTTGGCTTACTAAATTTTTGCTGATAATTTTTCTTTGTGCAAGGCAAACCAGCGTTGCATTTTTGCCTAAAATTTCGATGAACTCGTTTATCAATTCCTTTTCGTCCCTAAAATCCGAGGTTGTGGATAGTCCAAACTTATACCCCTCAGCCCCTGATCGTCTAGATTTAAATTGGCGCACCCCGCTTTATTTTCTAAGCTTGTTTGGAAAAATAATGGAAGAAAGCAGTTCACCTGTAGTATTGTAAACAACATCCATTTTAGCGAACAGGTTGAAAACTAAAATATTATGATCCTTGTGCTGTGCGTGGTATACCTGTTAATCTGGAATATTCTTTTAACTGCTAATTTTTGAACTTTGCCTTTTTACTTCCCTCATAGATTTGGTATGAAACTAATTTAGATTCCAGTTGGCCATTGAAAACTTTAATTTTTCGGGAAGTTCGAAGACCGACAAATTTGAGGGCTTCCAAATTGGCGGTTACGAACCAGGCATTGGTTCCCGGATATTTTTGCTTTAAGGTATCTCCAATACCGGCGTAAAATGTCTCCATATCAACGGTGAGCCGTTCTCCATAAGGCGGATTAAAAACCATATGAAGCGGCTTGTCCGTAAATTTATCGGTTTTAAAGAAATCCCGTTGTTCTACGGTTATATAGTCAGACAAGCCTGCATTTTCAACATTATCCTGCGTCTTTCTCACTGCGGAAGGGGCCATATCATAACCCACTATCCTATGGTGAAACTCCCTGGCCTTATTCAGGCTGGCTTTCCTGATTTTATCAAAGAAAGTAACATCAAAATCATTCCATTTCATAAAACCAAATTCCTTTCTATTGATATTGACCGGAATGTTGCAGGCAATCATGGCCGCCTCTATCAACAGGGTCCCGCTTCCGCACATGGGATCCAGGAAATCACTTCTACCGTCCCACCCACTTAGAAGCAGAAGGCCTGCCGCAAGAACCTCATTAATGGGCGCAATGTTGGTTGCCGTTCGGTACCCGCGCTTATGCAGCGAACTTCCAGAACTATCGAGAGAAATGGTACACTGATTGTGCTGAATATGGACGTTTAAGGCCAGATCAGGGGAATTGATGTCTACATTGGGACGTCTTCCATCCGTAGCTCGAAATTTGTCCGCAATGGCATCTTTTACTTTTTGGGCCACATAAAGAGAATGCGTAAAGATGTCAGAATTTACGGTGGCATCTATGGCAAACGTAGTCTCCGTACTGAGGTAGCCGGACCACTCCATAGCATAAATTTTGTCGTAAAGATCTTTTTCGTCCCGTATATAAAACGAATGTATGGGTTTTAATATCTTTACGGCAGTACGGAGACAAAGGTTGGCCTTATACATAAAGCCGTCATCCCCTTCGAACGAAACATTACGTATTCCTTCTTTTATATAACCGGCACCCAGATCCCTTAATTCCCTGGCAAGAACCTCTTCGAACCCATATAGGGTTTTAGCCACCATTTTAAAGTTTGTACTCATAGCCTATTCTAAGAATACCGCAAAAATACACTAATTTTAGCCCGGATGATTTGTAAAACCCTTATCCTCTTAATTACCGCCCCATGACCCATTTATTCCTGATCCTGGCCGTTTTGCTGAGTTTTGGTTTTGTCTATTTTTTCAAACCAAAAAAAGAGGAAGCGCTGCGATTGTTACTCGCTTTCAGCGGTTCTTTTTTATTGGCGCTTACCCTCTTTGAGTTGTTCCCAACCGTCTATGCATATTCCGATACCAAAACAATTGGCGTTTTTATTATGCTCGGAATCCTGTTGCAGGTATTCCTGGAGTTTTTTTCAAAAGGTGCTGAACATGGCCATGTTCACTTAAACCCCAAAAACGCATCCTTTCCGTGGTTATTATTTGTAAGCCTATCCATTCATGCACTTCTGGAGGGTTTGCCGATTGCACGTCATGATGCCATCTTCTATGGTATCCTTATTCACAAAGTTCCCATTGCCCTGATCCTCAGTATTTTCTTGTTGAATTCCAATCTGAAAAGTGGTTATGCTTTTCTGTTCATGTTGCTGTTTTCGTTAATGACACCTCTTGGAAGCTATTTAACCGAAAATTTTAATTTTGTTACCGAGTATTATGCCCCGCTTACGGCAATTGTCATTGGGATCTTCCTTCATATTTCTACCGTCATCTTATTTGAAAGTTCCGAGGAACATCGTTTTACCATGAGAAAACTATCCGCAATAGTGCTGGGGGTTTTAATCGCATATTTTCTATAGGTGTTTGGCAGGGAAACATCAAAACAATTGCGGCGGGAATTCTGGACTTCCTGCGGCAAATCATTTCCCCGTAAATGGTTGAGGTACAATACCGGGATTAAAGGATTGTCGCTGAAATTCCATTTTGATATGCGCAAGGCGCTGGTTTCAAGGGATATTGAATTAAAGGATTTAGAAAAAAGGATACAGCTATGGGAGAAATTGATCACCCTGAAATATATTACAACGTCAGACTTTTTACCTCTTGCCATTTTTGATGATTCTTTTGTCCCCGACAATCAAAAGGAGATTTCCAGGATGTATGTTGAGAAACCTGGGGTTTCTATTCACAATAAGGCTATCTGGCCGGACACAATGGTCTTTTTTAATAATTCTGTGAATCAGTTTGAATCTTTTTTCGAAGAATATAGGGAGTTTCTTACTCCTTAATTTTGCGTTTCCCTCGCCAATTGATAGGCTTTAATTGTGGTGTAATATTTTGAAATTGTATTGGGAACTTCCCATTCGGGTAGCTTTCCCTGCTCCAGATATTCCAGGTAATTCCTGGTAACCTGGGCAAAATGTGCCTCGTGCCCCACTTTAAATTCTTCCGGAATAGTTATGTGCCATGTGGTATCTGAGATCCTTTTAGCAGAAGTACCCGGAAAAGCCTCAGAGACTTTATGCGCTATTGCGGTATTCAAAGCACCTTCAAAATCATCCGGTTTCTTTGCCTCAATATACAGCGTGGATTTGTATTCCTCTTCAGGGCCTTGTTTTATTATAAGATTACCCTTGGTTCCCCGCATAACGCTGTAGTGGGTATCACCTGTGCCTTCGGGTGCCTGATAATTCCAAACAACCGAAACCCTGGCGTGTTTGCCATTTATAATGTAATTCATTTCCCCATTACAAAATACCTGTAAGATCCCATCTTTCACGTTGTTTTGCAGATAGGCAGGATAGTCATTCAAGCCCGTAACTTTTTCAAATTGTTCCAAAGTAAGCTGGGTAGGCCAACGCCGTGCGGAGAGAATTCCAATCCGGGTAGTATCTATAATTTCTTCAGGGAAGGCTTCCCATTGTATGAGATCAACAAGGTGCGTGGTAACGTCCACAATTCCTTCTCCCTCCTCATTCACGTCAAAAAACCATGGCGGTCTAACCAACTGTTGCCCAGAGACCTGCTTGAAAAAATGATGTACACTTTCCTTACTGATGGCAGGCTTTTCGGGTGTTCCCTCTATAAGTTCCCCGAAAACGTCGGGCATGGTGGAAAATAGCTTTTGCATCGCAGTGGTGGCTTCAAACCGCTCTGTCATTATATCATAGATGAGTACCCCATTTTCTTTGGCAATCGCAAATGCTGTTTTTAGTTTTTCAAAACCTTCGGGATCAATAACCAAAGGTTTATCAGCATAGACATTTAGTCCGGCTTTTACAGCTTCGAGTATATAATCTATTTTCTTGGAATTCTTTCCTGCCACGACCATTACATTTCCGGCTTTCCGGGCAATCATTTGTTCCAGATAGTCAGCCCCCAGATGGGTCTTCAACTTCCAGGCCGTCGGATTCTCTTCCCGTATATTGTAAGCATTGATCTTGTCCAAAAAATCCTGAACCTCGGGCCCTTCGGGTGCATAAATATGGATAGTTGAATCAACCTGGACATACATTGATTTGTGCACCAGAGCCGCGTGAAAATGCCCGGGATCCAAGGTCATTAACTTTACCTTTTCCGAAACCGCTGCCATATCTTTTTCCGGTTGTTTCTCCTCTCCGCATGCGAAGCAGAGCAGCAATAGGGCCACACGTATTTTAAACTTCATCTATCTTTTGAATAATTATATTTTTATAAAAGGATAGCTAAACCTTCACATAGTTCGTTCCATACGGTTTTCGCTGTTCCCTGCTCAACAATTCATTGGCCTCCTTGTCTTTTACAAATTGTTCCTTTTCATTATCCCATTTTAATTTTCTCGGAAATTTCATCGCAATATGGCTTATTAAACACACTACACACGCCTTGTGGCCAATTTCAATGGGAGAGATTGGTTTCTTTCTCGTTTTAATACATTCCAGCCAATTGCCGTGCTGATCATCGCTCTTATATAAATGTATTTCATTCGGTCCTATTTCGGATTCCAAAATCCCGGGGTCAGAGGCGTCCAGGGCTTTGCTGCTCTTTTCCTTGTCTACAGGATCACTGGCAGAGGCATTGTAATCGCCGCGCGAAACAAATATCCATCCATCGGTGCCCTCATATCGTATGCCATTGGTATATCCCTGACTGGTATAGACTGTAATACCCTTATCGTATTCGTGTTTTATAAAGAAGTCCTCATGAACGTTCCATAGGCCCGACTTCGGGAACTCGGCCAGAGATTCCACGGTTATGGGTCCAGTATGTTCGGTGTTTATTCCCCAGGCCGCGGAATCGTAATGGTGCTGTCCCCAACCGGTGATCATTCCCGCCCCGTATTGTTCAATACGCAACCAGCCCGGCCTTCCATAGCCTTCTTGAGGATGTACGCCAATTTCTGTGTAAGGTCTTTCCTGGGTGGATCCCAGCCACATATCATAATTTAATCCGGACGGCACCGGCATTTGATCCGCTTCCGGCCCACTTGGATCCCCGGGCAAGCCAATCTTCACCGTATGTATTTTACCAATTCTCCCGTTTCTTACCAATTCCGCAGCAACCCTAAACTGAGCCATCGACCGCTGTTGGGTGCCAACCTGAAGGATAACATCCGTCTTTTTAATTACATCCCTGAGCTGTTGCCCTTCCTCTAAGGTCAATGAAGTCGGTTTTTGCAAATAAATATCTTTTCCGGCCAGAGCGGCTTCCATGGCAGGTTGGGAATGCCAATGATCCGGAGTGCTTATAATTACCGCATCAATATCCTTGTTCAACAGGAGTTCACGGTAATCGCTATAGGTTTTTATATCCACATAATTGTCCTTCCCCGTTTTTTCCTTATAGAAACCATTTACAAGGGTTTTTGCATCCATAACACGTTTGGAGTCTACATCACAAACGGCCACAAAGCGGGCATCATCAAATCTGATGGTATCGTGAATATCGTGATCTCGCGCAATTCTGCCACAACCAATCTGGCCGATATTTATTTTATTGCTCGGGGCATTTTTGCCTAATACATGAGCCGGCACTATTGTGGGAAAACCAACGATTGCAGCCGTTCCCATGGCACTTTTATTAATAAATTTACGTCGTTCCATTTTTTAGGTTTGATTTTAATTTTTACTTAGTGTTACTTCCGGCGGATTTGCAAACAGTTGCCAGTAGGCCTCCGCTTCTTCAGCGTTCAATTCGCCGTCAAAGACCACCATCCTATATTTTAGCTTATATTCCCTGTCGGGTTCAATTTTCCATTCGGCATGGCGGATAGGACAGAACTCAAAAAACATATCCCCTCTTCCCTCGTTGCCATCTACCGGCCAAACGCGCATAGGTTCGGGATGGGATTTGTTCTCAGGGTGGCCCATAAATAAAATTCCTGTGGTGCCTTTTCCGTCCGCAGCTTCCCCGCTTACAATGCACCAACGGGCGTTAGTACCATCGGCCGAGAGCCGATCATTGCCTTCAGAGGTGAGAACAGAACAATTGTCTGCCTTCCAACGTTCGGTAAATCGCATTCCGATACCCCCGCCGTAGCGATACGCCTCTAAAAGGATTCCATTTTCCAGGGGCGAACTAAAGGTCGTGGTATAATCGAACACATACCGGTTTGGATCGTACTGGTTCCAGACACGGACCAGTAAATCCTCGTTTAAAGCAATTTGCTTATTTTGCTCCGCAGTGAGATCGATATGCTCCTGGTGTGCGTTAAACGATCCAAAGACAGGTCCCGAAGCTGTTGAATTAAATTCCCTAAAAAGCACGGTGCCCAGTCCTTCGCCAAGATTCCAGAAGTCGACGAATTTACCATCGATCCTGGTATGGGTCCAAGGGCCCCACATTCCGTAATGATGGTAATGGTCCGGAGGTTGAATGCGAGTGAGTGTATCTCCTTTTATGGTTATTATGGGATGAATGTATCCTGATTTTTTAAATATAGAATCCACACCTTCAGGGGGATAACTCATTTCATAGCGATAGGTAAGTAATGGCTTTTCACCCACTGCCAAATGCAGGTTACCGTTTTCTTTGTGTTCGGATACAAATGCATCGTTTTTTTGAGAGGGAACCCCGTTCCCGATGCGATAGGTTTGACCCCCATTTTGTGTTTTGCCCGAAGTGTGCATAAAACACAGCGCATTATTCTCTTTATCAATTTGAAAGGGAATTTCCGCGGCTTCGCCATCAATTTCCTGAAACAGTACAATGGGGTTTTCGGGATTTACAACCGACCCGTCCAGTTTTTTCAGATCGAAACAGAATGGCCCTGCTTCATCCCCTTCCACAGTGAATCTAAATACCTCCTTTTCCGAGCATGCCATTATAGTGATCAATAAGCAGAAAAAAAGCACGGTTCTCATAAACTGGTATCTTGCACAACGGAATTTACTTAATAACTAACTCAAACACAAACTAACTCCATTAATTCAATTATCCGTATCGTCCACAGGAATGGTTGTCAGGGGTGGAATATTCTTCTCCGCACCGGGATAACCTATATTTTGATTGATAACTCCCTGGGTGTTGGCATTGATAGCTGCAGCCGGAATTGGCCATAACACATGATACGGACTCATGGTATATTCATCACCGTGAATGGTCTTAAGCCCGGTATTGTAAAAATCGGTTACCTCCATAATTCGGTCGAACCAAAAGTTTTTTTCCGAATAATTATCCATAGAATAAGATTGGCCATTGTAAGCGGTCATTCCTGTCCTGGCAAAAATAAAGGCGATTCGGGTAAGTTCCGTTTTTCTGCCCTCCTCATAATAGAGTTCCCTTGCCCTTTCATCCAGGATATAATCAATATTGACATCGGTCGCCGTAATCTCGTCAGCCTCTGCCCTTCTACGAACCGTATTGATATCCTCTGCCGCCGCCGCAAGATTTTCTTTCCAGAAATAGGCTTCGGCACGTAAAAGGTATGTTTCGGCTAAACGATATACGTACCAATCTGAATGTCCCCCGTCAGGTTTTACCCTCAAGGGATCCGGTATGGCAAATTTGTAATGTGGAAAATCATACCAATTTCTAATCGTATCCGAGCACAACGGTGTACCGTCAGGAAGGTAAAGCTGCAAATTTTCGCCGTAAAAAGAATTGCCGGCGTCCTTAAGACTTGGAGCGTTGTAGACCAGATCCTCCATCTCTACCCAATTCCCATCCTTAAAACGTTGATCGTTGTTGGCATTTTCCCAAATTTGCTCGGTACTATAGGCCGTACCCCTATTACGCCCTATGCCCCTGCCATACTGGAACACCTGATCTATTTCGATACCGGGATTATCGGACATACCATTCTGCCCGTCGGGGGTATTTATAAACCGCCACCATAACGGTACCGCCTGTCTTTGAATTCTTGTACCGCCGCCAAAATCGCCATTGTCCTCAAACCCAAGCCGATCGATAACCAGGAGAATACCCTCGGTATTGCCTGGGGCACTTTTATTTTCAGGTCTGTGCAAATCCCAGGTAACGTCCTTTGTCGGGTCGGAGGCATCAATTCCAAACCTGCCGGTCATTAAGCTATACATACCCCCATCGATAATTTCGGATGCCGAAGTTATTGCAGCATCAAAATCGGTCAGAGCCAGATTTACCTTTGTCAAAAGATGCAACACGGCCCCTCGGTTCACATCTCCCTTATTGGCAGTTTCGGGTACTACGGTTGCTGCAAAATTGAGGTCTTCCTGCATTTTTCTCAGGATAGTTTCTCTGGCGGTACTGACGAAATCTAATTTGGGAGTGGTGATCTCTGCCAATACAAGAGGTATATCCCCAAATTGCTGAGTTAGGCGATAGTACCTATAAGCCCTATGAAAATAGGCTTTTCCGATAATCTCATTCTTTTGGGCTTCACTGTCGAATTCGGCGTCATCAATACGGGACAATACGGTATTTGCGAATTTGATGCCTTTGTAAAATTCTTCCCAAAACCAGCCTATTCTATTGGCATCGGCGCTGTTTAGCGGGGCATCCGGCAGAATCAGAAGATTAAGGTCCTGTGCCGGGCCTGATTTATCCGTGGTCCCTTCCACCGCAACTTCAGAAAATATATTCTCCGTGATCATTGGGGCCCCATCCCCATAGAATTCAGCCCTCAAATTCACCATGGCCTGAGACAGCACGCTATTTAATCCATCCGGTGTATTTAAGGCCGTTGACGGAGTAAAAAACGATTTGGGCTCCTGGTCCAAAAAATCCTTCTCGCATGAAATCGGGATCAATGCAATTAGGACGATCATTATTCTTATACTTTTCGGATACATATTAATCATTTTTTTCATTGTTACTAACTTTTTATTAAAGACTTAAATCTATACCAACCGTAAAGAAGCGGGGCGTGGGTTGTCGCGGATCGGAAACAAAATCACCATTGGTATTTCTACTCCTCCCTTCTATATTGGTGCCCTCAGGGTCAAAAAAGTCCCAATCAGGAGCCCATACCGCTAAATTCCTCACATTTCCATAGATGCGAAGACTCTGAATGGACAGTTTATCTAAAAAGGGTTTTGGAAATCTGTAAGCCAAGGTAATGTTGCTTAACCGAATAAATGACGATTCTCTATAAATACTAAAGTTGGCGCTACCGTCACTGGAAAACAATCGGGCATAATCGTTTTTTGGGTTTTCCGCCGTCCAAAATGGGGTTTGGTACGAGTTGGTGCGGTCAATAAATCCATTTCTGTTCTTCGCTTCATTGAATACCCTTTTCTGGCCCCAATGGGAATAGATCTCAAAAGAAAAATCAATGTTTTTATAAATGCCTAATTTATTGGACATACCCCACGTAAAGCGCGGGGTCCTATGGCCCTGGAAAACATTATCCTCAACAGTGTACAGGCCGTCATTATTAACATCCCTTATTTTCCAATCTCCAGGGAAAACCCCAAAAGCTGCGGCTTCGGCAGCCTCATCCTGTTGCCAGATACCAATAGCTTCCTGACCCCAGATAACATCTGTAGCCTTCCCGATAAATCGCTGGTTGGTAAGATCGTCCAACTCATTGCCATTTGGGTCAAGATCCCCATATAGTTTAGTGATTTTATTTCTATTGAGGGAAAAATTGAAACTGGTGCTCCATTGAAAATTTTCCCTGTTATAGTTCTGTGTGGCAACAGAGAATTCAAGACCTTTGTTCTGAATTTCGCCTAAATTCGTAAAGACACTGTTAAAGCCTATGATATTCGGTAACTGCCTTGTAACGATCAAATCATCCGTGACATTCCTATAGGCCTCTATTGAGCCTTCGACTATGCCATCACCCAGGCTAAAATCAATACCCGCATTTACGGCTCTTGTGCGTTCCCACTTCAAATCCTGGTTTTCCTGGGTGGTATTATCCAGGGTAGGGACCGTAATCACATTTCCGCCTTCGTCCACATTCAGATACTTGCCTCCAGACAGTTCGGACAGGGAGGCATACCTTCCCAAACCCCGGGCACCGGCAAACTGCCTGAAACCATTTCCATCCACAAAAGTTTGCCTACTTCTCCCGAACCCCCTGTTCCCATTTTCGCCATACGACAACCGAAGTTTTAGAAAGGTGACGAAATCGGATTGGAAGAAGTCTTCCTCAGAAACAGTCCACGCTCCGGCGATAGATGGAAAATAAGCCGTTTTATTCCTGGCTCCAAATGCAGAATATCCATCCCTTCGCATAGTAAGCGTTAACAGGTATTTAGAATCATAATTATAATTTAGTCGCGTCATAATGGCGTCACCCGTACTTTCCTCATCATCGGAGGATACGGTCTGTACTGCGCCTGATTGAAGATTACCGAATCCTAATGCATCACTGGGTTCAAATGTATTTGCTCTGGCCTCGGTTACAAAACTCTGGAATTTTTCGGCATATGCTAAAAACATAATGTCGAAAGTATGCTTGTCAATTGTTTTATTCCATCGTAAAATATTGTCCAGTTGCCATTCCTTTTGTTTTTCGTTCCATCGTTGTGCAGAGCCAACAATATTATTAGGGCTTGCTGCTGCTGCGTGGTTAAAGAATTCCAAAAAATCCAGGCGGTTGGTATAGCCCAACTCGTATGAAAAGCCCAATGGCAATTGTACTTTGGCGTACACCCTGGAATTTAGCGAATTGGTCAGGTCTACTCTATCGTTGAAAATTTGACCTAAGAAAGCGTTTGTGGCCCCCGCCCCGCTATCATCTTGCGGGCTCAACCGAATATTGCCTTCGTCATCGAATTCGGATCCCCAGGGAGAAGATCGCTCTATCTGCAACCTATCAGCTGGAATAAAACCCTCATCCCGCTGTGCGTACTGGGTATTCATTCCCACTGTAAGCCAGTCGGTTATCTTGGCATCCAAATTCAGACGGGATCGTATGGTCTCAAATTTATCACCGGCAAGAATTCCCTCGTTCGAGGTGCGCCCTATGGACCAGTAATAATTTAATCCGGTACTCCTCCCGGAAATGCTGGCATTTACATCGTTTCGAAATCCATTTTGTATGATCCTGTCATACCAATCTATACTTTTGCCTTCCAAAAAATTACCAATCTCAACGTCCTGGAACCCTATCCTGTTTAGCCAAGCTCTTATCGGGTCTCCCTGAGAACCGTCATAGGCCAACCATTGTTCCAGGGTAACACCTGCGGGCAAATTATTGGGATTATCATATCGGCCCGGATTATCGATTGTATTTTGCGGATTTATACTTTTAAAGACATCAGTCCTCCAGTTTGCATAACCTTCAGCACTGTAGGGCCGCTCCTTGTAGGCATCCGTTGCAAGGCCCACACTGGTATTTATGTTTATGGTAGGTTTATCGGTTGTCCCGCGCTTAGTAGTGACCAGAATTACGCCATTTGCACCCCTTGCTCCGAAAACGGCAGCGGAACTGGCATCTTTCATCACATCCAATTTATCGATATCTGTCGGGTTGATATCGGAAAGGTCCCCATTGTAGATCATTCCATCCACCACAATTAATGGACTGGATCCGGCATTAAGGCTGTTGTTACCCCTGATCTGTATATTGCTTACGCCCTTCGGATCAGGAGAAAAGCCAACACTCAAACCGGCAACATTGGCCCGCAATACATCTGTAACCGAATTTGTGGATTGGTCGGAAAGGGAAGCGGCATCTACCTGGGAAATTGCCCCGGTGAGGTCCTTCTTGCGGACTGCACCGTACCCCACCAGCACCACCTCGTCTAGCGTCGAAGCCGTGGGGGTCATTGTAGCATTAATCTCCGAATTGCCCTGGATTGGAATTTGCTGTGTTTCGTAACCAATATAGGTAATTACTAAAGTTGCATTTCTATTGGAGACCTCCAGGCTGTAGTTACCATCAAAATCAGAGGAAGTACCATTTGTAGTACCCTGCTGAATAATAGTAGCGCCCGGTAGCGGCACGCTGTTCTCATCCACAATATTTCCTGTTACGGTAAAAGTGTTCTGCGCATAGGTCGAAAATGAAAATGCCACTACGCACAATACCAGGACAAATGAATGTTTGGAGGAATTAGATGGTTTTGTTGAAGGTTCCATACATAAGTTATTAAAGTTAGATTGTTGTTGAAGGATCTTAAAAGCGTACTGTTAAACAAATCTAAAGAAAGGAAACTAATTACGCAACCGATTGCGTAAAAATTTAAAGAAATTAACTATAAATATGGCAAAATTTCATCGAAACATTGTATTTTATATCCTATAATAGGCTTATTTTTAAAATATGATCAACATATATTTTTTATTTTGATTTTGTTGCGTAATATTGTTGCAATTATTTCATGGAAGTATTATGGGTAAAAGGGTTACCATATATGATTTGGCAGAGCGACTTAACGTTTCTCCCGCAACGATAAGCAGAGGCCTCAATGACCACCCCTCCATCAGTAAAAAAACAAAAGAAAAAATAATTTCCATAGCAAAGGAATACGGCTACAGGACCAATAAATTTGCTGCCAATCTCAGTAAACAAAGATCCAATACCATAGGCGTAATTGTCCCCAAATTGAATTCGCATTTTATGTCTACGGTGTTGGCAGGTATAGAAAAAATTGCCAATAACATAGGGTATAACCTTATCATTAGCCAATCCCTGGAATCCGAGGAAAAAGAAAAAATGAACGCCAAAACCTTATATGATAGCGGGGTAGATGCACTTTTGGTTTCCCTGGCCAATGAAACCGAAAGTTACGATCACTTCACCACATTTACCGATCGCAAAATACCGCTCTTGTTTTTTGACCGCGTAAATACCCATCCCAATTGTCCGACAATTATTATTGATAATGAGGCCGCCGGTTATGAGGCCACCGAACATTTGATTCAACAGGGTTGCAAAAATATCATCCATATCTCTGGAAGCCTTAAAAGAAATGTATACGCAGAAAGATTACAAGGTTACAAAAGTGCATTAGAAAAATATGGGCATACTATTAAACCGCAAAATGTTCTGGAACTCGACCTGGACCCTAAGTATGTGGATGAAGTACTTGTACGCTTAAAAAATTCTGAAGAAAAAATTGATGGTATATTTGTTGCCAATGATATGTTTGCCGTACATTGTATAAAGGAATTAAAAAAGGAGGGGTATCGCATACCGGAAGATATTAAAATCATCGGATTTAACAATGATCCGGTTTCCGAGGTAATTAGCCCTAACCTAAGCACTATTGACTATCCGGGTTATAAGATGGGCATGTTGGCCGGACAGAGTATCATTGCCCATTTAAATGGCTCTATAAATTTGCAGACCGCGAACTCTATCATTGTCAGGCATAAATTGATCATAAGGGAGTCTACCAAAAGTTTAACTTAAAAGTAAATTACATGAAAAAAATAGCGTTTACTGCTTTGGCTCTTCTGTTCGTTGGTATAACGACGGCACAGGAAATGAAACCTTTTGAGTTGTCCAGTGAATGGCTTACCAAAATTGAGGAACTTGCACCTGAAAAGACAGGCTCTGTTGATGAACAAAAGAATATTCTTATTTTTTCGCTTTATACGGGTTTTGAACATTGGGCCATTCCCCATACCGAGGCTGTGATCAAAACAATTGCTGAAAAATACGGCTCATTTAAGGTAATTTCCTCAAACGACATCGCAATGTTTCAGAAAAACAACCTGAAAAAATTTGATGCCGTGGTACTCAATAACAACTGCTCCGACCGTGAAAAAAGGGACCTGTTTTGGGATAAACTGGGAGAGGATGCCTCCCTGACGGAAGAAGAAAGAACAAAAGAGGCCTTACAACTTGAAAACAATCTTTTAGACTATGTTAAAAATGGCGGAGGGTTGATGGTATTGCATGGCGCCATAGTGATGCAGAACAAATCCGAAGCCTTTGGAAAGATGCTTGGAGGAAGCTTTGACTACCATCCCAAGCAACAAAAGATACAGGTAAAATTGGTGGATCCGGCGCACCCCCTGGTGGCCGCATTTTCTAGCGGAGGTTTTGAACATGTGGATGAACCCTATTTTTTCAACAATGCATATTTTGACTATAATTTCAAGCCTTTACTGTATATGGAAACTGATAAATTGGAGGGGTTGAAAGAAGAGGTAAAAGACAAAATCAAATATATTTCCTGGATAAAAAAATACGGTGCGGGAAAGGTGTTCTACTGCTCTCCTTCCCACAATGCCCAGAGTTATGAAAACGCTGAACTGCTACTGTATCTTTTGAACGGATTACAATATGTGGTTGGAGATTTAGAAGTTGATGACAGTCCGACCCAGGCTAAAGGAAACGAGAAAGAGTATTCTCACAAGGGAAAGCGATGATAGTAAATATCAAAGTTATTAAGACGCCATTAATTTAATCCTTAGATTACGTCTATGAAAATAAAGAACCAATGACTTATGGCACCTACCAGAACAAAAAAATGCCAGATGAGGTGATTATAAGGAATACGCCTTATGACATAAAAGAATATACCCAAGGTATAAAATGCCCCTCCCACGGCCAACAAAACAAGGCCTTTTGGTGATGTGTGTTCTATAAGACCCTCATAATCCAAAACAATGAGCCAACCCATGACCAAATATAAAAGAAACGAAAACGGCTCGTATTTCCCCGTAAAGAACAGTTTAAGGATGGTGCCTACCGCCGCTATTCCCCAGACGGTATATAAAATAAGCCATCCATTACCTCTATTAATGTTATTAGGGCCACCGGTGTATATGTACCGGCGATCAGATAATAAATACTGATATGATCCAGAATACGAAACTTTTTCTTTAATTCATTATCAGAAACAGCGTGATAAATTGTTGAAGCCGTGAACAAGGCAATGATAGATATACTGTAGACAATTATGGCTGCTGTAGAATATTCGGTTTTATGAGTATTTTTATTCAGGAGCAACATAAAGCCGATAATACCTAACAATATGCCCACCCCATGAGATATGGCATGCAGCCGTTCCGCTTTCTTATAGGCCAATTCCACTATTTGTAGCGGGTGCCGTGTTTTATAACCAAATCAACATCCTGCAGCAAACTGATATATCGAAGCACATCACCATCCACGGCAATAATATCGGCATACTTCCCGGGAGTCACCGTCCCTACTTCATCGGCAACACCCATCCACAATGCCGGCCAATAAGTTGCGGACCGTATGGCGTACATCGGATCTATACCGAATTCGTTGACCCACACATCTAGTTCGTTCCAGGTAGACTGACTATGGAATTTCATAGGGATCCCACTATCGGTCCCTATTAAAAGGACTACACCGGCATCCAGGAGCTGTTGAATTTTATTTTTGAGGGTTGGTTTTCGGGAAGGAGTCAGTTGAAAGTATGGAAGCCGATCCGGGTATTTTATGCTATTTCTGATGTCTGTGACTACACTGTCTGGCAAACCAAGGTGCCAGGAATCGTTATCCAGTTTTTCACGATTATCCCGGACATATTCATAATTATACAGCCCTTCTACGGTAGGGCACCAGAATAATGGACCTTTGTTCATCTGGGCGGTGCGCTCTGTTATCATTTCCATGACGTCATCAGGATATTTGGGAGCGGAGGACAGACCCGTATGTTCAAAACAATCAACTCCTACCTGTAATCCCCGGCGGATCTCCTCCGGCCTGTGTCCATGGGCCACTACTTTAAGATTATTTTTGTGGGCTTCATCCACAACCGCTTTCAGCTCCTCCATTGTCATCTGATCCTGATCAATTAATTTGATGACGTCGACCCCTGCATTGGCAAGTTTTTTTATTTTTTTCCTTCCATCCTCCGGGCCGTCAACACCCCATCTGAAATCTTCCGTCCCCGGATAGGGTTTATGCTGAATAAAAGGTCCTGAAACATATAAAGTTGCCCCGGGGATCTCACCGCTGTTGATGGCATCCCTCACTTCAATGCTGGCTTCTAAAGGAGCCCCAAGATCACGGGCACTGGTAACCCCCGCCATTAGTAGTTGATGCGCCGAGGCTGGCATTATGACGTCTTTAAATAAGGGAGGATACGTCTTGTCCCAATACGCATAGTCCGCATGTCCGTTGATCATGGTATGCACATGCATATCCCATAAGCCCGGCAGTACGGTCATTCCTTCAGTTGAGATAATTTCTGCATTTGCCGGAATGGTAATATTGTCTATAGTTCCAACTTCCTTAATTTTTTCTCCATCAATTAAAATAACGCTGTTTTTTATTGGTTGGGAACCAAATCCGTCAATGAGGGTACCCCCTACCAGGGCTTTGATGGGATTTTCCTGGGAGGTGGTAATCAGGGTTATTAAAGAAATTATCAGGGTAAGTATCCTTTTATTCATAGTAATGTCTCTTTTGATAAAGATAGGAAAAACATACTGCTTGGATTGGTAATGGTTTGCGGTGTCTTTAAAGATCTCTCCGCTCTTGGCTGCGCCGAGAGCACCTCCCCTTATCAAGGGGAGGTGGCGAACGATAGTGAGGCGGAAGGATAGAAAAGAATCCAGGACGGGGGGGGAGGGCTCATTAGCTCTCTCACAATTATAAAAAAAAAGTCCCCCACATTGCTGTAGAGGACTCTCAAATCACGTGAAACG
>JBGTNL010000034.1:0-10107 GCA_041743085.1 Flavobacteriaceae bacterium
TTAACCTTTCCAACTTTACTCTGCTCCTGTTTATATCGATTTTCTTCTTTGGAGGAAATAGGAGCATCTTTGTAAAAATAGTTGCCATTAAGCCATGCCACCCCCTTAAAGAACTTATAGATTAATTCGAGATTTTCTCGCGTGTTGGGCAAAAAATACATTTGATAGTCATCAGACCAGGCAATGTCCGGCAACAGATTTACTTTTTCTTGTAAATCACGGTTGGCACGAAATTGAAGGCCTATACAAGGATTGTTGACAATAGTTAAATGTTTAAGGGTAATACTATTCTTGACCATGTAATTAAAAGACCCAGAAAGCTACCTTTTCAATCGGCATTTTCTTTGCAGGCAGAATCGGAATTAAGCTGTCTATTTTGAAGATTAATAGTTTCACGAATGTTTTAAAAAGGAAGAGTTAATGGGAATAGCAAGAGGGTAACACGGCGGTGCCATGTTACGTTGTTATAATGTTCTTTATCAGAACATTATAAATCCCATCGAATTTAAGTTTAGAGTAAATAGCTCCGGAAGCCCCGATTTCAGGCAAATATTTAGAGTAAATGAGCAGAATTGGACTATAAATGCCTCGCAGGAAGGTTAGTTTTGGTAAGCTTTGGGCTTGCAGCGCTTCGCTCGCTAAATTTGTTTTGGGTATGAGATTATATCCTTTATTCTTTTTTAAAATTAATTTAAAGAGCTTTTGTGTGTTTTGTTTGTTTTAAGCATATGAAGAACATCCACTACTAAAGTCAAACAATTTGGAGGGTGATTAAGGGGATATCTCAACCAAACAATATACAATTGACCTTTTGACTTCAGAGCCCCGCATGATGTCCATCTCCAAGAGGGTGTTTGTCAGTAAATAATCTTGTATTGCACTTTTTGAATCTTAGAAACGCTTAATACCCATCTCAAAGTGGGCTTTGTCAGGGCTAGTGCAATTCATTCTCAAAAACTCAAAATACTTGGTGTTGGACTTATTAAGGTAGGAATATATTCAATGTAATCTGTAGATTATTTACAAACCAAATAAGACCTTTTACCTAGATATTAAATGATTTCAACTATTAAAAGAATCCTAAAACGGGCAAATTAATACATTAGCATTTTTGACCAAAACTGCCATAAATGAATATATTACGAATAGCTATTTTATTTGCATTTTGCACGTTATTTATAAATTGCTCAAAAGACGAGCACGGGCTCCGACAAAATTCCGAGCAGGAAAAACCAAATCCTAAGCCAGTCGAAACCCCGGATCCTGCCCCTGTCGAAACACCAGAATCTGAGACGGAAATTTATTTCGAAGTAATAATAGGCAATAATATAGAAACTGAATTTTCTGATAATTGGTTAATAGTGCATAATGAAGAAGGTAAAATAGTTGATTATAAGTCCTACGAAAAGAACGATATATTACATTTTGACACATTAAAAGCTAGTGTGCCCGATAAATTCAGTGTTAGTCATTTATATGTCGGTACGTTAACAGGAAGGGCTGATTTTAATATTGTGTCGTATACTGAGGTCCCCAAGGGCAGTAGTTGGGTTATTGGATTGTTAAATCCGATGGACACCTACACTGCCCCAGAAGTAACTGGTTATTTTGATGTTATTATTTCTGGAGATTTTGTTCCTCCGTCAATGGTATATATTTCCAATAAAGAAGGTAATGGAGTGGGAAATGGTGGCTCTTACGTTAATACCAATTCTTCAGGAGATTGGGTTTACAGTATAAATCGTGAATTATTTGAAAGTGATGATTATTACCTCACGTTAATGAGCCGTTTTGGAGAGACAGGTTACTTTTATTTACCCGACGTAAAAAATGGAGATGTCTATAACCTAGACTTTAACATGCGGTCTGAATTTGATTCCTTTATAAATATGGAATTACCAGTTACCTCACAGATTGATATCTTTTTAAGAGGTTATCCTGAAGCACCATCTATGTCTTCGAGTCCTGGTTATGATTTTTATAGTATTTCTAGGCTAATTTCAGGTAACGGAATTTTGCCCACTTTTCGATTAGGCTATCTTGGAAATATCTTCCATTCCTATTCATTTTATTTATCAGCGATATTGGACGATTATAGTTACACTTATTATTATTTTGGGTCTGAGCTTCCTCGTAATCTTGTCATACCAGAGCGTCCAATTTTTAACATAGACAATCCGGATATTTATAATTTTGAGATGTCAACCGATTTGGATTTCAGGCGAAAATTTAATAGCTGGACTTCCGCCTCAGATTCCGAGAATCCTGATAAGAGAATGACTTACTGGTCTGTCTTCTCAGCCTCATCTTTGGTTTTTAGAATGGGCCTTTTACCAGAAGAAATAAAACAATTATATCCAGAAATGGATTTATCATCATTAACCTACAAATCAAGTAAATTGTATGTTGATTCCATTACCTACGACGAATTCTTAGGTGATTCGTTTAGTGGAGATAATTATCGACACTCACTTAGAATATATGAATATTTTTCTTTGTAATCCTAAAATGTAACCATTCCTGATTTTCACTTTCTTCAATGAATTCTCAGGCTGATGATTGTATTACCTAAAATCGACTGGAAATCTCAGTAATTCATAAAATTTGACGCAAATTTCTATTTTTACCTCGCTCACTAGTCTTTGGTCGATAGAACTTTGGGGCATGCAGCTCCTCGCCCTTCAACTCTATTCTTGCTAAATTATATTACCCTTTATACTTTTTTAATATTAAATTAAAGAGTTTATTTGTTTGTTGTGTTTGTTTTTTGTTTTCTTCTTATTTTTAAGATTGTAAAGGTCATTCACTACGAAATTCAAACAATTTACAAGGTAGCTAAGCAGCTACCTCAACAAATTGACATCCTGAAAGCCCTGTAAACACGGGGATTGTGAAGGCAGGTTTGCATCCTGCCGTGGTCACGAATAAATCAAAAAGCAAGCGAAACAAGAAAGCTTGCTTTTTTGATTTTGCGGCTTTTTGATTTTCAAAGCGGAGCTTTGTCAGGATCACCGAGCGCAGCGAAGGTAATCCTGCAATTGACCGTTCGAATCCGGGTATTGCATGATAAATGAATACCAAGTGGATCTTAGTCAGGATCACCGAGCGCAGCGAAGGTAATCCTGCAATTGACCTTTCGAATCCGGGTATTGCATGATAAATAAATACCAAGTGGATCTTAGTCAGGATAACTGAGCGCAGCGAAGGTCATCCTGCCCAATGAAACCTTATGCCCCGATACCTCTAGTTTTAAATCGGAGGTATTTTTGTAAATCCTAAAAAAGCAAACACCATCCCGTGTCAAAGCCACGAGTCAGGAGACTCGCGGCAACGGGCGATTAACCTGAAGCGGGATCGCCTGGAACCTGGTGCGCGTCCAAAGGATCAGATCCTTACCACGAACGAACTTTCTAACCTGGAAACCTATGAATTCCCTATCAAAAGGTTGGACCGGGTACGGGATCTTTTTCTTTTCAGTTGCTATACTGGAATTTCTTATATCGATGTCATGGAACTGACACCGGATCATATTATGACCGGCACAGACGGGAACCAATGGGTCTACACCCAACGGCAAAAAACGAAAACGAAGGTGAAGATCCCCCTTTTGGAAAAAGCCCAGGAGCTGATCTTAAAATATGCCAATAATCCGGTGACGGAGATCACAGGCTCCCTCTTCCCTCCTATCACCAACATGAAATTGAATTTGTATTTAAAGGAAGTGGCAGACCTTGTGGGCATCCGGAAACACCTCACCTTCCATATGGCCTGGCATACCTTTGCAACCACTGTAACGTTGAACAACGGAGTACCTATTGAAACCGTCTCCAAACTATTGGGTCATTCAAAAATTGCGACCACCCAGATCTATGCCCGGGTTTTGGATAAAAAGATTGGAGAGGATATGGAGGCGCTTCAGAAAGTCTTAAATAGGAAAAAAACCACTAAATAATATTTGATTGATGTATGCTTAGTTAGGCTAATTTTTGACAGGTACATAAAATGGGAGGAGGTCATCTTCCTTTTGGGGCATAGTCGCAGTTGGATATAGTTACTAATTATTAAACCCTTCAGTTTTCAATTCCGTTCCATCATTATCTGGAATCAATTTTATAAAGCATTTTTGTCTAGTTTTTTTGAGTTTGAAAATGCTCTTGTCTAGGGTTTTCAAAGAATTTACCGTTTAAAAACTGCTTGTTAACACAATAATATTCTTTGACAGGACACTTCACTTATCTTTGATTTATTGATCGAAAGTTTATGATTATTAAAATATTTTTCATATAAAATATTCTATATGTGCAAGCTCATCACCTATATTATATTATTTCTAATAATTTCCTTTACATCTCAATGTTCTTTAGATAATGACAATTCAAATCCGGATGCTAATCCAATGGATTCAGTACAAGTTGATACTAGTGCTGAAAAGTTGATTGGCAAATGGAAACAAATTGCGTTTCGTGATATAGATGGAACAAGAGCTATTTCCGATGGAAAGGAAATTGAGTTTCAATCTAATGATCTATTTAGAAGTAATAATTTTGATGGTTGCGACGGAACCTATGAAGTTTCAAAAAATTTGATCTCAGTAGAATATCCTTGTAGGGAAAATGATACACTATTTTATTTATTTGAAATCCGGCAAAATAATTTAGAACTAACACCAACAGGAAATTCTGTAAGTTGTGATGAGGGATGTACAGAAATTTATGAAGCACTTGGAAATTAATTAAGAATTATTCTGTCGAACAATTATTCAATCAATCAAATGAACTGATCATTTCTATTTACATTTTTACTCATTTATACCTCTCAATTAATTGCTCAAAACGCTTGCTTTACAAGTTCCACTAACAAGTCAAATTACATTCCTTCAAGTAGCCAAGTTAGTCACTATTAAGGCTACAGTGTCATGCATATTAATATCCAATACCGCATGTCCACTCAGAATTCCAATTAGCATTATAATCGGAATCACAAGTAAAAAAATCAGATACGGTTTTATAAATAGTTTGTGCAATTAACTGTTCGTTAAGGCACATAGTTTACACAAGTTAAAGATTAGCCTTTACACTAAATTAGATTCTAACCTTGTTGCTTGTTCTTTATTTCTTAAATACTTTTCATCAAAGAAACCTAAAAATATGTTTCTATAGAATACCCTCCAAATTCCGTTGCCCATTTCCTGGATCCCTACATATTTTCCCATTAATGCTGCGGTCACATATACCCAATAATAAGATTTCCATCGTATAGATCCATTTTTTGTCACTTTAAGAACTTTATAGTTGCTATCGTAATCAAAGCCAGGTATTTTTTCAAGGAATGGCCTGGTCGAAAAATCATGTATTGCGGCCGGCGTCTTCATGTCCAACGCTTCATGTGGTCTTATATGATTATATTCCTTTACAAAGTGGTTCAGACGTCTTTGTTGTGCTTTTAAGTCATAGGCGGAAGGTTTGGCACAAGCTGCTTTCAGATCGCGGTGCATGCGTTCATGTCTTCCGTTTTGTTCCGGATGAGCAGGGTCTGAAAAAACGGGTGTAATTCCCAGTTCAATGAACCAATAGGAGAGTTGCGTAAATCTTTGAATGGTACGTACGGAACCAAAGGGGCTGCCATTGTCGGTGTGTATTTGTTCGGGAATACCAAATGTTCTAAAGACCCTTGTAAACTCGGCCTTGGCAGACCTTATATTTTCGTGATAATGGCCTTTTGCAGTGAACAAAAACCGACTTCTGGAGTCCGTAATGGTGAGTGGATGGCAGTAGATCTTGTTGCCCATTAAAAACTTTCCCTTGTAGTCGGCACTCCAGACCTCATTGCATGATCTTGGATCAAAAATAGGGTATAACGGTTCGACTCTCCGCATTCTTTTCTGTGGGCATACAAGACCGTTTTTCTTTAGGATGTTATGGACGGTGACCACGGAAGGGACTTCTTGTTTTGTAAAATCGTTAAACAAAAGTTCCCTGATCTTTTTGGCTCCCCAGTGCTTGTGTTTTGTCTTTAGAGATAGAATGCCATCAATGATATTTTCACTGGTTGCATTGGGATGTTTTCCAGGAGCTCTGGACTGTTCTCGTAATGCCTCAAAACCTTGCTTTTCGAATCTGCTTATTAATTTATAAGCCGTTGGCCTGGAGATTTCGAAGCTTTTGCATAATTCTGTTATGGTGTATTTTCCAGTACGCCATTCACAAATAAATTCGATTTTTTGTTCCATAGTCGTTGTTACTTTCCAAGGCATGATAATTTGATTTTGATCTCAAATTATAACCTAAAAAGTGTAAACTATGTCCCTTTAACTTTGTAAAGGATGTCCCTTTATCGTACCAACTTGTGGCTAACGTCTCGGGTATGAAACGTAGGGCATTTCTGAGCTGCGTACTTGTCTAACGCGACTAAGCTTGCTAGGAATCCGAAAGTTGCGGAAACCAATGTCCACCCTAAGTTTTATACCCATTGTTGGCAGTTGGACTTTTAATGTCCATGTCAATTTTTTAATCGGTTTATCTTATATTTTTTCTAATTCTGCTCAACGAAGACTGTGTGATTCCCAAGTATGAAGCCAAATAGGAAAGCGGAATTCGGTTGGCAAGGTTTGGGAATTTTTCCAAGAATGAATAATAGCGTTCGGTGGCATTTTCGGTCATCATTGGACTAATTTTATTCACTTTATCTGCTAATCCTTTTGCAGTTATCTTAGTAACAATCTTGTCCCATTCAATTATTGTCATTGACAATTCCTTCATTGCATTTTTAGACAATGAAAGGTATGAGCAATCTGTAATTGCTTGCACATATTCAGTAGATGGAATTTCTTGATTGAAGCTGTTTATATCTGCCAAAAAATTGTTTTCATCAATGAAATACTTTGTAACCTCATCGCCTTTGTTATTGTAATAACAAACTCTCATAATTCCTTCTGTCAGAAAAATAATCTCACGAGGTATTTTTCCTGCTTCGTGATAGTTTTCATCTTTCTTAATTTCTTTGAATACAGCTTTGCTTTTGATTAAATCAATTTGCTGTTTGTTCAAATTGCCGAATTGCAACAAATAATTGATAAGTGATTCCATAGTCTTCTTTATTTCATTTGGCTTATCAGTATTTTATCAAATAACCTGTCAGATAGCATTTTTCGCATAAACAGAAACGGCTTTGCATTACTTGCAGCGTATCGAGTTTTAGGTCTTTTTGCCTCTATTCCCTTTTGAATAAGTTTTGCAATCTCAATAGGTTCAATTGATTTTTTCGCTGTGTCTGCGTACATTTTAGTTATACTATTTGCTAAATTCTTGTAAGCTGTTTTTCCCGAAACTTTCATCAAATCAGCCGTTCCATTTCCTATCATTTCAGATTTGGTTCCGCCTGGCTCAATAACAATCACATCAATTCCAAATTGATTTACTTCTAGGCGAAGGCAATCACTTAATCCTTCTATGGCAAATTTACTGGCGTGATACCAATTACCGAGTGGTAAGCCAACTTTACCGCCAATCGAGGAAATGTTTACAATTTTCCCGTATTTGTTTTCTCTCATTTTTGGCAGCACCAATTGTATTAAACGAGCACCTCCAAACAAGTTTATGTCTAATTGGTTTTTTGCCTCTTCCAATGGTACATCTTCCAAAGCACCATATGAACCAGAACCTGCACAATTGACAATAATGTCTATACTTCCTGCTTCATTGAAAATTTGATTTACACAATCAACCATATTTTCGTCTATGGTAATATCCAACTCCATTGGTTTTACACCGTATTTTATCAATTCGTTCAATTTTTCTATTCTGCGACCCGCACCGTAAACATTGTATCCATTCTTTGCCAAATGAATTGCTGTTGATTTTCCGATTCCTGCCGAAGCTCCTGTAACCAAAACTGTTTTTGCCATTCTTTCTAATTTTTAATATTAATAGTGTGGCAAAGTTGCTTCTATTGAAAGTGAAATCGTTTGTCATTTGGCAAAAAGTGATTTATCTTGATTGGTTTGGAATTTTGATTGCTGTTAGTTTGCCTTACTGCCTAACGATGTAGGCTTGGCGATGTGGTGATATTTGATAACTGTCAGCCCACAACCACGGCCGATTAAAAATTAAAGTTGAAGCTAACAAATAATGACTATAATTATTCATCGGCTTAAAACTACTGAAGATAGTAGCACACAGTTTAGGTTTCAACGTCCTGCCACCATATTGCCAAGCCTTTTCTTAAGTGGCGCATACTCTCTACTTCATCAAATTAAAATTTTTCTCTTTTAGAAGCAGCTTTTAATGCGTTTGGTGTTGGACGAACGCTTGTCGTCTGGTCTATGAACAAAATACCATCATAACGACTTTTGATGTTTATTTTTTCAAAGTTTTTACTTTCGTCATCTTGATGAATCCAAGGAATCTTGCGAACAATCTGCGGAGTAGTTAACCATTGTTCAACTACTGAATTTTGTTCAGGGACACGTAAATCCAAAAAGAAGTTTCCCTTTTTTGCACGGGTTAAATACCATGGTAAAGATTTCTCAGGTGCAGGTGGAACAGTATCTTTTGATAAATCTCCCACGGATTTATCAATCATGGCAAGTCTTGTCTGGTAGGAGCCGTGATTAAATTCAAAACCCATGGCATAGTAAGCATTTCCGAGTTTATCTCTTAAAACAGAACCCATATTCCTTGAGCCGGTAAGCGGATAGCCGATACCAACATGATCATTGTGCTCCCATGAAACGAATTTAGCGCCTGGCATTTCTTCCATCAGGTACAATAAATTCTCTGCCTTAAACTTTGAACGCATTGAATTTTTGGGCTGAGATAAGGGATCATTTACAATACTCAAAAGCCATTGGCGCATTACTTGGACATACTTTACTATCTGCCCAAACTCATCAACTGAAGTAGCAGAAACAAATCTGCTTTTGTTGTTTGTAAGATGGCTAATTAAATTTTCTACCCGAGGTAGTAAATCTTTGACCTTTGGCTCAATCTCGTCCATCCTCATTGGCCATATTTTTTCTTCCTGTGCAAGTATTGAAAAGAGAGCATCAGTATCAGGAACTTTTCCTGCATCATTTTTCTTCAGGTACTCTAAAACTCTTTCTCTACCTACTCCATTATACCAAATATCCAATCCATAAAACCTAACTTTCTTATCATCGGAAATGTTTTGGTTATATGTTCGCATCCAATCAATCATGTTTGAAACTTCTTCTGTATCCCAAAGTACAAACCCCTGACCCGATAAAACAGTTGCCCGATCAGCTTTGCCGTAAAGAATATAATCATTAATGGGCTGGCAGGCTGCATAACTTGCTTCTAAGGTGAACACTGTATACCCCATTTCAGCAGCTAAAAATTCAAAGAGTCGATGTTTGAATTGAAAGAATTCCCTTGTACCATGTGTGGTTTCACCAACACCTAAAACTTTGACATCCTTAAGTACTTTTTTTAAAGGCTGCAAGTCTGAATATCCGTTTCCAGCCTCTACATGTTTAATAGGAATCGCCTTCTCTCGCAGCCATCCAATCACCATTTTATCATTTTGTTGTAAGGTGTCTTGTGCGAATGACAAGTTTGTCAGAAGCAGACTATTTAAGAATACACACATAATATGTCTGAAAATTCTTTTCATAATTTATAGGTTGAGATTGTGTCTTATATACCACCCAACGGTAAATTGTATGAGTAGTGGCAGGTTGCGGGTTTCTTTTTGGTCAAATCGCTACATAGTTTGAGCGGGCTGCAAACCGTGATATTTAAAATACATTGCCTGCCATTACTTATACAAAATGTTGGGCAACGTTACACTTTCTCTTCCCGTCATTAACCATGATATCAAAATTCCGTATATCAAAGTTTTATTTTTCAATTGTTAAAATAAGGCTTTTGTCAGCAATCAATATTGGGTAATCAGAGATAGGAATTTGCTTGAAAAAATGTTTATTTTTTTCTCTTCTCCAGTTCGATTCAGGAATGTTAAATACTTCTCCTGTGATTATATCAACATATACGGGTTCTTTGAAATAAGCATTTGTGACAATAAAATCGTAATCTTGTTTATTTTCAACATTACTTGGGATACACTCCTTATCCCAAATGGCAAACACCT
>JBGTNL010000035.1:0-50036 GCA_041743085.1 Flavobacteriaceae bacterium
GGTTGCCAACTTGTTCTTTTTCCCAGCTACTTCGTTACCAAAATACTCATTTAGCCCTGCTAAACTCCGCTTTTGGTGCCTTGTATCCGAAAAAAATTCCTGCGCTATCATTCCAAACAGAGTTATTAGAGGTGCCCTTTACTTTCTAATATTCAATTCTTTGATCAGCTCCCGGTATTTTTCAATATCCTTCTTCCTTAAATAATCCAGTAGGCTTCTTCTTTTACCAACCAGGCTTACCAGGGCTCGTTCTGTGTTATAATCTTTTTGGTTTTCTTTCAGATGCCCACTAAGGTGGTTGATCCGATGAGTAAACAAGGCAATCTGACCTTCGGTGGAACCCGTGTTCTTTTCAGAGCCACCGTGTTTTTTAAAAATTTCGGCCTTTACTTCATTTGTTAAATACATTCCAATATTAATTTTAATGATTTTTATGTATCTGATTGATTTTCAACCAAGGCGCAAAGATAAGAATATTTTTAGAATGTACTGGGTGTCCGGGGTTTTTTTAGGCCTTTGTTAAACCTTGTTCTCAGACAAGGGTCATAGCGCTGTTGTGGATTAAAAAGCACAACCCTGCGGCAGGGGTTCCATCTTTTGGAGGTTTTTGGCAAATTCAACATCCAATTCCTGTGAAGAAAAACCATTGGCTGCAGATCCCTTGAAAGCCTTTGTGCCGTAGCCCGAGTTGTTCATATGTCCCCGTATGTACACCAGCTGCCCTTCCGAGATATCCACGGTACCCCCAGGCCTGGTAAAAGGCTGTTCCTTGGCGTGGCTGTGGGTCAGTATTCTTCTGTAGAGAAGTTTCCCCTCCATATCTACCACCTCCCACCAGTCTGCATATTGATCGCACCCGGTATCGGGACTTTTTAATGTGACGCTGAAAGTATACTCATTTTCCGGTCCCGAAACGGATACCCCGGTAACCGATACCATGGCAGGGGCGCTATCCATGTCATTATTTTCCCCGGCGTTTTTCTTGGCATCCGTAGAACAGCAGACGGACCAAAACACCAGATTAAAAACCAGTAGGGATACATGGAATCTCATAGGAAGTAAATTATGACCTAATTGGATTATTCTCAATAAGGTCTATATATAGATTTATTTTCCTCTTCAGGTCTTTCCTGTGTGTTATAAAATCCAGGAAGCCGTGTTCCAGTACAAATTCTGCGGTTTGGAAACCTTCCGGAAGTTCTTTCCCCGTGGCTTCTTTTACTACCCTGGGACCGGCAAAACCAATGAGCGCCCCCGGCTCGGAAACATTGATATCGCCCAACATGGCATAAGAGGCCGTGGTACCCCCGGTGGTAGGATCTGTGCAAAGTGAAATGTAGGGTACTTTTAATTCTGCCAGTTGCGCCAGTTTCACGGAAGTTTTAGCCAGTTGCATTAAGGAGAGAGCGGCTTCCATCATCCTGGCACCCCCGGACTTGGAGATCATCACAAAGGGGATCTTATTTTTAATGGAATGGTTAATTGCCCGTGCAATTTTCTCACCTACCACACTACCCATAGATCCTCCGATAAAGCTGAAATCCATACAGGCAACAACGAGGTCTTTTCCCAAAGACTTGCCAACAGCCGTTCTAACCGCGTCCTTTAAGCCGGTTTTCTTTTGGGCTGCTTTGAGCCGGTCCGAATATTTTTTGGTGTCTACAAATTTCAAGGGATCCTTGGAGGTAAGTTTTGGATCTAATTCCTTGAATTTATTGCCGTCAAAAAGAATTTCAAAGTATTCCCTGCTTCCTATCCGGACATGATAATCGTCTTCCGGACTTACATAAAAATTTTTGGCCAACTCTTCGGACTCAACTATTTTCCCGGTTGGAGATTTGTACCAAAGTCCTTTTGGCGTATCTTTTTTCTGATCGGTAGAAGTCTGTATTCCTTTTTCTTTCCTTTTAAACCACAACGACATAGACTCAATTTTATCTTCGGTTATGTTTTCCAAACTATTTACAAGGTATTAACATTATTTAAATCTTCAAATGCCTTCTTCAAGCGTGCCCCAAAAGTTTTTTCTCCTTCCCGCAACCAAACTCTCGGATCATAATTCTTTTTATTGGGCTGGTCATCGCCTCCCGGATTTCCAATTTGCGATTGGAGGTACTCTTTTTTGCCCTGCACATAATTTCGTACACCTTCCAGAAATGCATATTGGAGATCGGTGTCGATATTCATTTTAATAACTCCATAACCAATTGCTTCGCGTATTTCTTCCACCGTTGACCCTGAGCCCCCATGAAAGACAAAATTGATATGATTTGGATTCACTCCATATTTTTCGGTGATGTATTCCTGGGAATTCTTTAGGATTTTAGGGGTGAGCTTCACGTTTCCCGGTTTGTAAACCCCATGGACGTTGCCAAAAGCTGCCGCAATGGTAAATCTGTGGCTCACCTTGGATAACTCTTTATAGGCATATGCAACTTCTTCGGGCTGAGTGTATAATTTGGAATCGTCCAAATCACTGTTATCCACACCGTCTTCTTCGCCTCCCGTGATTCCCAGTTCTATTTCCAGGGTCATGTTCATCTTGCTCATTCTGGAAAGGTATTCCTTGCAGATGGCGATGTTCTCTTCAATGGGTTCTTCCGAAAGGTCTATCATATGCGAACTAAAAAGCGACTTTCCTGTTCTGGCAAAGTGTTTTTCACTGGCATCCAAAAGACCATCCAGCCATGGCAATAACTGTTTGGCACAATGGTCCGTGTGGAGTATTACGGTAGCTCCATAGGCTTCTGCCAATTCGTGAATATGCTTTGCTCCTGCAACTCCACCTAAGATGGCAGCTCTTTGCCCGTCATTAGATAATCCTTTCCCTGCATTGAATTGTGCTCCTCCGTTAGAAAATTGAATGATCACCGGAGAATTCAGACTGGCTGCGGTTTCCAGAACCCCGTTTATAGTATTGGAACCAATGACATTTACTGCCGGGAGGGCAAACCCCTTTTCTTTGGCATAATTAAAGATTTCCTGGACCTCATCGCCTGTGGCAACCCCGGGCTTTATATTATGGGACATAGTTTTCTGTCTAAAGATTCAAATTTTTTAACTGGGGCAAAAGTAATAAAATAAGCTTAAAAAGGATAATTTATCCCTATTTGAAGCTCTCCATTCGCAAAATTATAATCCCTGAACCATCTTTTAGAAGGTTCTTCCGCCGGGTTGTAGGTTTTAAAACCGAAGTCTACCCGAAAGACAAAATACGTAAAATCATACCGGAGGCCCAGGCCGGTGCCTAAAGCCAGATCACGCAGCGATCCTATGCCCTTAAAAATAGCGTCGGGATCATCCTCACTGTCCCAAACATTCCAAATGTTCCCCGCATCCGCAAAGAGAGCTCCTTTAATATCGCCCACAATAGGAAACCGGTACTCGAGATTAAAAGCGATTTTTAAATTAGCTTCATTAAAATCGTTGCTATTCCGGGTGCTTCCCGGGCCGAGGGAGTAAGGATTCCATGCCCTGTTGTCATTAGAACCCCCGGCAAAGTAGCTTCTCGTAAACGGGATACTATTAGAGTTGCCATAAGGTACGGCTATTCCAAAAAAACTTCTGAAAGCCAGCACATCCGTACGGGAGATCCCCCAATGCTTTATAAAGTCGAATTCCGTTTTAACGTACTGAGAAAAGGGAACCCCAAAAACCAGAAGGTTTTGATCCTCGTTTTGATTGAATGGAACTATTTGGGATATTCCGGATAACAGGTTGCCCGCACTCTCAACTTTAAGCCTGAATTGATAGAAATTGTTATCATTTAATCCTATGCGGTTGTTTTTGGTAAAGGAATAATTAGTTGCAAAGATCAGATTGTTCTCTGTAAGCCGTTGCCGGCGTTCTTCAATTCTGCTTACGTCTGTGAAATCCACTGTGGTTGAGGCTACATCACGGTTGAGAATCGCCTGGGTTAAACCCGTAGTTCCCTCTGGAATGATCAATTTAAGCGGATCATCAGTATTGTCGGTGGCCTCAAAGAAAGAAGCAAGTGCTTCATTATCCTGAAAGTCATCCGCAATGTCGTCCAGTCTTCTATAGGAGCTTCCATAGACTTTAAAAAAACGATTCGGGTTCACATTTCGGACAAACTGGATATTCAGTAATTCCAGGGTATTTTTTCTAAAGTCCGAGGGCGTCCAGTTATAACCCAGAACAGTATTGAATGTCTGCTTGTCCAGCCCAATATTTTTTTGAAAACTTGTACCCGCGGACATGCGGGTTTTCGGCAGCATATAGTAAGGGATAATTTTCTTTGTATTTATGAAGGGAAACCAAATTCTGGGAAAAGTGAGGTTAATGTCCCCGCCTATTTCAGAGAAGAAATCCTCCGGAAGGGAATCATCGCTTAAGAGCCCAAAAGTGCCCCCTGCAGACAGGCTCAATGTTTCTGCGCCTCCAAACATATTTCTGGTGATCAGTGAAGTACTGAAACCCACACCAAGGCGCTGAATATTTGAATGTGTAATATCAAAATCCAATCCCAGGGAGTATTTCGGGCGGGGAGCAAGGAATATGTTGGAGGTAAGTTTTGTTTGAGTACTGTCCTCAATAAGTTCAATATTCGGATATTTGAATGTATTTAGATTGCTGATTTGCCTATAGGTCCTTAGGCGGTCCAGATCCCTGTATACACTGTCCTTTTCAAGAAAAACAGCATCTGTAAGGGCCTTCGGTTTATACCTCAGTTTATCTTTATAGTAGATGGTATAATTTTCAAAGTCTACGGAATCCAGGCTATCTATATCGTCCGCAAATATGTAGTCCGCATATATATTCACCTTTTTAAAGCGATGCACTCTATATTCTGTACTGGTAAGTGAGCTGTCGCCGCGTCGCCGCAGATTTTCAATATTCAGTTTAATATTCATCTTCTGATCATCCTGGCCAACCGCAGTATCTCTTAAAATATCATAGGTAATAGAACTTTCCTGAAAATTGTGGACTCCCGAGTTTCTGAACAATGAGGTAAGGCGTTCCCTTTCATTGTTAAAGTCGGTCAGATCAAATTGTTTGTCTTCTTTTATAAAAGATTGCTCCTTATACAAGGTGTAGAGGGAGTCTATGGATTTGGAAACTATTTGCCTAGAAACGGAATCGATTATATACGGTTTCCCAAGCGATACTTTATAGGCTATTTCTGCCCGTTGTTTTCTCCCCGTAATACCTATAACAAAGGTCGTATTATTACTAAAATAACCCCTACTGCCATAATAGGAACTGAGCCGTTCCAGGGATTTTCTTGTTTTGGAAGTGTCGACAACCACGGGAGGTTCCCCAATGTTTTTAAGCCACTCACTATATCCTTTAACAAGAAATGATTCCCCCAGGCGGTCTACCTGTTTTTGTGAAAGCAAGTTGGCCCAACGCTGCTCTCTCTTTTCTTTTTTATAAAGCCAGGCCTGGTATGAGGAGTCCGGATCCTTTTTGGCCAAATTGTACAAATTTAAACGAAGGGGATAGCCCAGCAGCGTGCTGTTGGGTTCCTGAATAATCAGGCTGCGTACGTCTTCATCCATTACTTTTTCCCCGTTGGCAAAAATAACATTCCTGGTAAGCAACAGCTCATCATCATCAACCCTTTTAAGGGTATTGCAGGAGGAAATTATAAGGACTAGCAATAATAAACCTATTTTTGCATTACTCTTTTCAAAACACAAGAGGATCCTCATAGAGGCCAAAAATACATCATTTGAATGGTTGGGAAAAGTCAAATAAAATTTATAAAAAGCCTGCAGCAAAAAAAGTACCGAACTCAATACCAAATGTTTGTAGTGGAAGGAATTAAGAGTGTTCGCGAGCTTTTGGCATCGGATTATGGGGAACATCTTATTTACAGCACCGACCTAAACCTTTTTGAGGGATCCGGGATTAAGGTAGCTCAAATATCGCCCCATGAACTAAGTCAATTAAGCGGACTTAAAAGCCCTAATAAGGTAATAGGGGTTTTTCATATACCCGGCCCCACGGAAGTATGTTTTAAGGATTGGGTGGTAGCCATGGATGGGGTCAGGGATCCGGGAAACATGGGTACTATAATCCGTTTATGTGATTGGTTTGGGATACGGCATCTGCTCTGTTCCAAGGACTGCGTGGATTGCTACAATCCAAAGGTATTACAGGCTACAATGGGTTCTATTGCCAGGGTAAATATCAGGTATACAAATCTGAAAGAAGTATTGGGAGAAACAGGGGTTCCGGTTTATGGGGCAACCCTGGAGGGCGAAGAAGTGTACAAAGTGCCTTTGCCCAAAGCAGGTATTTTGGTTATGGGTAGCGAGGCGAACGGGATATCCGACGAGTTGGTATCGTTGCTCTCGGCGAGGATAAGCATCCCACAGTTTGGACCCAAAACCACAGAAAGTCTGAATGTCGCCACGGCAACGGCCATTTTGTTGAACGAGATACGGCGTGCGTGATTTTCAAACCCTTAGGAGCTCCTCCTTTGTCCAAAGGAAACCGATTCCCTGCAGCAGCGCGGAGGCCAGGGGATCACTCAAACGTAAAATTCACAAAAATACCTCTTGTGCGCAAAGCATCTATATTTCCCGTCCAGGGGCTGTTGGGATCATTGTCCGGGACCAATTCATCGGAAATGGCAAAAACTCCCCGGATTGAGGGGGAAAATTTAAAATATTCCGTATAGAAATCAATACCAAAACCCAGTTCGTAATTATAAACGTCCCGTTTCATCCTAAATGTTCCACTGCTGTTGTCATCCAATGCATCTTCATTGGATCCCAGATTAAGTACCGTAGCCACACCCCCGACAATATAGGGTTTCCAATTGCCAAATCTTTTTGTGCCCACCTTCAGCAAGAGGGGAAAATTAATATAAGTTGATCTTGCCTCCCGTATAGCCTCATTCTCCTCGGTAAATCCCGGAAAACCCAAAGTTCGCTGCGTATAGAAAAGCCCGGGTTCAAAACGAAGGTCCAAAAATTCATGCAATCGCATTTCCCCAATAAGACCTACATTAAAGCCCAGAGACTTATTGACCAGGATATCATCGAGATCGTTCTTATAGTTAAACTTAAAATCGTATTGATTAAAACCAAGGTAATACCCCCAGTTTAAAAAGGCCTTGTCTTCATTCTCCAGATTTATGATGGGGTTTTCCTTGAATTGAGCGGTACCAGTGTACCCCATGAGCAGGGATATTCCCGCAAATAGAAAAAATGCTTTTTTCATTCTTTTATTTTGTAGCCACATAAATAGATGCCACCCCAAATGTCTGTGGCCTGTTCTCCATAGCTATAAACCCGATTTTTCCTAAAATATTGTTGAAATCCTTCCCGTGTGGGAAAACAGCGGCGGATTCGCTCAGATAGGTATAGGCAGACCGATCTTTGGAGAAGAATTTACCAATAGCCGGAAGCATGTATCTGGTGTAAAACTTGTAGCCTTGTTTAAAAGGAGTTTTAAGGGGTACTGAGGTTTCCAGGACTACCAGGGTGCCACCCTGCTTTAAGACACGATAAATTTCAGTAAGGCCCTTCTCCAGATTTTCAAAATTACGAACCCCGAATGCAACTGTTACCGCATCGAAATGTTGCTCCGGGAATTGGAGGTTTTCGCTGTCCCCGACGACCATTTCAATTTTATTTTGAAGCTTCTTTTGTTTCACCTTTTTTATACCCACTTGCAGCATGCCTCGGGAAAGATCGAGGCCAATAATTCTTTCGGCACCTGTTTCCACCAAATTGATGGCCAGATCTCCTGTTCCGGTGGCAATATCCAGGATGGTGGCAGGATGCTTTTTTTTCAGAATAGCTACTACACGTTTTCTCCATTTTACATCAAGACCAAAGGAAATAACACGGTTAAGTCCGTCATATTTATCCGAAATGGTGTTGAACATTTGAGTTACCTGCTCTTTTTTTCCGAGTTCGGAATCTTTGTAGGGGATCACTTTTTTAGGCATGGCACAAATTTTCGCAAAGGTACTTTATTTAGGAGACTCTAGACGCCAAACGATAGGAACTGGAAACCAGACAGCGGCCAATCAGGGAAGTAATCAATCCTTTCTTCTCTAATCAATAATTTCGGGTTAAAGACGTAAGACCGCTGCGCTATAAGACATAAGACGTAAGACTTGATCGTGACCAACCGAAATCATATACCAAAGCTACGTTCATACTTGTCGGCAATGCATAAAAAGCAAGCCCTTGGATAACAAATATAATGGGAACGCCCAATATACTTGTGGTTTTGGTATTACCGGACAACAATACCTCTAATCAATAATTAAGATATCCTTCCATACTTAGTGAATAAATTTCCGTAATTTTGCTGCCGCAAACTTTGCAAACCCTACATGATGAGCTGTAAAAGCTTCAAGGTCTTCGGAAGTACGGGCCGAAATAATTCAATTCGGCTTGCGCATTTAAATTTATTTCATACATGAAGATTATAATTGCCGGTGCCGGAGAGGTCGGCTTTCACCTGGCCAAATTGCTGTCCTACGAATCTCAGGACATCACCCTTATAGATACCTACAAAGAAAGCCTGGCCTATGCGGACAGCCATCTGGATATTCGGGTATTAAAAGGCGATGCCACTTCTATTTCCGTACTTCAGGATGCCCAGGTGGGTAGCTCGGATCTGGTCATTGGGGTTACCTCTTCTGAAACAACCAATATCACGCTGTGTATGCTGGCTAAACAACTGGGATGTAAACGAACCATCGCCAGGATATCCAATACGGAGTTCGTGGATAAAAAGGAGATGATCAATTTTTCGGAATTGGGAATTGATGAACTGATATCCCCTGAAGAGTTGGCAGCAGCTGAAATTCAACTTCTGCTCAACCAATCCGCTTTCAATGACACCTATGAGTTTGAAGGGGGCGTGTTGATCATGGTGGGGATAAGCTTACCAAAAACGGCCCCCTTTATTGGCAAAACGGTCAAAAAGGCCGCTAAAATATTTCCCGAATTGCATTTTATGCCGATAGCCATGCAGCGCAAAGGGACGCAGTTTACCGTAATCCCGAGAGGCGATACACTGTTTAAGGAGGAGGATCAGGTCTATTTTGTGACCGATAAAAAAGGAGTGGACGAACTTTATAAACTGACCGGGAAAAGAAAGGAGGATATTAAGAATGTAATGATCTTGGGAGGTAGCAAAGTAGGGGTGAAGGCCGCACAATACCTTTGTGACAATAAATTTAATGTAAAACTTATTGAAAAGGATAAAACCAAGGCTTTTGAATTAGCCGATGCATTGCCTGCTGCCCTGGTAATTAACGGTGATTGCCGGAATGTGGAATTGCTGGAAGAAGAGAGCCTGGATTCCATGGATGCCTTTATTGCGGTTACCGGCAATTCGGAAACCAATATCATGTCTTGTCTAGTAGCGAAGTCCAAACACATTAAAAAGACCATAGCCATGGTGGAGAATATGGATTATTTCCAACTCTCGCAATCCATTGGGGTAGACACCTTGATCAATAAGAAATTACTGGCCGCAAATAATATTTTCAGGTATATCAGAAGAGGTGAAGTGGTTGCCCTTACCCGTCTTAACAACCTTAATGCCGAGATTCTGGAGTTTGTTGTAAAACCAACTTCCCGGGTGAATGGCAAGGTGATCAGGGAACTCGAGTTTCCCAGAACCGCAATTATCGGGGGGGTTATCCGGGATGGGGAAGGTATTATTGCACTTGGGGATTTTAAGATCACCGAAGGGGATAGGGTTGTGGTCTGTTGCCTCCCGCCCTCCATTTCCAGTATAGAAA
The DNA here is from genome assembly GCA_041743085.1 of Flavobacteriaceae bacterium. Classification (GTDB taxonomy): domain Bacteria; phylum Bacteroidota; class Bacteroidia; order Flavobacteriales; family Flavobacteriaceae; genus JAFMPW01. The sequence continues at coordinate 9,743 of JBGTNL010000035.1, forward strand.
AGCTATTCCTATAAGTAATATGGGCTTTAACTCTAAAATAATTTTTCACCTTATGGGATTGCTGTTGCTTTGCAACGGTTCTTTTATGCTTTTAGCGGCTGTAATGAGCGGAATTTATGATGACGGCGCCACGCTCAATATTACGGTAGCGGCACTAATAACAATTTTTATAGGCGTACTGGCCATGTTCTATACCAAAGGCCATCGTAAAGAAGTAAAGCGAAAAGAGGGGTACATCATCGTTACCTTTGGATGGCTGGTAATGTCGGTCTCAGGGATGTTGCCGTATCTCTTTTCCGGTGCTATTCCGGGGATTACCAATGCTTTTTTTGAAACCATTTCGGGGTATACGACAACAGGGGCTACGATTCTGGACGATATCGAAGCCATGCCGGAAGGCATTCTTTTCTGGAGAAGTCTTACACACTGGATAGGGGGCATGGGGATCATAGTGCTGGCCATTGCTATCCTTCCTTTGCTGGGCATAGGGGGGATGCAGTTGTTTTCCGCTGAAGCCCCTGGTCCCAGTGGCGATAAATTACACCCCAGAATTACGGATACCGCCAAAAGGCTATGGCTAATATATTTTGGGTACACGGTTGCGGAAACCATCTTATTGAATATTGCAGGCATGTCTTTTTTTGATGCTATCAACCATTCACTGGCCACCTTATCTACAGGGGGCTTCTCTACCAAAAATGCAAGCCTTGCCTACTGGAACGATCAACCTTTGATCCAATACATCGTTACCCTGTTCATGTTCTTGGCCGGGAGCAATTTTGTACTTAGTTATTTCGCCTTTAAGGGCAAGGTGGGTAAGATTTTAAAGGATGAGGAATTTAAGGTGTACGGGATCCTTATTTTACTCTTTACCGTAGTCACAGCTTTAGTGGTGTACACCAAAGCCAATGTCCCGGTTTCCGAATATCATCCCATGTTATACGGGGAAGGGGAGAGTGCGTTCAGGCATGCGCTATTTCAGGTGGTCTCCGTTATCACTACAACCGGTTTTGTTTCGGCGGACTTCACCAGCTGGACACCCTTTTTAACCGTGTTCTTTTTTGGTATGATGTTCTCCGGCGGTTCCGCAGGTTCTACAGCCGGGGGGATAAAACTAATGCGCCATATCATGGTCATAAAAAATGGCCTGCTTGAATTTAAAAGAACGCTCCACCCCAGCGGTATCATTCCGGTTCGTTACAATAATAAAACAGTACCGGAACACATCGTATATAATATCATAGGATTTTTTGTACTTTATATGTTACTCTTTATCATAGGGGCCCTTGTATTGAGTTTTATGGGATTGGATTTTATGACTGCGGTAGGGGGTGCAGCCTCCTCCCTGGGGAATGTAGGGCCCGCGCTCGGCAGTCTGAGCCCTCTGAGTAATTTTAATGGCCTACCCGATTTCGGAAAATGGTGGTGTGCCTTTTTGATGCTGGCCGGAAGGCTGGAGCTCTTTACCGTTCTGATTCTGCTGAGTCCGTATTTTTGGAAGCGCGCATGATGAATGAAAATACACGGTCTTCAAAACCTTGTGGTTCTTTTTTGAAACAGCATCTAAACCTACAGGATCTGCGGGATCCATCAGGTGCATTATACTGCGTCTTTGATCCTTCTGACCGCCTCTATAAGTTCTTTTTCGGATGCCGCATAAGATATGCGGATACAGTTGGGGTTACCGAAGGCCTCTCCGGTTACCGTGGCGACATTCGCCTCTTCCAGAAGGTACATTGCAAAATCTGAGGCATTGTTAATAACTTTGTCATTAAGTGTTTTTCCAAAAAAGTCCGAAATATCCGGGAACACATAAAAAGCGCCTTCCGGAACATTGAGTTTAAATCCTTCAATTTCACCTAAAAGCTCCAGTAGAAGATCGCGTCGCTTATGGAACTCGTCGATCATAAATTGTATTTTGCTTACCGGGGCTTCGAGTGCGGTAATCGTTGCTCTTTGGGCAATAGCATTTGCGCCGCTGGTGACTTGTCCCTGAAATTTGGTACACGCTCTGGCGATCCAGTCGGCAGCGCCCATGTATCCAATCCTCCAACCCGTCATGGCAAAGGCCTTGGAAACCCCGTTAACGGTAATCGTACGGTCGTACATGCCATCAATACATGCAATACTTACGTGGCCGGCCACAAAATTGATGTGTTCATAGATCTCATCGGAAACCACAAAAATATCCGGGTAATTTCTCAATACGGTAGCAAGGCCTTCCAACTCATCTTTGCTGTAAACCGAACCACTGGGATTGCAGGGAGAGCTAAACCAAAGCATTTTTGTCCTCGTTGTAATGGCCGACTCCAATTGTTCCGGAGTCATTTTAAAATCTGAAGAAATACTGGTAGGTACCTCTACGGGTACCCCTTCGGCCAATTGGACGATATCGCTGTAACTTACCCAATACGGAGCAGGCAGGATCACCTCATCCCCCTTGTTTAGCATTACCATTGCGATATTAGCAAGGGATTGTTTGGCACCGGTGGAAACCACAATTTGATTGAGCCCGTAATCCAGGTTGTTATCCCTTTTAAATTTATTTGAAATAGCCTGTTTCAGGTCGGCATAACCGTCTACCGGGGAATAGCTGCTATAGTTATCGTCAACTGCCTGTTTGGCCGCTTCTTTTACAAACTCTGGAATATTAAAATCGGGCTCCCCCAAACTTAACCCTATAATGTCTTTGCCTTCATTTCGGAGTTCCCGTGCCTTGGCAGCCATAGCGAGAGTGGCCGAAGTAGACATCCTGTTAATTCTGTCGGATAAATGGTTGTTCATTGATCAAATACTATGGTGTGGTGTTTTACTTTTGAATTCACTCTTTTTACTTTCCAATTGTTTGCCGAAGGTATTGTATTACTTATTATTGAGTTATGGGATGAATGATCAACATAACTAATAACCCAATAGCTATTTCAGGTAAATACTAAAATGATAGCCCCAGGGTATCCTAGCGCGATAAAAATAATGTCTTTATTTGAAATCTAGCCGTATTGCAAAACAGGTTTTTTGCCCAATTCTTTCAGATGTTTGAAGTGCGAAATTATAGCTTTTCTGGTAGTTTTATATTCGTTGTAGGGTAAATTAAACTCCCTTGCCGTTTGTTTCACAATTTTGGAGATTTTTGTGTAATGAATGTGACTTATGTTAGGAAAAATATGGTGTTCTACCTGATGGTTCAACCCGCCGGTAAACCAGTTAACTATTTTATTTTTGGTTCCAAAATTTACCGTGGTAACCAATTGATGTATGGCCCAGGTGTTTTTCATGGAGCCATCTTTTTCAGGTAACGGGGTGTCTGCCTCATCAACTACGTGTGCCAACTGAAATACAACACTTAGGATCACACCGGCAACATAGTGCATAATAAAAAAGCCCAACAGAATTTTCCACCATGCAATATCCAAAAACAACATAGGGAGTACGATCCATATTGTTAAATATATCAGCTTAGTGGCAACCAAAACACTCCAATTTACAAAGGGATTGGGAAATCTTCCATAGGCTAGTTTGCGTTTGGTATAGCGGTACATCTGTTGGAAATCCGTTGTTATGGCCCAATTGAAAGTGAGTAATCCATAAAGGAAAACAGAGTAGTAATGTTGAAACTTGTGGAACCGGTGCCATTGGGCATGTTTGGAAAATCGTAGAATTCTCCCGGCCTCCAGATCCTCGTCGTGATTGTGAATATTCGTATATGTATGATGGAGCACATTATGCTGAACCTGCCAGTTATATACGTTTCCGGCAAGAATGTAAATAGTGCCTCCCATAAGTTTGTTTACCCATTTCTTATTGGAATAGGATCCGTGATTTCCGTCGTGCATTACATTCATCCCCACACCTGCCATGCCAACGCCCATAACAATGGTTAATAGAAAGTTGGCCCAGTTGGGAAGGTTTAGCGTAAGAATCAGGAAGTAGGGGGCGAGAAAAATGGCGAACATTACCGCTGTTTTTAAATACAGCTTCCAATTTCCTGTTTTCTTTATTTTGTTATCCCTGAAATACGTATTTACTCTTTTATTCAATGTTTTAAAAAACTTGGCAGAATCTTTTCTCGAGAACCTTATAGCGAATGTTTCCATAAATATAGCAATGTTTTGAGCGCTATAAATATAACGCAATATCTGGCCTTTTAATACTAATAAGTGAAAGTAGTATTTTTGGCAAACATACAAAGGTACGATGCAGGTTGATATAATATTCAAATATTTTCCCAATTTATCGGATCAGCAGAAACAGCAGTTTATAAAATTGGAGCTACTGTACCAGGACTGGAACCAAAAAATAAACGTGGTTTCCAGGAAAGATATCGATGAACTATACCTTCGCCATGTGTTGCATTCTCTTGGGATCGCAAAAATACTAAGGTTTAAATCCGGGGCCACCGTGCTAGATGTGGGCACGGGCGGGGGTTTTCCGGGTATTCCACTGGCCATTCTTTTTCCAGGGACGCATTTTACGCTTGTAGATGCCATAGGCAAGAAAATAAAGGTCGTAGAGGAGGTGGTTTCCGGATTGACCTTGCAAAATGTAAAAACGCATCATTGCCGGGCCGAAGATCTGGATGGGAAATACGATTTTATTGTGAGCCGGGCAGTGGCGGCCATGCCTACTTTTGTGCGATGGGTAAAGGGCCGTGTAAATAAAAAATCGGAACACGAATTAAAGAATGGAATATTGTATTTAAAGGGAGGAGACCTTACAGAGGAATTGGCAGGCTATAGCAATGCCCGTGTCTTTGAGTTAAAAGACATTTTTGAAGAAGATTTTTTCGAAACCAAAAAACTCGTGTATTTACCGTTAAAATACAAGGGGTAGTTCCTATGTGCTAAGCATTCTGTTGAAAGAATACCTGCAATTTTTAGCATAAGAGGATACATACTTCTGTATCCTTTTGAATGAAAAACGACTCCGCTTTTTGCTTGCCATATGTTTACGATTTTCTGACATTACCACTAGCCGGTGTCTTACCGGCCCTTTTTTAAATTTACTGTTACTTTACAATTGCTTAACGTTAAATTTACATAAATAGTATGAAGAAGTCAAGTTAAATTTTTTAGAATGTTGCTAAATAAAATGCTCTGGGACGCGGCTGTTGCTTTTCATACCGGTTAAGGTTAGCCATCGATTGGAATGTGGCTCAAATGTTATCCACCTTAAGAAAGTGGACTTAGAAAAAAAGCAAATGGCAACTTTATAGAACAATGGTTATGGCTGCGGGCAGGCAGGTATGCACTTTAGTGCAAGACTTCCCCCCGACGGTTCGGGGCTAAAACTTTTTTCGAATAGGTTAATGGTTATTGGTTAACCGTTAATGGTATGATAGCAACTATTAACGATTAACATTTAACCAAAGCCTGCCCGTGCCCCGCCAGAACGACTTGTCGGGCTGGCGTTCGGGCTGGCAATTTCATTGCGTATCCAAACCTCCGCCATAGGACGGACAGGCATGGATTTTCAATCCATAGGGGTGGTTTAGTTTATTTGTATACCTATTTTTTATCCGCTATTTCCCCAGGAACGGGTAGCGGTAATCTTCAGCGCTTACAAAGGTTTCTTTGATCAATCTGGGCGAGACCCATCGCATTAAATTCTGGGCCGAACCAGCCTTATCATTGGTCCCGGATGCCCGGGCACCCCCAAAAGGCTGCTGCCCCACCACCGCGCCTGTAGGCTTGTCATTAATGTAAAAATTCCCCGCACTATTCTGCAAAGCTTTGGTCGCCTCCGTTATAGCATAGCGGTCCGTAGCCAGCACAGCGCCGGTCAAAGCATATTCTGAGGACGTATCAACCAGCTTCAACGTTTTGCTCCAATCCTTGTCGTCATAGATATACACTGTGACCACCGGGCCAAACAATTCGGTTTCCATAGTGGTATAATGCGGATCCGTGGTAACGATCACCGTGGGGTCAATAAAATAGCCTTTCGATTTATCATACCCGCCACCTGCAATGATCTTTGCATCCTTGTCTTTTTTTGCCTGGTCTATATACTTTGCCAGTTTATCAAAAGAGCCCTCGTGGATCACCGCGGTGATAAAATTGCCCATGTCTTCCGGGGAGCCGGGAGCTTTGAACGATTTTAGGTCTTTCTTTACCAGGTCCAGGATCTCTTTGGAAGTGGATCTTGGTAAATATACCCGCGAGGCGGCACTGCATTTTTGCCCCTGGAACTCAAAGGCACCGCGTGTAATGGCCGTTGCAACCTGCTGAGGTTTCGCGGTAGGGTGTGCCAGGATAAAATCCTTGCCTCCTGTTTCCCCTACAATTCTGGGATATGTTTTATAGGTGTGAATATTGTTTCCGATCTGTTTCCATAATTCCTTAAAGACAGTGGTAGAACCCGTAAAATGAATACCTGAAAAATCCGGGCTTGCCAATACGGTTTCGGAGATCATAACAGGATCGCCATTGACCACATTGATAACCCCATCGGGCAGCCCTGCTTCCTTGAAAACATCTACAATGACTTTTGCGGAAAAGATCTGGCTATCGCTGGGCTTCCAGATGACCACATTCCCCATCATTGCGGCACTGGCAGGAAGGTTACCTGCAATGGCCGTAAAGTTAAAAGGGGTTATGGCATATACAAAACCTTCCAAAGGCCGGTATTCTACCCTGTTCCAGATTCCTTCAGCGGACTCGGGCTGTTCCTCGTAGATCTGCGCCATGAATTCCACATTAAACCGAAGGAAATCTATGAGTTCACAGGCGGCATCTATCTCCGCCTGGTGCATGGTTTTGGATTGCGCGATCATCGTAGCCGCATTGATCTTCGCCCTGTAAGGTCCGGCCAATAATTCTGCCGCCTTCAGAAAAATTGCAGCTCTTTGTTCCCAGGGCAGCCCGGCCCAACTTGCGCTGGCCTTCAGACAATTTTTTATGGCAGCGCCCACGTGTTTTTTTTCCGCCGTGTGGTAGTGTCCAATAATATGTTTATGATCGTGCGGGGGCGACATGGGTTTTTTGTTCCCTGTCTTTATTTCCTCCGCTCCGATATAAAGGGGTACTTCTACCTTACCCTTATAATATGCTTTGTATTGCTTTAATACCGCTTCTCTTTCCGGGGTTCCCGGAGCATAACTTTTAATCGGTTCATTTATGGCCGTCGGGACCTGAAAAAACCCTTTCCCCATGTTCTTGTTTTTTTAGAATTTTAGTGGCGCAAAGATACGGAAATTTGAAGTGATTCCGCTAAACCAAACAAGGTAACCCGTTATTACGGGCACCGCTGAAAGCGGTGCGAAGTGATTCCCTTATTTGAAGTCGATTTTAATTAACGAATAGTGTATTAGTTCAATGCGAACGGAGCGCTAAACTTAAAAGTAGGGACGTACACCCTGAATTTCTCTGTAGAGGTAAAATTGACCATGTTGTAGTGCCCTTTCATGGCGCCGATAGGAGAGGCCAGAAGACAGCCGGAACTGTAGGTATGCGATTCGCCGGGTTTTATTACGGGCTTTTTACCAATAACGCCTTCGCCATCCAATACCTCAAAATCGTTCAGGGAATCGTAGATCTGCCAATGCCTTGAGGTGAGTTGAACAGAATCCTTACTCTGATTCTCTATAGTGATGGTATAGCCAAAGGCAAAGTGCATCTTGTAGTTCTTGAAGAAAGTGCCTTCAAAACTGGTATCTACGGAAATTTTAATGCCTTTGGTAACTTGTGTGATCATGATCCGAGTCTAATATGTAAAGGCGCTCCCAACAATCAGTAAAAGTGCCGCTACGCCTGCTAAAATAACAAAAATAGTATTAAGAAATATAAACTTTACAATAGTTTTAAACCTTCCTTGCTTATAGAAATTTCGCATTGCCTTATACAGGTAGATCACGAAGACCAAAAGAAAGATCCCAGAGCTGTCCACATTAAAAATGTAATCAACTAAAAAACCAACTATGAGCAAGATAAATAATAAGGATTGATTATGAAAACTAAAGATAAGATTATCGGTATACGTATGCTTTTTTCTGATGTACGCCAAAGAAATGAAAAGCGCAAAGACCGGCAGGAAGAAAAAAGTGGCAAAGGGAAGTTTGGAAATCAAAGAACTGACAAAGGAGCCAGGCTGATTTTTGATTTTTAAAAAACTGCCGGCAGTACTAAACGTCATTTTATTTTCAAAGGATTTTTCCAGCGCATGTTGTTCCGCAACCTTATCAAAATCTTCAATACCCTGTTTTTCCAGGAGCGTCCAAAAGAATTTGGTCTTTTTTAAAAGTCGATCCAATCGGGAATTGCCTTTAATACCGTTGTAATATGCGGTTGGGTTGGCTATAATTAAAGAATCATTTTTCTTTTTCTGCCGCTGCCATTTTTCAATGAGTCCCAGGGAATCTAGCGTTTGTATGGCCTCTTTTTGCTCCTTATTATCAACTTCAAGTTTCAAGTCGGCCAGTGATTCAATATCCCCGAACTTTTCGCTATCTCTTATGGCCGCTTTATCCAGATTTGCAAAATTCCCAGAGAAATTCAACAGCAAAAAGTAAATAATACCCAGGCTTAATAAAAAACGAAAAGGATTGGTATAAGAGACCCGCCTGCCGCGAACGTAGTCCAGTGTAATTCTGCCCGGTCTTGTCAGCAAGGCCGATAAGGTTCTTAAAAGTTTGGAATCATAGGAAATAAGGCTGGAAAAGAACTCATCAAAAAAATCCTTAAAAGAAAGTTTTTTGGTACTGTTTGCCTGAGAACAATTAGGGCAATACTTGTCGCTCATATCCAGTGGATGGCCACAGTTAAGGCATTCCGTTCCCCGATATCCAAGCTGGTATCTGCCCTTTGATAATATGGTTGGTCTATCAGACATTAATTGCTTAAAAAGAACTGGTTAGCAATGATTGTTATCCTGGTTCCGGGCACTTGAATAAATAAATTTTAAAAAGCAGGCTTTCCAGCTAACCGTCACAATGAGCGAGTTGGAATACCTCAGCTACGCATTGCTTATCCCATAATCAGCACTTTCACCGCCTGCTACACCGCCTGCGGGTGCTAAGGATAACAAGTTCAGGTGGCACATCTGGAAAAAAACCCTCAAAATGCTTATATATTCAACATTCTAGGTTACACTAATTTGTTATGTCCCTGGAGTTGGCCGAACCAATACCTACTATGCTGTCATAAAGATCTCCAAAATTTCTGTAATACACCAGCACAATGTAGGTGTTCTCGGTAAAATGAAAATTGCCACAAACCGTATTGAGTTCTATGACACCGTCTTCTTTTCTGAGCACATATTTGTAGTTGTAAAATCCCTGTTTCATGAGAATGGTGGCCTCCATATTGCCATTGGCATCATTGTAGCTCATCAGGTTTTCATCCTCCAGCGCATAATTATTGAATTTCCCAAAGACGTATACTTCGTCCAGGGCCAATGCTTCGGTATAGGGAAGGCTAAAATGGACTTCAGTATACTCTGCTTCACGGGAAACATCATCACCCTGCAATGTTCGTATTACAAAATCCCCGTTAATGTCCGGGTAGTACGTATAGGGCCTGTCGTTTCTATATCGATCCGTAAAGAGAAAGGTATGGTACAGATCTTCAAACTCTATATGCGAAATAGCTGAACTCGGTGCCCGAAGGTCCTTGGTGTCAAAATTCAGGAATTCATTTCCCCCGAAAAAACTGGTTTCCTCATCATACTTATATACGAGTTCATTGCCTAAGGTAAACTGTGGGGGAACGTCATAAATGGCTGTGGGCCAGTGATAATTCTGTAAAATGGCGATCTTCACTTCTTTCTTCGGGTTTATCAGTTGAAAGCCGGATGGGAATACTGAAAATTGCACCGATTGTTTCTCGTTCAGAAAATTAAAATCCCTGGAACGCTTAACGTACGCACCCACCTTCACCAGATTCTGGTACACTACAAATCTGCGCGAAAATTGCATTTCGCTTGCACTGTTGTAGATCTCAAGCAGATAGTTTCCACTAACCTTTAGCCGCAGGTTGTCGTTAGGAAGGGTAAGACGGTAATTGGAGTAGGGCTGCAAGGTATTGTAACTGTTATCGTAGTCGAGAATGCGCTGGTTGTCTATTCCGTTGAGATATTGTGATTTTAAAAGTTGCGAGGGCGACCAGTCGTAATCGCAATGAACAATTTTGTAATAATAATCCTGTTCGTTGGCTAAAATGTCGTCAAATTCCAGGAAAACCTGCTCCCCCAATTGTACTATGGGAAACTGATCTTCCGTGGGTCCCTTGAAAATGATCGATTTTATGTTCGATGGCGGATCGACCTCCTCCTGCACCTGGCCGAAAATAGGAATAGCAAGGAGCATAAATGCAATCTGTTTAAGCATTCGGCGCATTTTTTGACTAAATTTCAGGCAAAGGTAAACAAAAAGCATGCCCGAAAAATTCCCTTCGATGTAAACCCCAAATTTCTAGTTAATAATTATGAAAACTTTTCATTAAGTGCTACTTTTGCTACATATTTAAACGAAGTAAAATTTCTGTGACCCCGTGTTATCTCTTACAGGAATCTGAGCGCACCGGTCATCTTTCATAAAATGCCTGTGAGGGCTTTTCAAATTAAGGTTTACGATATATGTCCAAAGACATCCGTATTAAAAAAGGCTTGAACATTAATCTTGTCGGTGTTGCGGAACATACTACTTCCAAAGCTGTTTTAAGCAACGTTTACGCAATAAATCTTCACGATTTTCATGGAATCACTCCCAAAATGCTGGTAAAGCAGGGGGAAGAGGTAAAAGCAGGGGAGGCCCTTTTCTATGAAAAGGGCAATAGGGAAATGCTGTTTGTCTCTCCGGTAAGCGGGGAACTTGTTGAAATAGAACGCGGAGCTCGGAGAAGAATTTTAAGCATAAAAATCCTGGCGGACAAATCCCAGGAGTCGTTGGATCACGGCTCACTGGATCCTGAAAAAGCCTCTGATGAAAACATCCGTGTCTTTCTGTTAAAGTCCGGATGCTGGCCCTTTATCAAACAAAGGCCCTATGACCTGGTGGCGGATCCAAATACAGTTCCTAAAGCCATATTTATTTCCGGCTATGTAACAGCGCCTCTGGTAGCCGATCTGGACTATGTGCTGAAGGGTAAGGAGCCCGAATTGCAGGCTGCACTAACGGCCCTCGCCAAACTAACTCCGGGCAGCGTGCACGTGTCTGTCGGTAAATCCGGTAACTCGCCTTTTGTGTCTATGAAAGGCATAGAACTACATCAGGTTTCGGGCCCTCACCCTGCCGGGCTTGTAGGAACACAGATAAACAGGATAGATCCCATCAATAAGGGAGAACTTGTATGGACTATTTCCCCGCAGGACCTTGTTATTATTGGAGAAACCCTGCTCACGGGTAAGTTCAATCCGGAAAGGACCATTGCGCTTGCGGGTTCATCGGTGAAATCCCCAAAGTATTACACTACTAAAATAGGCGCGGAAATTTCGACCTTTCTGTATGCCAGCGGGGTCAATACAAAAAATTTCAGGGTCATCAATGGGGATGTGCTTACAGGCTCAAAATCCAGGCAGGATGGTCATTTGGGTTTTTACAACAATACCGTGACCGCCATTCCCGAGGGTGATGACTATGAATTTTTTGGCTGGAACAAACCTGTTTTCGACAAAATTTCCGCCACGAGGGCACTTACATTCTCCTGGCTTCGACCAAACAAGAAATACGACTTAACCACAAATACGAATGGGGAACATCGCGCTTTTGTGGTTACCGGGATGTATGAGAAGGTTTTCCCCATGGATATTTATCCCTTACAATTGTTAAAGGCATGTATGGTAAAGGATCTGGACGAAATGGAACAATTAGGGCTTTACGAAGTAATACCGGAAGATTTTTCATTAACTGAATTTATTTGCATATCCAAACAACCCCATCAGCAGATCATTCGCGAAGGGTTAGATTTATTACATCAAGAAATAGGATAGAGATGAGCGACAAAAGATTAACATTAAAAAAAAGGCTTCATATACTCAGGCACCATTACAGAGGTAAAAAGCTGGCTCCGGCGTTCAATGCCCTTCATACCTTTTTGTATTCCCCGAATGAAACTACACATTCCGGCTCTCATGTAAGAGCGGCAGACGACCTGAAGCGTACTATGAATACGGTGATCATGGCTTTGATCCCGATCCTGATATTTTCCTTTTTCAATACGGGATATCAGCACTATGCGGCTATCGATGCTGCAGCCGGTGTCCCCAGGGATTTATCATTGTGGGGCAACTTTCTGACATGGGAGAATTTCTGGTTGGGCTTTACCCAGGTAATACCATTGGTCATTGTTTCCTATGGTGTAGGATTGCTTATAGAATTCATTTTTGCGGTTATTAAGGGGCATGAGGTGGAAGAAGGCTATTTGGTGACGGGCATGTTGGTGCCCTTGATCGTTCCGGTAGACACACCCTTATGGATGCTGGCCGTTGCCATTGTTTTTGGAGTGATCATTGGGAAAGAAGTGTTTGGTGGTACGGGGATGAACATTCTAAACCCTGCCTTGACCATCAGGGCATTTTTGTTCTTTGCTTATCCTACGTGGATGAGCGGGGATAAAGTTTGGGTTCACGGGGCGGTTGAAAGAGCCGGAACCCCCGATGCCATCTCAGGGGAAACCATTCTTGGTTATTTGGCACAGAATGGCGCAGATCAATATTCCTATACTGTATCCGATATGTTCTTTGGTTTTATACCCGGTTCCGTCGGGGAAACCTCGGCATTTTTAATCTTGTTGGGAGGGCTCTTTTTAATCTTTAGCAAGATTGCCAGTTGGCGCATTATGGTAAGCGCTGTTGCCGGAGCCCTGGTCATGGGCCTTGTCTTCAATGGAGTGGCCGATACGGGCTGGATCGCCGAGACCAGCAAGTTCAATAGTTTGATGAGTTTTGATTTCTGGAAACATCTGTTGGTGGGTGGTTTGGCATTTGGTATTGTGTATATGGCCACAGACCCGGTGACGGGATCACAAACCAACAGGGGAAAATGGATCTATGGTTTTTTTATCGGATTTCTCTCGGTAATGATCCGGGTATTCAACCCTGCCTATCCGGAAGGGGTTTTCCTTGCCATACTGTTGATGAACGTATTTGCCCCAACTATTGATCATTACGTCATCAGGGGCAATATAAGACGGCGAATGAAACGCCTGAAAAATGCCACCATCCTTCCTAAGCGTACTGATGGGGAAGCAGAAGAATTAAAAGTAGAAACAGTATAACAATGGCACTAAATACTGAGAAAAACGGATATACAGTGGTCTTTGCGACAGTTATGGTTGTTGTAGTGGGATCTGTATTGGCCTTTCTGGCCTCGGGACTGAGCGACCGGATCAAGGAGAATGAACGCTTTGAAAAACAACAGAACATCCTCTATGCAATGGGCGTAAATGAGAATGTGGACGAAGGCAACGTAAATTTTGTCCCGACAGACAGAGTGGAGGACGAATTTTCCAAATTCATCACGGAACAATTGGTGATCAACGGGGATCAGATCACAAATGACGATGAGGCATATCTTATCGATCTGAAAAAACAATTGGCTGTGGCCAAGTCCGGGGGAACACCAAAGCTTCCGCTTTTTATCGGAGAGAAGGACGGTAAGAAATACTATATTATGCCCATGTACGGTAAAGGATTGTGGGATGCTATCTCGGGTTTTATTGCGCTCGATGACCAATTGGTTGTACAGGGGGTGTATTTTGACCATAAGGGCGAAACACCCGGATTGGGAGCCAACATTAAGCAACGCTATTTTATGGACGACTTTTCGGGAGAATCTATTTTAAGCGGTACCCGGTATGCGGGCATCAGGGTAGCAAAGGGAAATAACGATCCTGTAAATGAAATAAAGGATGACAACGAGGTAGACGCCCTGGCAGGGGCCACCATTACCGGTAATGGGGTATCCGCTATGATCACTGAAAGTGTTAATCTGTATAAAAGCTATTTAGAAACCATCAGAGCTAAATAATATGGCACTACTTACAAAGAAAGATGCAAATTTAATAATGGATCCCCTTGCGGATAACAACCCAATTACCATCCAGGTACTCGGTATTTGTTCCGCTCTTGCGATCACGGCAGAACTTAATGCTTCGGTCGTAATGGCCATTTCGGTGATGTTTGTTCTCGGACTTGGGAACGTGGTCATCTCATTGCTAAGGAATATTATCCCTTCCAAGATCCGGATCATAGTACAATTGATCGTAGTGGCAACCCTGGTAATCATCGTGGACCAGGTTTTGAAGGCCTTTGCCTATGAATTGAGTAAGACCTTAGCGGTCTTTGTGGGTTTGATCATTACCAACTGCATCATCATGGGACGCTTCGAGGCATTTGCCCTCGGCAACGGACCCTGGCGGTCTTTTTTAGACGGGATAGGGAACTCCCTGGGATATGGCGTTATTTTGGTCATCGTTGGGTTCTTCAGGGAACTGCTGGGATCGGGAACCCTTTTCGGCTTTCCTGTTTTGGGAAATCCCATCGAGAAAACCGGACTTTATGCCACGGGATATGAGAACAATGGTTTTATGATCATACCCCCTGCGGCATTGATAGTTGTCGGTATTATTATTTGGGTACAGCGTTCCCGAAACAGGGCTTTGATAGAAGAAAACTAATTGAAGAAATAGCGTCAGGATTATGTTAGAACACGTAGAATTATTTTTTAAATCCATTTTCATAGATAATATGGTTTTTGCCGTATTCCTGGGAATGTGTTCGTATTTGGCAGTTTCCAAGAAGGTAACAACCGCCGTAGGCTTAGGGGCGGCGGTAATATTTGTTTTGGCGGTTACCGTTCCTTTAAACTGGTTGCTCGATACCTATTTGCTTCAGGATGGCGCCTTATCCTGGTTAGGCCCGGAATATGCGGATTATAATCTTAGCTTTTTATCCTTTATCCTTTTTATTGCAACCATAGCAACCATGGTGCAGCTGGTAGAAATTGTAGTGGAGAAATTTTCTCCCGCGCTCTATAATTCCCTGGGAATATTCCTGCCATTGATCGCTGTGAACTGTGCTATTTTGGGAGGTTCCCTGTTCATGCAGGCGAGAGAAATACCTACTCTGGGATTGGCATTTAATTACGGGGTAAGTTCCGGTATTGGCTGGTTCCTTGCGATCTTAACCATCGCGGCGATACGGGAGAAGATCAGGTATTCCAATGTCCCGCCCCCTTTAAGAGGACTGGGTATCACCTTCATCATTACCGGCCTAATGGGAATAGGTTTCCAAAGTTTCGGCGGGATGCTCACAGGAGGTGATGAAACAGAAGCAGCCGTGGAAGAAACCACAGTGCAAAAGACAGAGGAAAAGAAAGATATGGATAAAAAGAAGGAGATAGATGAAAAGACCGTTTCTTATACTAATGCAATAAAAGAACAGGAATGATATTAGCGGCAAGTACCCTGGGAACAATTATTATCACTGTGGTCTCCTTTCTTATTTTACTATTGTTGCTGGTAGCGCTATTGCTTTTTACCAAAGAAAAACTTTCCCCGTCCGGCCCTGTTACAATTACCATCAACGGGGAGAAGAAAATGGAGGTGTCCTCAGGGAACTCCTTACTTTCAACCCTGGGAAATCAAAAGGTATTTTTGCCGTCGGCTTGCGGAGGCGGGGGCACCTGCATTCAGTGTGAATGCCATGTGCTATCCGGTGGCGGGGAGGCACTGCCTACAGAAACTCCTCATTTTTCAAAAAGGGAATTGAACGAGGGCGCCAGATTGGCCTGCCAGGTGAAGGTGAAGCAGGATATGGAGATCACCATCCCGGAAGAAGTATTTGGGATCAAGAAATGGGATGGTACCGTTGTCCGGAATTATAACGTTGCCTCCTTTATCAAGGAATTTGTGATAGAGATCCCACAGGATATGAACTATAGGGCAGGCGGGTACATTCAGATTGAGATTCCTCCCTGCGAGATAAAATATTCGGATATAGATATTACAGCTCATCCCGAGGAACACGAAAAGCCTGATAAGTTTAAGACAGAATGGGATAAGTTTAATCTTTGGCCGTTGGTCATGAAGAATACCGAAACAGTTGAGAGAGCCTATTCCATGGCGTCATATCCGGAGGAAGGGCGTGAAATTATGCTCAACGTCAGGATCGCGACACCCCCGTGGGACAGATCCAGGAACGGATGGATGGCCGTAAATCCGGGCATTGCTTCATCCTATATTTTTGCGCAGAAAGAAGGCGACAAAGTAGTGATCTCCGGGCCTTACGGTGAATTCTTTATCAACGAGTCCGAATCGGAAATGCTTTATGTAGGGGGAGGGGCAGGAATGGCGCCGATGAGGTCGCACCTTTACCATCTTTTTAAAACCCTGCAGACCAACAGAAAAGTTGCCTATTGGTATGGAGGAAGATCAAAACGGGAGTTATTTTACATAGACCATTTCAAAAAACTTGAGGAAGAATTCCCCAATTTTAAATTCTATATGGCACTTTCGGAACCCCTGGAGGAAGACAATTGGAAGGTAAAAGAAGATCTGGATGCCCCGGGCGACGGTTTTGTAGGATTTATTCATAATTGTGTGATAGACAATTATCTGAATCATCACGAATCCCCCGAAGATATTGAACTCTATTTCTGTGGCCCTCCTTTGATGAATAAGGCGGTTCAAAAAATGGGAGAGGATTTTGGCATTCCTGACGAACACATCAGATTTGATGATTTTGGCGGATAATTGTTATGCAATGTTAACTATAAGCCTGATGGGTTTGCACTTATCAGGCTTTTTTGGATTATGGGGGCGCTTACGGAACAGGAACTGCACAATCTTGCCATGAATATCGTTGGAAGGCAATTGGAAGCCGAAGGTTACGAATTTATGGGGGTAAACAGCACCCTTAAAAGAAATCCCCAGTTTGTTTGTCTAAAGGAAAAGGAACTCCATTTTTTTGTGGTCCGGAATATTTCTTATCCCGATGATCCAAAGAAGTATGATGAACGTATTTTGACCAAGGTAAAGGAGCACGCATTAAAGCACGAGGCAAAAACCTATTACGCCGGGGTAGGCCTTTATAATGCTGAGGACAAAAATTTACCGGTATATCTGAACGAAAGTTATATTGTGGATTACGATGGTCCGATTGAGATTTAGGATAAAACTAGTGGTCCTTTGGAGCGTTTTCCTACCGGCTATTGCATGCAGGGACAAGCCACCCGAATTTATCAAAAATTTTAACGGGGGAGGCGCCCTGGGTACTTCATATAGTATTACTTATCTGGCGAAAGGAGAACTTGACTTTCAGAAGGAGATCGACTCTGTCTTCGATGCCGTGAATCAATCAATGTCCACCTACCTCCCAACCTCCGATATTTCCAGGATCAATAAGGGGGATAGCACGGTAGTAGTTGATCAAATGTTCAGAGATGTTTTTGAACTATCCAGACAAGTTCATAACAACACCCGGGGTTATTTTGATCCCACGGTCGGGGTGCTGGTGAATGCCTGGGGTTTTGGGCCGGGGAAACAACTGGAACTCGACAGTGTGGGGGTAGACAGCCTGCTGCATTACGTGGGTTTTCAAAAGGTGAATTTAACCGGGGAAAACAAAGTGGTTAAGGAGTTGCCCGGGATTCAGATCGATTTTAATGCCATTGCCAAGGGATATGCCATAGACCGTTTGGCTGTTCTTCTTGATGAAAAGGGTATTAAGGATTATCTAGTGGAAGTAGGAGGGGAGATGGTTGGCAAAGGCATGAACAGGATCAAGGTAAAACCATGGATCGTTGGGGTTGAGGATCCGGGGAACACTGAGGGGAGACAATTAAAGATAACAATACGGTTGAAGGACAAAGCACTTGCATCTTCAGGTAACTACAGAAAATTCAGAATAGATTCAGTTAGCGGAAAGAAGTACGTGCATACGATTGACCCTAAAACCGGATTTACGAAAAATTCCAGCGTTTTGGGAGCGAGTGTCCTTGCGCATACCTGTGCCAAAGCTGATGCGTATGCCACGGCGTTCATGGCAATGGATCTTGACGGATCCATAAAAATATTGGCTGAGCATAAGGAGTTGGAAGCCTATATCATTTATCTCAATGATAATGGAGAACCCGAAGAATTCATTACCAACGGTTTCAAGGCACTTGTAGTGGAATGAGGGGGGATTTAAGTGCTTTCGCATCATTCTATGACTCGTCATTAGAAATAAAGAATTTCTTAAAAGTTTACCCGCCTCTGGCGGGCAACTATCCCTGCCTGCGGCAGGCAGGCCCGAGGCCCGTCCGACCGGATACGGGAGGGCAAGCTACAGGGGTATACCTCGAGAGGCCCGGCACAGGTTTCGCTGGTTTTATTTCGACCTAAAGGTCGAAAAACGAAATTCTGTCATTTGGATTCCCGCTTTTGCGGGAATGACATTTCCGCAGCAAGCTGCGAGGAATTCTTTTCGATTAAAAATGTACTTCTTGACCATTGCGATTAAGCGTGCATAGGGAGGAGAACGCTTCAGGAAAATAGCATGTACCTATTCCTTGATCACCAATGGAATAATTTCACCTTTCGCTAACCGGTAAAGTTCAACCGCAGCCTCCTCCATACCCTTTGTATAATCTACCTCCTCAACTTTAAACCCGGCATTTCTCAATCTGTCAAAGTAGTCTTTGCCATAGATCCGTACGTGATCGTACTGGCCGAATATTCTGGCACGGTCTTTTTCGTCAGTAACGGTATTGTCCTCCAAAGTACTATCCCTGTTCAGCTCCTGGGGAACTTGAAAAATACCCCATCCGCCCGGCTTTAATATCCTGTAAAGCTCGTGCATGGCCTTCGTATCATCCGGAATATGTTCCAGTACATGATTGCAAAGAATGACATCAAAGGAGTTGTCCCCAAATGGCAGGTCGCAGATATCGGCCTTTACATCAGCTAAGGGAGAATCCAAATCCGTTGTGGTATAGTCCAGATTCCCCAGTTTGCAAAAACGCCTGTAAAACGCCTGCTCAGGTGCAAAATGCAATACTTTTTGCGGAGCTGTAAAGAAGTCGGTTTCATTCCGGAGATATAACCATAGCAATCGGTGACGTTCCAGGGATAGGGTAGAGGGGGATAACACGTTCTCCCTTGGGTTTTCGTAGCCGTAAGGAAGAAAACTTCTGAATCGTCTGCCGTCAATAGGATCCTGATACCTGTTGCCTTTCATAAAATAGGCCAGCAAAGGCCTGGCCAGATAACTTAGTTTTATAAGCAGTGGTCTGGGGAAAAGGTTGAGGATAAATTTAAAAAGTCTTTCCAAGTTATTTCGCAGAGTTTCTCAGAGAATCACAGAGCCTCACTGAGTTTTATTAATAAAACGTTTAAAACCGTTTTTTAAAAGTTTGGTATGGAAATTTAGCAATAATCCCAGGGTATAGTTCCCCGGTTTAAGATAAGTAAGAATTTGAGCGTAATGTACATCTGTAAAACACGCTACGGTTTTTATTTCTATTACAATTTTGTTCTCCACTAAAAGATCTATACCATACCTATGATCTAACTTTACTTTCTTGTACACCACCGGAAGAGCCAGTTCTTTGATAACACTTAATTTTCTACTTTTCAATTCACAAAAAAGGTATTCCTGATAGGCAGATTCCAGTAGTCCCGGACCTAGGGTTTTATGCACCTCAATGGCAGCTCCAATTACTAAATCGGTCAAATCATTATGTGTCATATCTTGGCGAATCTCCGTGCTCTTCCGTGAAACAACTTTTACGAGAATTTAGTGAAATTCGTGTCTTTTAAACTCTGCCTCTTCATCAGATTCAATCCCCAAAGCGTCATAGATGTACTGAAAAGTGGACAGGAGTTCAGGTTTGCCGTTTATTAGCGCCACATTGTGTTCAAAATGCGCACTTGGCTGGCCATCGGCGGTAAGAATTGTCCAGCCGTCCTTAAGTTGCTTTATACTACGTGTTCCCATATTGATCATGGGTTCTATGGCAACGACCATTCCTTCCTGAAACCGTTTCCCTCTACCTCTTTTGCCGTAGTTGGGCATCTCAGGGCTTTCGTGGAGCTTTTTTCCCAGACCATGGCCCACAAGTTCCCGAACGACACTATACCCGTGACTTTCACAATATTTTTGGATGGCAAAGCCCACGTCCCCTACACGGTTCCCCATCTTAAATTCCCGTATGCCTACATACAGGGATTCCTTTGTTACCTTCAGCAATTTTTTTACTTCCCTGCTTACTTCACCAACTTCAAAGGTATACGCATGATCTCCGTAAAATCCGTTTTTCAAGGCACCACAATCCACCGAAATGATATCGCCTTCCTTGAATGGCTCCTTATTAGGAATACCATGCACTACCTGCGCATTAGGACTCATATTCAGGGTGTTAGGGAAGTCATACATCCCTAAAAAACCTGGTTCCGCCCCATTATCACGAATAAATTCTTCCGCCAGCTGATCCAGGTAAAGTGCAGTTACGCCCGGTTTTATTTCCGGGGCGAGCACTCCCAGGGTTTTGGATACAACAAGTGCACTTTCGCGCATTAATTCTATTTCTTCGGCCGACTTAATTTTTACCATAAGCTGCAAAGATATTATTTTGCAATTATACCAGGGATTGTTGCGTCATTAATACGGGTTGGGGAAGGCCCATAAGTTTTAAAATAGTTGGGGCCAGGTCGCCAAGCACCCCGCTTTTAACGGAATCAATTTCCGGATCTACCACAATCAGTGGGACTGGGTTCGTTGTGTGTGCGGTATTGGGGCTGCCGTCCGGGTTTATCATGGTATCACAATTGCCATGATCTGCAATAACCAGAGTGGTATAGCCATGCGCCAGGGCTGCAGTGATTACCGAATTTGCACAATCATCTACTGTTTCGCAGGCCTTGATTGCAGCTTGCATATCCCCGGTATGACCTACCATATCAGGATTGGCAAAATTAAGGCAAACAAAATCAGCTTCTTCCTTTCTAAGTTCGGGAATAATCGCATTGGTAATGTCATACGCACTCATTTCGGGCTGCAGATCATAGGTGGCTACTTTTGGTGAAGGGCAAAGAATACGTTTTTCTCCTTCAAAAGGAATTTCCCTTCCCCCGTTAAAGAAAAAGGTAACATGAGGATATTTTTCCGTCTCCGCAATACGGATCTGTTTTTTACCCGCTTTTGAAAGAACCTCTCCCAGTGTCTCTTTTAAATTTTCCTTATCATATACTACATTAATACCTCCAAAATATTCGTCATAATTGGTTAAAGTAACATAATACAGCTTCAGCCTGTGCATGTTAAACTCGTGTAGATCTGCCTGGCTAAGCACCTGTGTCAGCTCCCGGCCCCGATCCGTTCTAAAATTAAAGAAAACTACCACATCACCGTCGGAGATTTTGGCTAGCGGGATCCCGTTTAAATCCGTTAATACGATGGGTTTGATAAATTCATCTGTTATCCCCTCATCATAACTGTTTTGCATTGCTTTGGAGATGGAATCGGTTTTTTCACCCTCGCCATTTACCAAAAGATCATAGGCAAGTTTTACCCGCTCCCAGCGTTTGTCCCTGTCCATGGCGTAATATCTTCCGATCACCGAGGCCAACTGTGTTTGCTTATCGGAACAAAAATTAACCAAATCCTCGAGAAAGGATTTTCCGCTTTTTGGATCTACATCCCTGCCATCGGTAAACGCATGTACAAAGGAATTTTTAACCCCGAAATGCTCACAAACTTCAATCAGCCCCTTGAGATGGGAGATATGACTGTGTACGCCCCCGTTGCTGAGTAATCCCAGGAAATGGACCGGTTTGTGATTATCACTAGCGTAGGTAAAAGCCTCTTTTAATACTTTTTCATTTTTAAGTGTATGTTCTTTAACGGCTAAATTTATTTTTGCCAGGTCCTGGTACACAATCCTTCCGGCGCCAATGTTCATGTGCCCCACTTCACTGTTACCCATTTGTCCTTCCGGTAATCCGACATTCATCCCGTCTGTCCGCAGTATTGCGTTGGCATACCGCTCATATAGCGAATCAATGAACGGGGTTTTGGCATTGGCTATGGCCGAGACCTTTGGGTCGGGAGAAAAACCCCAACCATCCAAAATAATTAAAAGTACTTTCTTATGCATTCTGAATCATTCTATGAGCCCTTCAAAAATAGGGCGAATTGGGAAGTATTACTATGTCTTGCCTTTTTTTCTTTGCGCAGGTAGTGATTACCGTGTTAAAAAATTAACGCTTACGGATGGATGTTAAACTTTAGTTATTTAAGTGTTAAAAGTGAAACAAATTCCTATAACGGGCGTCTATATTTATATAATCAAAATCTATTCATCAATTAAATCTGTTCATCATGAGAAAAACGATCCTAACTGTAGCCACGGCATTTTTGTTGATGGCCACCGGTGTTTATGCCGAAAGCAATTCAAACAGTGATTTAGAAATCACAACCAAAATCAGTACCAATGTCGGGCTTAATTCATTTTGCAAGGCAATTATGCAGGGCGACTATGATACCGTTAAACGTATGATAGAGTTGGGCGAGGATGTTAACCAAAAATCACTGGGCATGAGCCCGGCAATTTTTGCCGCCCGTTACAATAAAGCCGACATACTGGAGCTGCTCATTGCAAATGGTGCCGACCTAAGGGTAAAGTGTGACAAAGGTTTTACCGCGAAAAAACATGCGGAACTTTCCAATGCCACGGATGCATTGGCCGTTATTGAAAATGCTGTGAAGAGTTGAGCGGGGGTTTACTCATCAATCAAAAAACCCTGACGACGTCAGGGTTTTTACTTTTCATTGGTCTCATTCGTTAGTTGAAACACTGCCTAAAGGCGGCAGGCAGGTATGCACTTTAGTGCAAGACTTTCGGTTTCTAAAAACATTTTAGCCATAATAGTTATTGGGATATTGATTATTAAGGTGTTCCGACTAAATAACGAACAACTTGGTAACCCGATAACCGTTGGCAATTTCATTGCGTTTCAAAACCTCCGCCATAGGACGGACAGGCATTGATTTTCAATCCATAGTGGTTTAGTTATTTAGTGCATATAGTGTTTGGGCAAAAGAGTAAATAAACACTAACAATTCTTAAAATTCAAATCCGTTTAAAGCTCTATCCATAAATGCATAAACTGCCATTAGAAGCATTAGAGCACAAAAAACAGAGTATATTTTTAATAATACTACAGCGAATTCCGGCTTACAATCGTCGAAGGCCTCAATGTAGAGATCCTTAAAGTGTGATAGTGTTCCCATTATAGTTTCTTTTAAAGAGTTGAATAAAAGCTATAAAGGTTAAATCAGGGGCGTGATTAAAGATTTGGAGGGAATTCAAAGATATAAAAAAAATGCCATTGATCTAACAGGGTTATCCAAATCTACTGTTGTCCCCTGTATTTGGCAATAGCCTCCCTTATTTTTTCAATTCTGTTGTCCGGATCCGGGTGCGTACTTTGAAACTCCGCCTGCCGGTTGGGCCCGGCGGCTTCTTTTAAAATTTCCATAACCCGTATCATTTCCTCGGGATCATAGCCGGCTTGGATCATGAAAAGCACGCCCAGGTCATCGCTTTCAAGTTCATCGCCCCGCCCGTTTTTTAAAAGGGTATTCTGGCCAATGCTTCCAACAATACCTCCCGCATCAGCACCAACTGAAGCTCCGGTCGCTACGGTTTTCCAAAAGGTACTCTCGGCGATTCGTTCTGCGGAGTGCCTTCCAATTACATGGCCAATCTCATGGCCTAGAACCCCTGCCAGCTGGGATTCATTGAGTTTGGAAAACAAGGCGTAGGTAACAAATACCGGTCCGCCGGGTAAGGCAAAGGCATTGATCGTTTCATCATCCGCAAGGAGATGAAATTCATATTTGTAAGGGGTTTCCCTTGCGATACTGCTATTGACCAATTTATTGCCAACGGCGTCAACAAAAGATTGTAGACGCTCATCGGGATAAAGGCCGCCATATTGCTGCGCAATTTCCGGGGCGCTCTGCAATCCAATGGCAATTTCCTGTTCGGGGGTCATACTAATGGTTTGGGTACGCCCGGTATACGGATTTTCTTCCTTATTGCTACAGCGCTGAACAAAGGCAAAGGCAACGATTGCCAGGCCAATGAATATTCTGATCTTCCAGCTTCCCCTTCTCATAAATTTGTAGTGTTCTTAGAATTTACAAAGTACAAAAAGCTTAGAGAAGTTCAGGGTTTATATCCAAAATATTATCGGTGATATAGGTTCTCACAAAACCGGCGGTGAAATGATCACTACCTAAAAAATCTTCCTGCTCCAATAACTTCATAATATTTTTACTCCGGAAAGCGGTGAGCATGGGTATGGCTATAGGTGCATAGCTGTAATGCCAGGGTTCATATTTAAAACCCTTCCGCCTGGGATCATCTGTGTAGACGAGATAGTAGTCAAACTTTTTGGAATTACCGTCCATCCAATTTTTAAAATCCTCAAAGACCCCCCCGGCTTCAAATTTCTCCGCTACCAGGACGTCTCCCTTCGTATTTTTACTCCCGTCAATAAGGTCGACATCAGTACCCCAATGATGTCTGCTCGAACCGGGGATGGTAGAATATTCAATGATCTTATCTATGGCTTCCAACGGCTCCATGCCATCTTCCCCGGTATATCTTTCATACTTCCTTTCAAAGATGGCCTGCTGCCTGGAAAAACTTCGGAAACTTGATACCACTTTTATGGCTATCCCATCGCGGAATGCGGCTTTTTTCATTTCTACAAATGCGTCGTGGGCTTCTTTCCTTAAATTAATCCCTTCGCCATAAAGAGCTATGGTTTCCTTTCCCATAAGTTCAGAAATGGAGTATTCTTCATCATCCTGAAAAAGCAGTGTGGATGGAACCGCGGTCAGGGCAAGCCCCGAAAGACCGCTTTTTTTTATGAATGATCTTCGTTGCATTGTATTGTTATTTTACTGGAATGTTCGCCTCATACTTGTTCAACAGTTCGCAAATACCGTACCGATATCCAAATATTTTCTTATTTTGACAAAAGCTATTACATTCTCATTTTATGAGTGAAACCCCATTTTAATAATCTCGCTTTTTAGCGGGAGCGGTTAAAATGGATGGTTGAACTAACCCCGCTTTTTCAGCGGGGTCTAGGTTTAATACCTCGACCCTTGGGTCGATTCCTTCTATTGGGCCCGGTCCCGATAGCTATCGGGATGCCCTGGGGTTTAATGCCATTTATGTGAATTACAAAAATTTTCGCTCTCAAAAGGCCTTAGAAAAATTAGGAGCAAGGAAAATGAATACGTCCGGATCTTCCCGGGTTTTGGATGATGCTATCGGCATCACTTATTTGGTAACGGAAAAAACACGGAGTATCGATGAAGTGACATTATAAACCTCTTTACCTCCCTGATCCCATAAACCGCTAAATTTAAGTAATGACTGAGGATAATTTTGTAGATTATGTAAAAGTAAATTTGGCTTCGGGTAACGGGGGCAAAGGTTCAGCTCATTTGCATCGGGAAAAATATATTACAAAGGGAGGCCCCGATGGAGGTGATGGAGGCCGCGGGGGGCATATCCTGGCCCGTGGGAATAAAAACCTTTGGACCTTACTTGGCTTTAAATTCAAAAGACATTTTAAGGCCGGGCATGGGGAACATGGGAGCAAAAACAGGAGTACCGGTGCGGATGGGGCAGATGTATACCTCGAAGTTCCTTTGGGCACCGTATTGCGCGATCCCGAAACCAATGAAATTCTTTTTGAGATAACAGCTGACGGGGAGGAAAAAGTGGTTTTGGAGGGCGGTATGGGAGGCCTTGGCAACTGGCATTTTAAAAGCGCAACCAATCAGACCCCCAGATATGCACAACCCGGTATCCCAGGGCGGGAAAAGCAGTTTATACTGGAGCTAAAGGTCCTGGCCGATGTTGGTCTTGTGGGTTTCCCAAATGCCGGGAAGTCCACCTTGCTATCGGTACTCACTTCTGCCAAACCTAAAATTGCGGATTACGAGTTTACTACCTTAAAGCCCAATTTGGGGATTGTGCAATCCCGGGATTACCAAAGTTTTGTTATGGCCGATATTCCAGGAATTATTGAAGGAGCCGCGGAAGGGAAGGGACTGGGTCATTACTTCCTACGGCACATAGAACGGAATGCTACACTTCTGTTTCTAATTCCGGCAGACAGCAGGGATATTAGGAAGGAATATGAGATCTTGCTGGACGAACTGCGGAGATATAATCCTGAACTGCTCGATAAGGACCGGCTCATAGCGATTTCAAAAAGTGATATGTTGGATGAAGAACTCATGGAAGAAATGCAGCATGAGCTGGATAAAGACCTGAAGGGAATTCCCTTTCTGTTTATTTCTTCCGTGGCCCAAATGGGACTACAGGTACTCACGGACAGGCTATGGATGATGTTAAACGATTAACCCTGCTATTTTTCCACATCGTCCATATTTTCAGTATTTTTATAGAAACCCAATTGGAATGAAGGGGATCGGCTTAATAATACTTCTCATCTGCCTAACCGCCTGTAGTGCAGTGCAGGTTAACTATGACTATGACAAGGCAACCGACTTTTCGGCCTATACTACCTATAATTATTATCCGGAAATGGAAACAGGCATGAGCGAACTGGATTCAAAACGATTGCTTAAAGCCATAGATTCAACCATGCAGCAAAAGGGCATTCTCTTTTCCGAGGAACCCGATTTTTACATAAATATTCAAAGTAGGGCATTTCGAAACCCCCAGAACAACACAGTTGGAGTTGGTGTCGGAGGTACTGGCCGGAGTGTAGGAGGCGGCGTTTCAATAGGCCTCCCTGTAGGAAGGCCCAATATGGAAAGAGAAATTGTCTTTGATCTGATCGACAGTCAAAAAGATGCCTTGATCTGGCAGGCAGTTAGCGAAAGTGCGTTTAAAGAAGGTGCTCCCCCCATTGATAAAGAGGAAAAATTAAAAGAAATCGTTGCAAAAGTATTTTCAAAATACCCTCCTGCCTCAAGGAAATAGCGTTAATCCAAAGTTCTATCCCCTATGTGAAGCTGACTGAAATTTCAAATTTCCACTTCGGAAAGATTCAAATAGCAACATCAAACTTCGGGGCAAAACAGGCAAAAAATGCCGAATTTCGGAAAATACGCCACTATGCTACGTTTAGGTGCAGGGTCATTTTTGATCTAAAGAAGTCAAACTTGTATATTGCGACCTAAAAACCGATTTTGTGAAAACCTCGCACAGTCGAATTTTACCGCCGCCATTACAGAAGTTTTTCGGGTAGATAAATTCTACTGGTTTGGACCAGGCATTTTTAATACCATTTATGTAACAAAACAAGGACAAGGGTAACTAATGAGTTGCTTAAAAGATTAACTAAAAGCGTACGAAAGCACTAAAAACACCTATGATGAAATTAAAGAAAACTACATTAAAAAGAGTTATGATCCTTGGCACACTCCTTCTGGGAGCCTGCACCTATGCCCAGGAGGCCGCGGGTTCCTGGAAAGGTTCGGTATCCGTGCAAGGCACGGCAATCCCCATTGTTTTTAACATTACAGAAACAAAAGGGATATATACCGCTACCATGGATAGTCCTTCACAAGGAGCAACAGACATTCCTATGGATGAGACTACCGTTTCAGACAAGGAAGTAACCATCGTATTTAAGCAGGCGGGAATAAAGTATGTGGGTAAGGTTGACGGGGAAAAAATGGAAGGAACCTTTTATCAGGGTGGGGGGGAGTTTCCGCTGGTCCTGGAAAAGACGGTAAAAACAATTCCCGGAAACCCGGAATTGGTAAGTTCCGAACAGGAACTCAGCGCACTGGCAAGTTTGGGTAAGGGAGATTACCGCTATACCGTTGAGGATTATTTCGCTAAACCAAAGGCCTCTACCTTTCGCTTTTCTCCTGACGGTAAATACCTGTCCTACAGGGAAAAGGACGAGAATGGAAAAAGGCATATTTATGTAAAGGAAATAGCAACAGGGGATATCCAGAGAGCTATAGAAGAGAAGGAGGAGTTGGTTAGAGGATATGGCTGGGTAAATAACAACCGTTTGGTCTATGCCATGGATACGGGCGGCGATGAGAATTACCATATTTACGCGGTGAACCTGGATGGCTCTGACCTGAAAGACCTCACGCCTTTTGATGGAGTTCAGGCCAATATCCTGGAACTTTTAAAAGATGATAAAGATCATATTATTATATCCTTGAATAAAAACAATCCGCAGGTATTTGAACCTTATAAAATAAATGTGGTGAGTGGTGAAATGGAACAACTTTATACCAATGAGGACGCTGAGAATCCAATCATAGGTTACAACTTTGATAAGGACGGTAACCTTAAATCTTTCACAAAGATCAGAGATGGGGTGGAACAGGACATCTATTATGCTACGGAATCGGGAAATTTTGAAGTATTTAAAAGTTTAAACTGGAAAGATGCATTTGCCATTCTGCGATTTAATTATGCAACAGAGAACCCCGATGATGCCTATATTGTATCCAATTTAAATAGTGATAAGTCCGAAATAGTCCTCTATGATCTAAAGGAAGATAAAGTTATAAAAAAGGTTTTTTCTAATGATAATTTTGATGTTTCGGATATGGCAGTATCCAAAAAAAGGAATTGGGAAGTAGACTACTTTTCTTATGAAGGAGAAAAAGAAGTCATAATTCCTGTGAGCGATTATTATAAGAAATTGCATCGAAAATTTACCAATAAGTTTGAAGGAAAACAGTACAGTATTGCCGATTTTACCGATGACGAAGATCATTACCTGGTCTTTATACAAAGTGATAGGCTTTATGGGGTATATTATTCCTATGATGTACAACAAAATGAATTTAAGGAACTCTATAACTTGATGCCACAATTGGACGAAGAAGATATGGCAGAAATGCGGCCTATTACCTTTAAGAGCAGGGATGGACTTACACTTCACGGCTATATAACCCTTCCGAAAACGGCATTACAGGGACAAAAAACGCCGGTAATTGTAAATCCACACGGCGGTCCGCAAGGTATCCGTGATTCCTGGGGCTTTAATCCTGAAGCACAGTTATTTGCAAGCAGGGGATACGCCACCTTACAGGTAAACTTCAGAATTTCCGGGGGCTACGGAAAGAAGTTTTTGGAATCCGGATTTAAACAAATAGGTAGAAAGGCAATGGATGATGTTGAAGACGGGTTGAAATACGTAATAGATAAGGGATGGGTAGATAAGGAGAAAGCGGCCATATACGGCGGAAGCCATGGTGGCTATGCCGTATTACGGGGACTAACAAAAACTCCGGATCTCTATGCCTGTGGAGTGGATTATGTAGGCGTTTCCAACCTGTTTACATTTATGCAAACCATACCTCCTTATTGGAAACCCTACTTGAAGATACTCAAGGAGATTTGGTATGATGAAGACATTCCGGGGGAGAAAACGATCATGGAAGAAGTTTCCCCCGTATACCAGATAGATAAGATAAAAAAACCCCTTTTTGTAGCCCAGGGAGCAAATGACCCGAGGGTAAATATAGATGAATCAGATCAGATCGTCAGCGCCTTGCGTAAAAAGGGATTTGACGTGCCTTACATGGTTAAATACGACGAGGGCCACGGATTTGCCAAAGAGGAAAACTCCATTGATCTTTAC
Organism: Flavobacteriaceae bacterium; assembly: GCA_041743085.1. Classification (GTDB taxonomy): domain Bacteria; phylum Bacteroidota; class Bacteroidia; order Flavobacteriales; family Flavobacteriaceae; genus JAFMPW01. The sequence continues at coordinate 39,334 of JBGTNL010000035.1, forward strand.
AAGGCTATGATGGGCTTTTATGCCAAACATCTGGGGCAAAAGGAGATCGTTAAGCCCTTAAAGGATTAAAAAGAATGTTAATAACAATAAAGAAGAAAGGGAGCTGATCAGCTCCCTTTTATTTTAAAAGTTCGGCACAAGGACAAATTTCAAACCGCCTGAAACCAATATTTCCAAATCAGGGATATTATTTTGTACTTCCAGGCACTGTTCACTTAATAATACCGCTGTCCGTACCAATGGGCATGGTTATATGTGTTCTACATCAAAACCATGATACTTCTGATCTTTAATGGTGTTTAAACACCTGCCAATGACAACATTGATGAATATCGTGGCAAGTATATATCCGGGATCAGGCCATTAAGATCCCCTGATACCTGTCTTTGTAACCTACAAGCATTAAGATGTTCAATACCAAAAGTACCAGTGCCCCGGGGATTGCCCCTGGCGCCAAAGTGGCATGAAACAGCACGGCATTTACAGCTACGCTCATTAAAATCAAAGCCATCAGGGCTCCAAATTTGTTAAAGATAAAAGCAAGACCGGACACTATTTCCACAATGGCTACCAAGGTTATGGTCTTGGTGCTCATTAAAGCCCCAAAGTAGTTTCCGGCAGCCTCTGGCATTTCCCCCATTTCCATATAATGAAAAAATTTATTGAGTCCGAAGAATAACAGAAACAATCCAAAAATAATGCGCAGTACTAAAAAAACTTTAGGATTCATAGGAATTGGTTTAGTTGTTGTGACGTTAAAATTAAAGAAAAATTATAAACTTTTTGGAATTACTTCGATTTTACTCACCGGTTAGGCCTGCTGTTCGGCTGCAAGACACATAAAACCACTGAAGTTTTATTCCGATTGCAGTTTGTAAATGAAGCCTTCCTCCAGTCTTTAGTTTATGCTCAGTCCGGCTACGGATCTGTCACTGCCCACTGTCACTGCCCGCTTTCCACTGTAACCCTCACTCCTTCACTATGACTGCTGAATTCGGGGGCATACATGCTTTGCACCGTGGTAATTCCGTTGCTAAAATCTCCGGCATTATTAACCCGCAGGTCATATTCAAAAACGAACACTCCTTTTGGTACATGATCAAAAAAGAAATTGATACTGGCATCTTTGGTGCTTTCGTAATATCCCAAACCGTCTTGCCATTTGTACTGGGACAATACATTGACGGGCTCTAACCCCGAGGCGCGCATATCCTTCATATGTACAAATTCCATAGGTCGGTCCGCTCGGAGCTCAATCCTTACCCTTATAAGAGCTCCAACTTCCAGATTGGTTTTAGGGGTTATTTCCGACATTTCTTCCCCTGTATCCGTATTTTTCCTCAGAAATAGTTTCTTTTCTAATTTAAGTGGAGTTTCGGCAGGAGTAATTTTATCCAGATCCTCAAAATATTGCCAATACAACGCCCCCCAGGCAATACCGTCACCTTTTTTACTCATCTCAACCTCCGCCATTTTCGGCTTTACCTCATTTGCTTCCCAGGAAGTCTTAAAATATCCGGTACCCGCTTCTATTTTCACATCTTCTAGCTTTGCGGGAGCAATGTCCTCCCCACCAATGCGCAGCTGCACTGTTTCATCAACCGCTAACCAATCGCTTCCCTCAAGAAGTAAAGCGTATACCGCCTCTGTAGTTGCTTTTGTGCTCTTCCATTGACTGGTTTGCTTATTTTTGAGCAACCAGATCTTAAGATTATCCACAATTTTAGTATCGTTTCCAATTTCAGTAAAAGCTTCTATCATCAATGCCTGAGTTTCAACCGGAGCCTGATACCAATACCAGGACCTTGTATTTTCCTTCCAATACATCCCCAGCTCCTGGCTTGTTATACTATTTTCGCTGAGGGATGTTAGGATTTTCCCGGCAGTAGCGGTGTCCCCGGCCCTTTGCATGCTCAAGGCCAACAATCCCCTGGAATACAAATTTTGGTTCATCCAGTATTTTCGGGCCTGCCCCATATAATAGGTCCCTATTTCCTTTATCTGACTTTTAAGAGGTATTTCCGGAAAGAAACTACGCATGTAGAGATAGTGAATTTGGGTATTGCTCAAATGGTCATCATCGAGGTTTTTGGCATATTTTTTCAGTTCATTGTATTCTTTAACGAATTCCCCATCCAGATATGAAATGGCGCCATTTAACATCTGCTCTATGTCCCCATTGAGTTGCGTGGTTCCCAGTTTCCCCAAATGCCCCAGGCCGGTAATAATATGTTGTGTAATATATCTATTGGCCCTGCCTCCTTTGAACCAGGCCCAGGCTCCCGAAGACATCTGGTTGTTTTTCAATTTGTTAAGGGAGTTGTCCTGCTCAGCTTTCATTTTATTGAGGTTGAAGAGCAACGCAATTCGTTTCTTCTGCTCGCTTTCGGAAATGGCATCCCTTGCCCATGGCGTCTCCTGAATTACAACCGCTTTTAATTCTTCGTTCTTTTCAAGATTGCTCAACAAGGCATCCGAGTTGGCCCATAAATCAAAAACCTGCCGTATCCGTGGATTGGTACCGGCGACGTGGCTGGCCAGCGTATTTGCATAGTATCTGGCAAACGTCTGCTCATTGCAATCATAGGGATATTCCATGAGGTAGGGAAGGGCCTGCACCGCATACCAGGCAGGATTGGATGTTATTTCCAAACTCAGTTTGTGATGTTTTAATGTCGTTGAGGTATTATCCTTCAGTTTTTCCAAAGTGAAATTTTTGGTCTGGTTGCCCCGTACCCACATTGGCATGGTCTCGGTTACCAACATTCTGTTTGTCAGCACCGGGAGTACATTTTGTTCTCCATCACCGTAATCCCCGGCTTTTGCAATAATTCTATATTGAATTGCCTGAAAGGCAGTAGGTATTTTCAATCTCCAGGACACTTGAGTATTGCCAAGGGAGTCTACCATGAAGGATTGTACATCACCCGAAGAATCTCCCCCCTTGTTATTGCGCGACATTCCTATTAATAACTGTTTTGTAACTTCTTTCCCGGTGAGTGCATCGGCCAACTCCAATTTGACCTCTCCTGAGCGCGCTTTTTCAGTTAAGTTGGCTATTTTGGCACTGAACGTAATTTCATCCCCTTCCCGTAAAAACCTGGGGGCATTGGGAACAACCATTAGTTCTTTTTGAGTAACGGCCTCCATGGTTTTGGTGGAGCTCTCAAGCGTCTTTGAATGTGCCAAAAGTTGTAATTTCCATTTGGTTAACGCTTCAGGTGTGGTAAAACTAAAGGAGATCCGGCCTTGCTCATCCGTGCGCAACTGTGGAAAGAAAAATGCGGTCTCCTGCAGATTCTTTCTGATTTGCACGTCATTATCACTATTTTCTTCCGGAGGTTTTTGAACCTGATCTTTATCTGCTTTAGCTTCCGCATCGGATGAAGGGGCGAATGCCACTTCGTTCTCAACAACAGATTCTTCCAACTCCATTCCGTCGGTTGTTGCGTCTTTCGCCACCCCTGAGGGTGCGCCTCTAAGGGGCATCCCTGCGTTTTTATTTCGATACCCGTAGCCATAGCCAAAGTAAAGTCCAAAGCTGTTAAAGGTATCATAGAATTGTTGCGGGAAATCATGTGGATTGTAATTGTAGATATAGGCCATAAACTGTTCCGTGCCGTAACTCTGATGCGCACTTATTGTACTGAAAGAATAATAGTTTCTTTTGTTCAGGGGATTAAAACTCCAGGAGTGTTCCTTAAAAGCATCCAATGAAGCATCGTACATGCCGGCTAACATCTCTGCGGCAACCTTATCCCCCCGTGCCCCTTTAACCCGAAAGGACCAGGTTTCCCCCGTCCCCGGCTTTAATTTGTCCCTGAAGGTAACGGTCTCTATATCTAACTGGGTATCAGGATAGGGCACAAGTATATTGAGACTGCCCGTATAAAAAGAATTATAGGCGGAGAAACTGTAATTAATGCCGAATCCGCCCAGATCTTCCTTATTTACCGGAATGTGTATGGTCTTGCTATTCTTGCCCAAAAGGACCAGCTTCGTGGCAACTATTTTCCTGTCTTTCTCTATCAACAAGGTAACAACGAGATGCTCCATATTAGATGAAAGCGACAAAATCACTTCATCGTTTATAGTATAACTCGATTTATCGGCCCGGATATCGAATAGTTGATTGTCGGCCAATTGTTTATCCCCTTCACTGTAAATGGAGGTTTGAACGATGTCCTTTACGGTCTGCCCTAATTTATCCGTGGTTTCAAGTTCAAGAACATATGCGCCCGATGGCCATTTCTTTATATTGCCCAAAGAAATTTCAGTGGCTTCTGCGGTATTAAAATCACTTTCCCAAACCAATTCTCCACGTTCCCAGTTTGAAGTTAGGTGTTCTTTACCAAATGCCTCATAAGGAAACAATTCCCGGAATTTCTCCCGGGTAAAGCTTTTGTAGTCCGGTGCCGGCCATGGCCTTTCCCGCAGAACGTGTTCCGGAGATTTTAGTTTGTACATTTTAAGGGTGCCTTTTGCAGGTACAAACTCACCATTTAGGTTCGCAGTTGTGATGCTCAGGGTATAATCGTCTTTATTTTTGTTTATCTGCTCCGGAAGAGTAACGATGGCCGTCATAGTATGGTAACCCACACGAACCGTGGTGGTGGCACTTCGCGTTTCACCATTAATATCCGTAACATCCGCGGTGATCTCATAATTAAATATGGGAAGCCCCTCTTTGGGTGCGGCGTTATCCGGTAATGATTTGAATACGATTTCATATTCCCCGGAAGCATTTGTTTTGGTTTCTCCATGGGCAATTTCCTGAGGGCTGCCCGTATAGTACGGCCGGCTCCAATAGTACCATGGGGGATAGTACACCACACGCTGTACCCTGTATATTACCTTGGCATCCGTAAGGGTGCTCCCGGCATAGGCTTTTGCTGTTCCCTTTACAGTGATACTATCATTTACGCTGTATGTTTCTGTGATGGGTTCGAAGGAGGGTTTAAATTTCGGCCGTTTATATTCCTCAACGGAAATGTCGGTATAACCACTGAGATTGATACCCATGGAACTTACCTGAAGACTGAAGTTTCCGGTAATTCCGTTATCCGGAACGATAAATTCTCCTTTAAAGGATCCAAAATCGTTGGTGGTAAGTTCTTGTTCTCCTACCTTTTGGCCATTTGCATCATTTAGAACCACCCTTACCGCCAAACCCGTCTGAATGGCAGAAGTGTCATTGTCTTTTTTAATGGTAATTCCCTTGAAATAAAGTGGTTGCCCCGGGCGGTAGATACTTCTGTCGGTAAAAAGGAAGGCAGAATAATTAACATCATGCCGAGCGCCTGAATTCGGCCTCTGTCTGATGTAATATTCCCCAAAGTTTGCTTTTTCGTTCTTGTGGGTTACCTCAACATCAATACCGGTCCAGGAATCGGCAGGAAGGGGGATGGTGACCATACCCATGCTATCTGTAATAAACGAGGCATTTACCGGCGATCTGTCATAGTTTTCACGATAGGTAAATTTTATATTGGCGTTTGAAAGGGGACTTCCATCGTTACGATCAACGAGTTGAAAAATATGCTGTTCAGGGGTTCTGGATTCTGATAAGGCCAGATTGGTCACCTGCGTATGGCCAAAAGCAAAGGACTCCGTATTTTTTGGCTGTGCGAGAATGAGGTATGATCCATTTTCGAGGGAGGGAAGAAAAACTTCCGTACTGTGGGTCTGATAATCCTTTTCGTTTTTAAGATCGGTTTCCCATTGTTTGGCAATTTTAAGGTTCTTTATAAATGGTAATTGTTTCTCAATAGGATAAATGTCGCGGAGTCTTTTCAGTTGGTTTTGAGCAATGAAATACGCAGTAAGCTGCAAGCCGTTCTGGTTTCTGTAATTTACCAATAATTTAGATGGCTTATTAGCGGGAATATGTTGTTCTACGGTCAACTGCAGATCCTTTGTCAAAATTGCAGCTTTCAGGGCTTCACTTTTTTGAGCGCCTATACTTTCAGGATTCGATTCGATTATGGTTTCGCATAATTCCAGTGCTTCTTTTCTTTTCCATTGATATTCTTCATTTGTTTCGGGTTGATGTCTTTCTGCCAATTGGCCGTATAACTGCGCAATCTCATAAAGATACAGTGCTGAAACCTCATGAGACCCATGACCCCCGGCAGCGTTTTTTAGTACTTCTTCGTATAGCGGATCTTTATTTTCAAAAACGGCATTCGCATAAATATATCTCAGGCGGTCCAGGTCGGCGTCTACCAGCGCCTCAGGGGAAGCATCGCTCAGATGAAAACGAATTAACTCCTGATAAATTTCCAGTGCCTTGGTCTGAAGGGAGGTTTCGTCATCCGTGGGGAGGGCTATTTTAGTATAAAATATGGCCTCGCATAACAAATCCGGATCGGCAATTTCAAATTTATCCGCGGGCCTTGTTATACTGTTCTCATCAGCTGCATAAAAGTCCAATGCTGCATGAGTAAGAAGATCAAATAACGTGGGGCGGTAGATCTCTGAATCTTCCTGTTGATCGAGAAGGGCATCAAATTCCGAAACTTTGATTTTTTGAAGTGTCTTGGATTGCCGGAGCGAATTCTCAAAATGTAGCCTGATTTCCTGGAAAAGTGTGGTGAGGTCCCAGGTCCTGAAATCCGTACTGTCTACTTTCGCCTCCGTTTTAGTACGGTTGTAAAAGCGGAATCTGTTCTCCTGAAAATATTGCCAATAGAGATTGGCAAGATAACTTTCCAATATGTTTGTCGCAGGAAATTCATTTTCTCGTATTGCCTTTTTAAAATCGTTGCTGATTTTTAGCTGAGCGTCCTCCTCTAAGATCAGCGCATACTTGGAAGTGTATAATAGTGCCTTCACGATTTGAGGTGAATTCTTTTCCTTTCGGGCCTTCTCGGAAATGCTGCGCACCACTTTTAGGGCCGACTTGGTCAGCGCATCCTTCTCCTGTTTTTGGACCTCTTTCCAAAGTGCTGTGTACGAGTCATCCTTTTGTTGGGAATGAGCCGTAAGGGAGAATAGGAGTATTATTAAGATCGTAGAGACAGTTTTCATAATATGCTGTTAGATCACACCCACCGCAGCGAACAATTTAACCTAAGTAATTCCCCTATGGCTTTGCCTAGGGGTTTCCGATTTACCTCTCCTTTGGAGAGGTCGGAACTGCTTTTTAAGCAGTTCCGGGTGAGGTAAAATACAAAATTTCGGTTTTTGGCTCCAAGGCCAAAATGAAACGGGCGAAACCTGTGCCGAGCCTGTCGAGGTATACCTCTGTGGCTCTGCCTTGAGCATAGTCGCCCGCCAGAGGCGGGTAAACTTTCTAGAAATTTTTTATTTCTCATCTGCGTTTATCGGATATTTATAGACTTCTTCAGCAAATATCCATCCAATTCATGTGCCAAACAATTAGAAATGAGCGAAAGGATGTTTTGGGTTAGTTAACCCAACAACTTGCATATAAGTACGGATAAAGATCATTAACGTTAATTGAACCTCGCAACTTCCAATAGATTAGAGGGACCGCAGATAGCCACCATCTATCGGAAGGCTTGTACCTGTTATGTAGCCCGCCTTTTCCGAGGCCAGAAAGGCAACAAGATATCCGAACTCCTTTGGATCTCCAATGCGCTTTACTGCCGTGGATTCCTCCAGGGCCTTCAGGAGTTCCTTTTCCGGTACCCCCAATTTTTCGGCGTTCTTTGAATTTAGCTGAGAAATACGCTCGGTGTCAAAGTAACCGGTCAATATACTGTTAACTGTTATTCCGGAGGCTCCCACATCCATTGCCAGGCTCTTGCCCCAGGTCACCACAGCGGCCCTGATGGTATTGGAGAGGGCGAGGTAGGATAAAGGTTCTTTTACAGAAACGGAGGCCACGTTTATTACCCGGCCCCACTTTTTTTTAAGCATGCCCTTCAAAGCTAATTCCGTAGTAAAAACAACATTTTTGAACAACAGGTCAAAAGCGTTTTGATAATCCTCAACGTTTTTTTCCAAGGCCCCTCCGGCTTCAGGGCCCTGGGTGTTGTTTACCAGAATGTCCACGGAATTCTTTTGAAAATAGCCCGAAATGATCACTCTGTATTTGTCGAAATCAGAAAAATCAACCAGCAGGTAGTCGTGCTGCTGCCCGTTGCCGGTTGGGAGGTTCTCAATGAGCTTACGTAGCTTATTTTCGCTTCTGGCCATGAGGGTAACACTTGCGCCGCTTTCCGCCAGTTGCCGGCCAATAGCTTTCCCGATACCTGCACTACTGCCGCCTACCAGTGCTTTCTTTCCTTTTAGCGAGATTTGCATAACTTTTTTTTATTTAGTCAGGTTTTAATACCAAATTCAATTTAATTTCCAGTAGCACCTATTTTTGCACCCGAGTTTAGGTAATGTCCATTTTACTGGTCTCAAACGTTAGTTAAAACTATGCAATTTCATTGTAAGACCTTTAGTTTCTAAAAACTTTTATCCAGCAGGCAGTATTCAGTTGGCAGTACCGCCCCCGCCTAAAAACGGGTCTACCGATGATATAACTGGGGAGGGAAATACGAGGTACGAAATACGAGGCAAGAAGTCTAAAGGACAAGGATTTGGAAGTTTTCCTAAACCAAGGAACGTGTTTTTTTAAATCACTGACAGTCAATTATATAAGGACTTTGTCATATGATCGTATGCAATGCTGTTCACTGCCAGCTGCCTGCCTGTGTATTGCTGTTCAAAGGGAACTTCATTCCTTAGGTTTTAAACCGATGTACTTTCAGTGCATGGTGGTTTAGTTTCTCTTTTTAAGAAGGTACATATTTTCATTTAACACTTTCTTCGGCTCAGCGAATTTGGATGGGACATAAACCTCTGAAGTTTTAAATCTTGGATTGCCGGTTCCAGGAAATTCGTCTATTATCCTACGAATATAAAAAGAAAATGGGGGGCAAAGAAAGGTTTGGCAAGCACTTTTCAATCCCTATCTTTACGTAATAATTCTGTCTAAATGCACATTCATTTTATTGCGATCGGAGGCAGTGTCATGCACAATCTGGCGTTGGCGCTTCACCATAAGGGATATCATATAACGGGAAGTGACGATGTAATTTTTGAGCCTTCCCGGAGCCGATTGGAAAGTGAAGGGCTGCTACCCACCGAATTTGGTTGGTTCCCCAGCAAAATACATCCGGGCCTCAATGCAGTCATCCTTGGCATGCACGCCAAACCGGATAATCCCGAACTCGGGAGGGCAGAAGAATTGGGCCTGAAGACCTACTCTTATCCGGAATTTTTGTATGAGCAGTCCAGGTATAAAACGCGGGTAGTCATTGGCGGCAGTCACGGAAAAACCACGATCACCTCAATGATCCTTCATGTACTTAACTATCACGGGAAGAAAGTGGATTATATGGTGGGTGCCCAATTGGATGGTTTTGACCGTATGGTACATCTCACGGAAGAAAACGATTTTATAGTCCTTGAGGGAGATGAGTACTTGTCCTCTCCGGTAGACAGGCGCCCCAAGTTTCATTTGTACAAGCCGAATATTGCCTTGTTGAGTGGAATAGCCTGGGATCACATTAATGTATTCCCTACCTACGAAAACTACGTGGAGCAATTCAGAATATTCGTTGATAGCATCATAAATGGCGGAAGTATTACCTATAATGAAGAGGATATTGAGGTAAGAGAAGTAGTGGAAGCCTCTGAAAACGCCATTCGAAAGTTTCCTTACCGCACCCCGGAGCATGAGGTTAAAAACGGACAGACCTTTTTGAATACCCCCGAGGGAAACATGCCTATTGAAGTTTTTGGTAAGCATAACCTAAGTAATTTGGCGGGAGCAAAATGGATCTGCCAGAACATGGGCCTGGATGAAAACGACTTCTATCTGGCGATAGCAAGTTTTAAAGGAGCTTCCAAACGATTGGAAAAAATTGCAGGGAACAGGAACTGTGTAGTTTATAAGGATTTTGCACATTCACCCAGTAAAGTTGCCGCTACTACAAAGGCGGTAAAAGAGCAGTATCCGGACAGAAAGTTCATTGCGTGTCTTGAACTCCACACCTATAGCAGTTTTAATTCGGAATTCTTAAAAGAATACAAGGGGGCATTGGATCCGGCCGATGTGGCAGTAGTATTTTATTTGCCGGAATCTGTCAGGATCAAAAAGCTTAAGGAGGTAACTCCGGCACAAATTTCGCTGGCCTTTAAAAGGGAGGACCTTAAAATTTTTACGGAGGCAACCGCTTTTAGGGATTTTGTTTTCGATCAGGATTATGAGAACTCGGTGCTGTTATTGATGAGTTCCGGGAATTATGGGGGATTGGAGCTGGAGGAAGTTAAAAAGCTGGTAAACGGTAAGCTGTAGACAGGAACGAAATCGCGTTTCTTGTCTCAAGTCTGAAAAGCTTCAGATTTAACTAAATTTCCTGAAACCTGAAATTTAGGGCACACCTTTAGACCAGAGGGCATCGGACTCCAAAATGGCTTGTTATTATGGGTTTTTGATAAATCGAGCTTCTTTAGAATACATCATTTGGCAATTGAGCCCATAAAAACCTGTTCAACATTTTCATTGCTATCCTGACAGAGTTGGTCAAAAGGTACCTTTAATCTAAATAATTCCCCGATGGCTCTGCCTCGGGGTTTCCGGATCTACCTCCCCTCTTGCATCCGACGAACGAAGAGAGAGGAATGCACAAGGTCGGAATTGCCTTTTCGCAATTCCGGGCGGGGCAAAATATAAAATTTCG